>JANLYR010000264.1:0-3794 GCA_031365765.1 Hyphomicrobiales bacterium | reverse complement strand
GCTTCGCAGGAATCGTCGGAAGGCTACTGGTGAGCAACGGTTCCATTGAACGACTTCTCCACGAGGGTCTTCAATTTTTGACTGGCATGGAAAGTAACGACGCGGCGCGCAGTGATGGGAATTTCTTCGCCGGTCTTGGGATTTCGACCAGGGCGCTGCGGTTTATTACGCAGCTGGAAATTACCGAATCCGGACAGTTTGACACTGTCACCATTCTCCAAAGCCAAGCGAATCTCTTCGAAAAAAGACTCCACCATGTCTTTGGCTTCGCGCTTATTCAGGCCGACTTTCTCAAACATCAGGTCAGCGAGTTCAGCTTTCGTGAGCGTCATATAAAATCGCTTTATTTTCTTAGAGTTGCGCCGAAATCTTGTGATAACACTTCAACTATCTCGGAAACTTTGGAGTCCGCCTCAGAATCTGTCAAAGTCCTATCATTGTGGACTAATAGGTGTAAGGTACGGGAGAAAACACTATGTATTTCATTGAATTATAGTCGCCGCGCTACACCGGGACCGGGTGAGCCGTTTATCGGTTCGGCTTAGGCTATCGCACTTTATAAGATCGTCCCTGTGCTTATGCTGGTCGTTGTGGTCGAGAAAGGCCTCAGCATGGGCGGGCTGGGCGTTATGTCAGCATCGACGGCACGAAGCGAACGTTATCAGAAGTTGTCCCTATCACCACCAATAAGTGAATGCTTGACTGGTTTTATACGTCCGTTATTCTCGACATATGGACAATGAATCTGGATTGGTGGCCCTCGGCGCGCTGTCGCAGCCCACCCGGCTGGAGGCATTCCGGCTTCTGGTGCTGCATGAACCCGAGGGGCTCCTCGCCGGAGAGATCGCGCGACGGCTCGGCGTTCCGCACAATACTATGTCGACGCATCTCGCCATCCTGAGCCGGGCTGGCCTTGTCTCCTGCCAGAAACAAAGCCGCACCATGACCTATCGCGCGCATTTGCCGAGCGTGCGTGACCTTGTTGTCTATTTGCTGCGCGATTGCTGTGGCGGCCGGCCGGAACTGTGCGCGCCGCTGATTGAAGATCTGACTCCCTGCTGCCAGCGAAAAGGGGCTGACTGTGGCTGAACGCATCTACAACGTCCTGTTCCTCTGCACCGGAAACTCCGCCCGCTCGATCCTGGCCGAAGCCATCATGGAGCGCGAGGGGCTCGGCAAGTTCAAGGGCTATAGCGCGGGCAGCCATCCCAAAGGGGGAGTGCATCCCTACGCGCTCGATCTTCTGAATCAACTCAATCATTCCACCAAGGGACTACGCTCGAAGGACTGGAGCGAATTCGCCAAGCCCGGCGCGCCGCAACTCGATTTCGTATTCACCGTCTGCGACAGCGCGGCCAACGAATTGTGTCCCGTCTGGCCAGGTCAACCCATGACGGCGCACTGGGGCCTTCCCGATCCCGCACCCGTCGAAGGCAATGAAGCGGAGCGGCGGCTAGCTTTTGCCGAAAGCTACCGAATGCTCAGGAATCGGATTTCGGTCTTCGCCAATCTGCCCATCGCTTCGCTCGACCGTCTAGCGCTGCAGGAAAAACTCTCGAACATCGGAAAGAGCTGATTTAAGTCATGGAGGATTCCTCGCCGGCACGAACCTATCTGTCTGAAGCACTCGGCACAGGCATCCTTCTTGCGACTGTGGTTGGTTCCGGCATCATGGCGGAGAAGCTTGCGGGTGGAAACGCAGCCGTGGCCCTCTTGGGCAACACGATACCGACAGGTGCCATTCTCGCGGTACTGATCACCATTTTGGGGCCTGTCTCCGGCGCTCACTTCAATCCCGCAGTATCGCTCGCCATGTGCGTGACTGGGCGGCTCTCTTGGCAACGGCTTCTTTCCTTCGTTGCATGCCAGATCGTTGGTGCCGTCCTCGGCGTCTGGCTTGCCCATGCGATGTTCGATCTGCCGGTCCTGCAATTTTCAACTAAGCTGCGCTGGAGCACTGGCCAATGGATAGCCGAAGCGACAGCCACATTCGGGCTGCTTGTCACGATCTTCGGCGGGCTTCGCTATAACGCGGCAGCGATCCCCGCGATCGTCGGCCTCTACATCACCGCCGCCTATTGGTTCACGGCATCTACATCTTTCGCCAACCCGGCTGTCACCATTGCAAGGTCCTTGTCGGACACATTCGCGGGCATCGCGCCCAATTCCGTCATCCCCTTCATCGCCGCGCAGATTGTTGGCGCACTCATTGCCGTTGCAACAAGTGCATGGCTCTTCGACATGCACCGAAAAGCCTAGAGCCACAATCATGAACGTCGTCATCCACCACAATCCCCAATGCGAAACCTCGCGCAATGTGCTGGCGATCATTCGCGCATCGGGCTACGAACCCACTGCCATCGAATACCTCAAGACGGGATGGACGAGACCGCAACTTCTCGGACTCTTTGCTGCCGCCGGACTCACGCCGCGGACGGCGCTACGCGCAATCAGGTCGCCAGCAGAGGAACTTGGCTTGATCGGCCCGGATGTGGAGGACGATACCATTCTCGCCGCCATGTTGTCGCATCCGGTTCTTGTCAATCGCCCTATCGTTTGCACGGCCAAGGGCGTGAGACTGTGCCGTCCGAGTGAAA
Source organism: Hyphomicrobiales bacterium (assembly GCA_031365765.1). Classification (GTDB taxonomy): domain Bacteria; phylum Pseudomonadota; class Alphaproteobacteria; order Rhizobiales; family Aestuariivirgaceae; genus Aestuariivirga. The sequence goes on along the minus strand of JANLYR010000264.1, from coordinate 1,197 downwards.
CCGTGTTGTCGCTTCTCGATCGGCATCCGACGCAGCCGTTCCAAAAGGAAGATGGCACACCGCTTGAAGTCAGCTTGGCCGATTGACCTAACTGACCTAAAACTTGCGCGTCCGGATTTTGCGCGAAAGATATCCTTGATTGGAGCTGGGTTCCGTCAACCCCCTGTAACACTCATGTGGCGCGAAACCGCAGGCCGATTGTGCGCGCGGTCAATGATGAAATCATGGCCTTTGGGCTTGCGGCTAATGGCTTCATCGATGGCGGTGTTCAGCAGGTTATTGCCTTCCGATGCGCGCATCGGGGTGCGGAGATCGGCCGCATCCTCCTGTCCCAGGCACATATAGAGCGTGCCGGTGCAGGTGAGGCGCACGCGGTTGCAGCTTTCGCAAAAATTATGGGTGAGCGGCGTGATGAAACCGACGCGCCCGCCCGTTTCCTTGACCCGCACATAGCGGGCTGGGCCACCGGTCTTGTAGGGAATGTCCTGCAGCGTGAATTGGTCCATCAACTGCGCGCGCAGCAACGAGATCGGCATGTACTGATCGGTACGGTCACCATCGATATCGCCGAGCGGCATGGTCTCGATCAACGTCAAGTCCATGCCCTCGCCGTGAGCCCAGCGGATCATCGCCGGAATTTCCGTGTCGTTGACGTCCTTGAGGACCACCGCATTGATCTTGATCGCGAGACCGGCGGCTTGCGCCGCCTTGATGCCTTCAAGCACCTTGGGCAGTTCACCCCAGCGCGTGATCGTCTTGAACTTCGCCTCGTTGAGCGTGTCGACCGACACATTGATGCGGCGCACGCCATTTGCCGCAAGCTCGACAGCGTGTTTCGCCAACTGGCTGCCATTGGTGGTAAGCGTCAACTCTTCCAATGCGCCCGTGTTGAGATGCTGCCCCAAATTGCGGACAAGCGTCATCACGCCTTTGCGCACCAACGGCTCGCCGCCGGTCAGGCGGATCTTCTTCACGCCCTTCGCGATGAACGCGCCGCAAATGCGTTCCAGCTCCTCGATTGACAGAAGGTCCTTTCGCGGCAGGAACGCCATATCCTCCGCCATGCAGTAAACGCAGCGGAAATCGCAGCGGTCCGTGACCGAAACGCGCAGATAGGAGACGTGGCGCCCGAACGGATCGACCATCGCGGAAGACGCCGCTGCGCTATCGAACCGTTTGACGATTTCGTTCATATGC
>JANLYR010000230.1:0-16319 GCA_031365765.1 Hyphomicrobiales bacterium | reverse complement strand
AAGAATCAACCGGTCGTCGCCCTTGAGGGCGGCTGCGATATCCGACAGGCGCTTGGCCGACTTACCGTCGACTTCCCAGGACATGGAGAAATCGTCATCGGGCAACACCGACCCATCCTTGGCCGGCAAGTCGCGGACATGGCCATAGGAGGCCAGGACCGTGAAGCCCTTACCCAGATATTTGTTGATGGTTTTGGCCTTGGCCGGGGATTCGACGACGACGACGGTCATTCATGGTCCTGTTGGAAGCGCCCGCTCCATATAGGCATTGGTCAGCAGCCGCAAGCCGGGCCTCCATCGTCCGATTGCATTCGCAATACAATCTATAGGTGCTATATTTTCCAAGAAACATCCTTATGTTGTATTTCGGTGGATTACAATTAATGGGAGAACCCTGTGCCCAACTCTCCAGGTGTACTTTTCGCTCAAGAAAGTAACGGTCAAACCTCAGGCAGCGCCCCGCCAACCCTCCAGCAGAGGGACACCGCGCAATATGTCGCGGACATGATTCTAGAACTCCGGAACATGTCGAAATCACAGCAGCTTTTTACCATCACGGTGCCCTTGGAATATGCGTATTATGAAGCATTTTCGGTGGCCAACAGAGTGGTGGCGCCGCCCGCCGAGGTCGAACGCCTCAAGCAATTGGCGCGCATGTCGGAAAGCGATCACCTGGGCTGAATTTCGCAAAGGGCAACGATCGCTGGCGCCTTCATCGGCTCCAGAACGTTCGATTCGCCGTGCTGCAATAAGAGACTATCGCCTGCGGTGATGCGTCCAGCAGGACAGTTCATGCTGCCGTTGAGGATGTAAATCAGCAGCGATCCATGAGTCGGTCCCACTTCGACGGCAGATTGCATCATTTCGCAGTGCAGTGTGCTTCTACATGACGAGCGCCGCGACATGAGGTTGAAATCCTTGACGGGTCCCGCGACCAGCCGGCCATGCAGATTCCATTCGCCCGAAAAGGACCGGGGAACATATTTTTCCGTCAGCACGATCGAGCCTTCGGGTTCCCCTTCGAGCACCATGCCGTTCCCGTCCAACAGCATAATGTGCCGGTCATAACCGTCGAAGCTTGAGAAGGGGCCGTCCTGCACCACGTCCGCGATGCTGACACGCCAGTCGAAAGCCTCTCCGGTCAATCCGCTGCCTGCGGTGGATGCGTAGATTTCGGTTGTGGCGCCACCACCGTTCTTCCACGGCATTGCACGGTAATCCGAAGGGTGCAGAACCCTCACGGCTATTCCGACTGCCCCAGGGGCTCGGCATGGGCGATGACCCGGCGGATCTCGGGAAAGCTGGCCTGCAATGCGTTCTCTATCCGATCGACCGCGGCGTGAACATCCTCGACCGGATCATCGCCGGCGAAGCGGCAGTGATAGTGCACGAACAGACCGTGGTCGTTGCGTCGGACCCGGATGTTGTGCAAACCGCTGAGGCGCTGCTGCTCGCGGGCAAACGATGTGAGGCCGGCCTCAATGGCCTGCCTTTCCATCAACGGCGCTTCCTCACCCTCCAGCAAACGCTCGGGCAGGGGCTCGATATGGCTTTCGACCTCGATTGAAGGGCCCAATTCGCGGCGGATGGCGTTTTCCAGCCCCGAGGCCGTGTCATGGGCTTGCGACAGCGCGATGCCGCCATCAACCTCAAGATCGAAGCTGACAGCGAGGTTGCCGTCAATCTGCTGCACCGTCAGATGATGAATCGCAAGGTTGCGCCGCGCCGCGATCAGCATGACCTTCTGAAAGACCGACTCACTGTCGAGCGCCACGGGATTGGCCGTCACGGTAACATCGGCGTTGGGAAAACGGGCTTTCACCCGCGACACGATGTTGTCTTTCAACTGTATCATCTCATCGACAGGCATGGTGCGCGCGACGCGGACGACGATGCTGGCGAAGAGCGTTGCACCGGCAGGACGCAGACGGAGCGTTTCGATCGAAAGGACGCCGTCGACATCCTGTACCAGGGCGCGCACCGCGCCGGTGGCACCTTCTGGGGCGGTGTCGAGAAGGGTATTGAGGGTTCGCCTGCCGAGACGCCAGCCGGCAAGGGCGACGAAGAGCGATACCAACAGCGCTGCCACGCTATCAGCCGCGGGGATCCCGAGCCAGACCGCGCCCAGTCCCAGGAGAACGACGAGAGAGCTCCACATATCCGAACTGAAATGCAGGGCATCGGCCTCGAGTGCTTCGCTTGAGGTTTTCTTGGCGACACGGCTCAGCGCGCGTGCCCGGTTGTAATCGATCACCACGGATGCAGCGATGATGGCCACCGCCCACCAGGTCACCTCCACATGAGTCGCGCCGGTCATAAGACGGCTGGCAGCCTCCCAGATGATCCATGCAGTGACCAGGAACAGCAGCCCGGTTTCAATCAGCGCGGCGACACTTTCGGCCTTGGCATGTCCGTAGTGGTGTTCCTCGTCGGGTGGCTGGTCACTCCAGCGGATGGCAAACCAGGTGACAACGGTGGCGCAAAAATCGATGATCGAATGAATCGCCTCGGAGAGGATGCCGAGCGAGCCCGTGGCCAACCCGGCAACAAGCTTCGACACCGCGAGGACGGCGCTCGCAACAAGCGAATAGAGGGCGACGGTTTGTTTTTCGGAAACGGGCATGACCGGTTTTACGAGCCACCGGATATGATGACAAGCCATACGTGGGATGCATGGCTTGCTCTTGCGCCGAGGCGGCATTTCGTGCTGCCTAATCTTTCATCACATGAAGCACATGAAGCGCGAATCTCCCGCATCGAAGCAGACGGCGAAACCTCCAGGCGCGCTTACATTCGCTGCCATCTTCGCCCTCGAATCGCTGGCCCGCTCGATCAATTCAACCGTGATCTCGCTACAAGCCTATGACCTCGTCGGATCGAGCCAGAAGGTCAGCGTGATCGCCACCAGCGTGTCGCTGGTCGTGCTGATTGTCACGCTAATGCTGCCCTACGTGCTGGGGCGGCTCCGCCGTCGCTGGGCCTATACGCTGGGCGTATTGTTGCTTATCGCCGCGAGCACCGCGCTGGCGGCCCACACCATCCCGGGCCAGGCCATCGGCATGTTCCTGCGCAATTGCGGCGCGGCCATCCTCAACATCACGCTGGCACTTTATATCCTCGATCATATCAAACGGCACGATCTGGCGCGGGCGGAACCGTTGCGTTTGAGCCTGTCCACCTTTTCGTGGATGACCGGTCCGATGCTCGGCGTCTGGCTCTATCTCAGTTTTGGTTCCTGGGGTCCGCAGGTTGCGGCGATCTGCGCTTCGGTTCTTCTGCTGGCGCTGTTCTGGTATTTCCGGCTGCATGACCGCACCACGCTCGCTTCGGGCACGCTGCAGCCGTTCAATCCGCTGGCGAACGTGGCCCGTTTTGTCGGCCAGCCCCGGCTGCGGCTGGCGTGGCTAATTGCTTTTGGGCGCTCCTGTTTCTGGGTGAGTTTCTTCATCTATGGTCCCTTGCTTATCGTCGAGAGCGGGCTGGGCAAGGAAGTCAGTGGACTGATGATATCGGCAAGCCAGCTCACTTTGCTGTCGGCCTATCTGTTCGGCAGGCTGGCGCAGGTTCATAGCGTGCGGCTTGTCATCTCGCTTGCATTCGCCGGAATTTCGCTGGCCACGATCGCCGCGGGGATCGCGGGCACGGGGGCACCCTATGCGGCCGCTGGGCTTTTGCTGATCGGCGCCACCATGGCGGCGGCACTCGATGGCGTGGGCGGCATTCCGTTCCTGCGCGCGGTGCGGCCGCATGAGCGACAGCGCATGGCGGCGGTTTATCGAACCTATATCGATTTCTCCGAGCTTATCCCGACTTTCATCTTTGCTTTTGCGCTCGGTTTCTTTCCGATCGGAAGCGTGTTTATAATACTGGGGGCAGGCGTGGCGGTGATAGGGCTCATCAGCTGGCGCTACTTGCCTCGCTCGCTATAGGAATTCCCCATGGCAAAATTACATCTGGTGGTCGCCAACAAGAATTACTCCTCCTGGTCGCTCCGGCCATGGATGGCGATGACGATGGCGGGGCTGCCCTTCGATGAAACGGTGATCCAGCTCGACGTGGCGGACACGAAAAAAAAGATCAGGCGGCATTCGAAAGCCGGGCGGCTCCCCGTTCTCCATCATGGCGAGCGCGTGATCTGGGAGTCGCTCGCCATTCTGGAATATCTGGCGGAAACCTTTCCGGAAAAGAATTTCTGGCCAAAGCAGACGGGGCTTCGGGCAATCGCCCGATCGGTTTCGAGTGAGATGCATGCTGGCTTTTCGGCTCTGCGCAACGAATGCCCGATGAATATCCGGAGACCGCATAATAAAATCGCGCTCAGCGAAGCTGCATTGAGCGACATCAGCAGGATCGAGCAGATCTGGCGGAATTGCCGGACAACGGCGGGGGCGGGCGACTTTCTGTTCGGTAAATTCTGCAATGCCGACGCGATGTTCACACCTGTCGTCTCTCGTTTCGACAGTTTCGATATCAAGGTGAGCCGGGTGTCGCGTGGTTACATGAACGCGGTCATGGACACGGTGGCTTTCCGGAAGTGGACGGAAGACGCGCTCAAGGAACGCTGGATCATCGAGGCCGACGAAGTGGACTAGGCCAGCGCCACCATCGCCTGTGTTTGACGGTTGACGATCCCGGCGAGCTCGAATTCCAGCAAAAGGCCGGTAACGATCGCAGCGGACAGTCCACTTTCACGGATAAGGTCATCGACCTCAATCGGCGACGGCGAAAGCAAAGCGAGCAGGTTCTCGCGATCGCCTGGTGAGGCTTCGGTTGGGGGTAGATAACCACCTTCAGGTTCGAGGAACGAGTCGCGCCTGATCCTCTGCTGCGCGCCCAGGGCATCCAGGATGTCGCTTGCTCTCGTGGTCAGCGTTGCGCCGTCGCGGATCAAGCGGTTGGTGCCTTCGGAGCGGGGATCGAGCGGCGAGCCCGGCACCGCAAACACTTCCCGGCCCTGTTCGGCGGCGAGCCGCGCGGTAATCAGCGAACCCGAACGCATCGCCGCTTCGACGACGATTACGGCGCGGGCCATTCCCGAAATGATCCGGTTGCGCCGAGGAAAATGCTCCGCGCGCGGAACGGTTCCCGGCATCATTTCCGTGACAAGAAGGCCCGTCTCACCAATGGCATGATGCAGGGTTTCGTTTTCTGGTGGGTAGATAACGTCGATGCCGCCGGCCAGTACGGCGGCGGTTCCCAACTGCAATGACGCCTCGTGAGCCGCCGTGTCGATCCCTCGCGCCAGACCCGATACGATGGCAAATCCCTCCTGGCCGATTTCGGCGGCAAGCTGGCGGGCGAACTTTCGCCCCGCAGCCGAAGCGTTGCGCGCACCGACGATGGCGACGCAGGTTCGCGCCGTCAGGGAGATATCCCCTTTGAGACACAGAATTGGGGGCGCGGCATCGATATGGCGGAGGAGTTCGGGGTATTCCGGTTCGCACATTGCAACGAAACGAGCGCCATACTCGGCTGCCCGTTCGAGATGAGCTTCGGCCGCGTCTTTGGAACAGATGCGCAGGGGCCGCGACATTCCGCCTTTCATTGACAGTCCGGGGAGGGCATCGAGTGCTGCTTCGGGGGAGTGATACCTGGCCAGTAGCTGTTTGAAAGTGGCGGGGCCAACATTCTCACTCTGGCTAAGACGAAGCCAGTCGCGCCGTTCTGCGAAACTCAGTTCGCGTGCCGTCATGTTTGCTTCGACAGCGAGATTCTCGGCTCCTCACGGCGGCTGAGACGGAGGATATTGGCGCGGTGCGTGAACCAGACCGCAGCGGCAAGCAGTGCCGCGGGAAGTATCAGGTCATGGCGACCAAATGCCCAGACCGCGAGCGGAGCGAGGATGCTTGCGGTCAAGGCTGCCAGCGAGGAAATACGAAAGATGATGGCCATGGCAAGCCAAGCGGCCAGGACGGCCAGACCGGCCGGCCAGTACCAGGCGAGCAATACGCCGGCGCAGGTCGCAACACCTTTGCCTCCCTTGAAGGAGAGCCAGACTGGAAACACATGACCCACGAATGCGGCGAGGCCCGCGGCAATTCCAGCCCCTGGACCATAGGCGGCGCTCACGGCAATGACGGCCAACGCACCCTTCAGTCCATCGAGCAGGAGGGTCAGCGCGGCGATGGCCTTGTTGCCGGTCCGCAAAACATTGGTTGCACCGATATTGCCCGATCCGATGTTTCGGATGTCACCCAATCCGGCCCAGCGGGTGAGGATGAGGCCGAACGGTATGCTGCCGCACAGATATCCGACTGCAATCGCAATCACTATTTCGAGGCCCACGCGGCGTTCCTCCGGACAAGCTCAGCGAGCGTAGGTGTAAACGCTTGTTCCCGCAACCACGGTCTCGACAATGCGGCCCTCAAGGGTCTGGTGCTCGCAGGGCGAATTCTTGGAGCGCGATCGAAGGCCGCTGTCCTCGACCTTCCAGTTTAGATTGAGATCAGCGAGGGCGAAGTCGGCGGGCGCACCGGGCGCGAGGCGCCCCGATTCCAATCCGAGAATCTCCGCCGGGCGTGACGACATCGCCTTGACCAGTTGCGGCAGAGAAATGTCACCGCCGTGGACGAGAGCCAGGGCCGAGGCAAACATAGTCTCCAGCCCGACCGCGCCGAATGCGGCCTCGGCGAAGGGCAGCCGCTTGGTGTCGGCACTCTGCGGATCGTGGCCGGAGACAATGACATCAATCGTCCCGTCGGCCACACCTTCCACCAACGCGCGGCGGTCTTCTTCCGCGCGCAGAGGTGGAGACAGTTTAAAGAAGGTGCGGTAGGCGCCAATGTCATTGTGGTTGAGGGTGAGATGATGGATGGACACGCCGCAGGTGACGGGGAGCCCCTTCGCCTTGGCGGCGCGGATCACATCGAGCGACAGGGCCGAAGAAAGCTGCGAGGCGTGGTAACGCGCACCCGTCAGTTCGACCAAGCGCATGTCGCGCTCCAGCATGATGACTTCGGACATCGCGGGAATTCCCGATAAACCCAATCGTCCCGCAATCTCGCTCGAATTCATGACGCCGGTGGAAAGCGATGGCTCCTCCACATGCTGAACCACCAGCATGTCGAAATCGCGCGCGTAGATCAGCGCGCGGCGAAACAGATTGGCGTTGGCAACCGCCTTGACGCCGTCAGTGATGGCAACCGCCCCCGCTTCCTTCAAGGCGCCGATCTCGGTCATTACCTCGCCCGCCAGGCTCCTGGTGATCGCCGCCATCGGCGCCACCCGAACGCGTGCGGTATCGCGGGCGCGGCGCAGGATGTAGTCCACGATCGCCGCATCATCGACGATCGGCTGCGTGTTGGGCATTACAATCATGGTCGTCACACCACCGGCGGCGGCGGCATCCGACGCCGTGGCGAGGGTCTCGCGGTATTCCGTTCCGGGCTCGCCCGTGAACACCCGCATATCGATAATGCCAGGCATGAGGGTCAGGCCGGCGCAATCAATGACCGCCGTGCCGCTACCCATGCTGGCTCCGGTGACTTTAGGGCCGGCGGCTAAAATCCAGCCGTCCTCAACAAGCAGTCCACCAAGGCCGGAGAGACCCTGGCCGGGTGCCACGACCGTGGCGTTGACATAGGCGCGCCGTCCGGTAGCGGATTTCGCCGGCGTCATCATGTGTTCGCGCCTCCGGGAAAGTTGCGGCCCAGCGCGTCAAGCACCGCCATGCGTACGGCAACGCCCATCTCAACCTGCTCGCGGATGACTGACTGTACGCCATCGGCCACATCCGAATCGATTTCGATGCCGCGATTCATCGGCCCCGGATGCATCACCAGTGCATCCGGTTTGGCGAATCGCAGCTTCTCGGCATTGAGGCCGAAGAAGCGGTAATATTCCCGGGCCGACGGCACGAATGCCCCGCTCATCCGCTCAAGCTGCAGGCGGAGCATCATGACGACGTCGGCGCCCGCTAGCCCCTCGGCCATATTCCGGTAAATCTCGACGCCGAAGTTCTGGATGCCGGCCGGCAGCAGCGTCGAGGGTGCCACAAGGCGAACCCGCGCCCCCAACTGGTTCAGCAGGTGAATGTTGGAACGTGCCACGCGGGAATGCAGCACATCACCACAGATCGCCACAACCAGCCCCTCGATCCTCGTCTTGCGCCGCCGGATGGTGAGGGCATCGAGGAGCGCCTGGGTCGGATGCTCATGCTGGCCGTCGCCGGCATTGATCACCGAGCACGACACCTTCTGGGCGAGCAGTTCGACAGCTCCGGACGAGGGATGGCGCACCACCAGGAAATCCGGATGCATGGCATTGATGGTCATGGCGGTGTCGAGCACCGTTTCGCCCTTGGACAGGGCCGAACTTCCCACCGCCATGTTCATCACATCGGCGCCGAGGCGCTTGCCGGCGATTTCAAACGAACTCTGGGTGCGCGTCGATGGCTCGAAGAATAGGTTAACCTGGGTCCGCCCGCTCAACATTGCATGGCGCTTGTCGATCTGGCGGCTGACTTCGACGTATTTGCCCGACAGATCGAGGAGACTGAGGATTTCGGTGTGAGACAGGTCGCCGATCGCCAGAAGATGCTGGGAGGCGAGGATGCGCTTGCGGCTGGTGACGGTCATTAAAGCCGGGTGTGTAAGGTGGAATGGGCGTGGGGGCAAGAGCGGCGCAGGCGAATTCCAAACAAGGTTGTAGGTTGCCTCAGCCCTCCATTATTTCCTTTTGCGACACAGTGGCCTTTCCCGTACAACCGGCCGAAAGAACGAACGGATCCTTTCATGCATCAAGGCGATGTCTCACCGGCCGAGGCTTACCAGCGGCTTCAGGGCAATTCCAACGCGGTTCTGATTGACGTGCGAACGCAGCCCGAATGGGTGTTTGTCGGCGTGCCGGCGGTCGAGCGGCTCATCCGCCAATCGTGGCAGGTTTTCCCACAGATGCAGGTCAACGGCCAGTTCGTGGAAGAGATCGAGCAGATGGGGTTGCCCAGGGACACCGAAATTTTCTGCATCTGCCGGTCTGGCGCGCGCTCCGCCTCGGCCGCCTCCGCCTTGACTCAAGCCGGCTTCACCAATGCCTGGAACGTGGCGCAGGGGTTCGAGGGCGACAAGGACGGACATGGACACCGAGGTGCGCTGGGCGGCTGGAAGGCGGCGGGGCTGCCCTGGGTGCAGAGCTGATGAAAAAGAAAAAGCATGAACAGAGCCCGGCGCGCTGGGGCGACGCCACCAAGCTGGTTCGGGGCGGGCTTGAACGCACCCATCACGGTGAGACATCGGAAGCGCTCTATCTCAATTCGGGCTTCGTTTATGACGAGCCTGAGACGGCTGAGAAACGCTTTGCCGGCGAGGACGACGGCTATGTCTACGGCCGCTATGGCAATCCCACCGTCTCGATGTTCGAGGAAAGGCTGGCGCTGCTTGAGGGAGCGGAGGCCTGCTATGGCGTGGCCTCGGGCATGGCGGCGGTCTTCGGCGCGCTCGCATGCCAGTTGAAGGCGGGCGATCATCTTGTTGCTTCCAAAGCACTATTCGGATCGTGCTATCAGGTAGTCACGAATATCCTGCCGCGATTCGGTATCCGGACGACACTGGTCGACGGGAAGGATCTGACGGCCTGGAGCGATGCGGTGACGCGGGAAACCAAATGCGTGTTTCTTGAAACGCCTTCCAACCCGACGCTCGAAGTGATCGATCTCGAAGCGGTGTGCGAGATTTCGCGGAAAGCCGGCGCCTGCGTCGTGGTCGACAATATCTTTGCCACGCCGATCCTGCAGCGGCCGCTCGATTACGGCGCCGACGTAATCGTCTACTCCGGCACCAAGCATATGGATGGACAGGGGCGCGTCCTGGGCGGCGCCATCGTCTCAACTAAAAAATTCAAAGACGACCTGCTGAAACCGTTTCTTCGCCACACCGGGCCATCGATCTCGCCTTTCAATGCCTGGATTTTGCTGAAAGGCATGGAGACGCTGAAACTTCGGGTCGAGGCCCAGAGCCGCGCGGCACATGGGATCGCTGAAGTCCTGGCGGGAATTCCCGGCGTCACCAGGGTTGTCTATCCCCATCTCGACAGTCATCCGCAGGCGATTCTATGCCGCAAGCAGATGAGCCTTGGCGGCACGCTGGTGACCTTTGAGGTCGAGGGCGGAAAGGCCAGGGCTTTCGATGTGCTGCGCAATCTTGGCCTTATCGACATTTCCAACAATCTGGGCGATGCGAAATCGCTGATCACGCATCCGGCGTCGACTACCCATCGCAATATCGGCGCCGAGGCGCGCGCGATGATGGGAATTACCGATGGCATGCTGCGACTGTCGGTCGGGCTGGAGGATGTGAGCGATCTGGTCAGCGATCTCAAACAAGCGCTGGCCGTTTGATAGCCAGCGGCCAAGGCGTGACTTGTCCGGCCCAATAATCGCCGATTATGGTCCTGTGGAGGGCCCAGCGCCGGCCCGGGCCGTGTACCGCAGCAAACAGCAGGCCTGTGAAAAACGTGAATTGATCGACGAAAAAACCGAACTCGGCCTGGTTTCCGTTCCATCGGGCAGGACCATGAAAGGCGCATGCAAGAAACATTATATAAGCTGCGGCGAGCAGGGCGGCTTCAGTAAAAAAAGCGCCGGTGAGAAAGCAAATCGTGAGCGCCGCTTCAAATAGAGCGGCAATCCACGCAAGAAACAACGAAAAGGAAAATCCTGCTTCCGCGATATACGCGGCGGTGGCCGGCATGTCGGCGAATTTGAACGTCACCGCCATCGCGAAGACAGCCGCAAAGATGACGCGAGCAGCGACGATTGCCCATGACCGCCACCAGGAGACGTCAGATTCCGGATTCAAGGTCCACTCCTTATATTGAGTATTGCCATTCGAAAAGTAGGGGCGGAACCGCCGGATCGTCAAGCGCCCGTCGGAAGACCTATGCGTTGAAACCGGCGTCGCCCGAGATCTGCCGAATTACCAAAACCATCGTTGCGTGGGCCTCGCCTTCGCCAATATTGACGATCCGATGGGGCAGGTCGCCGCGGAAGCGGAGCGCTTCTCCGATCCTGAGGCGTTTCGTATCCTCGCCTGCCGTGACTTCGATTTCTCCCTTGAGCATATAGAGATGTTCAACGGTGCCCGAAGGGTGGGGGTCCGATTCGAGCACGCCGCCCTGCTGGGCCCGGAAGTCGTACCATTGGAGTTGGGACACAAGATCAAGAGGGCCCGCGATTGCCAGCCGGCACAAGCCGTCCTGACTTTCAAGGATGGGGATGCCAGACTTCAGTTGATGTTCGAGAAAGGCCGAGCCCCCGTCGATCTTCAGTACCTGTTCCATGGTTGTGTCGAGGGCGCGGGACAGGCGGTAGACGGTGGACAAAGTGGGGTTGGTTTCGTTTCGTTCGATCTGCGAGATGATCGATTTCGCTACCCCGGACTGCTCGGACAACTCGCCCAAGGACATGTTATAGGCCTTGCGCAACCGCTGGATGGTCTTGCCCAGCGCGGGGCTTGGGTCAACTTCCGGTGAGCTCAGGTTTTTCTTGCCGCGGCGCGTTGACATCTGGCCGTCCTGTAATTAGAACTAGTGTTCGTTATAAAGAACACCATGTATGTTCAGTTGGCAGTCGGTTCCCGCATAGCGCGGTTTTGTTTGGCTAATCAAACGAAATCGGCAAAATTGATGGAGGGCATCGTGTCAATCGAGCGTTTGACCAAGCGAACGGATATGGGTGAATGCCATGCGCTATTTTCCGATTTTCGTCGATCTGAAGGAACGGCTCGTGGTGGTGGTGGGTGGCGGCGAGGAGGCATTGCGGAAAGTGCGACTAATTCTCAAGACCGAAGCCAGGATTACCGTGGTGGCGCCCTCACTGCATGAAGAATTGGCAGGTGAGACCCGCGTGCAATGGGTTTCTGAAGCGTTTGCGCCACAACTGCTGGATGGTGCGTCGCTGGTCTATTCGGCAGAGCCAAAATTCAACGCCGAGGTTTCCGCTGCAGCACGGGAGCGGGGCATTCCGATAAACGCGGTCGATGACGCCGGCCTTTCGAGTTTCATCGTTCCCTCGATCGTCGATCGTGATCCCGTGGTGGTGGCGATCGGAACGGAAGGCACGGCACCCGTTCTGGCGGTTGGGTTGCGGGCCAGGATCGACGCGATGCTTCCGCATGGGCTGGGACGGTTGGCGCGGGCCGCCGAAACATTGCGGCCCAAGGTGGCGGATGCGCTGCCGAAGGGCGTCCGGCGCCGCAGCTTTTGGCAGCGATTCTTCTTCGGCCCAGCGCGGGAATCTTTTCTGACTGGCGATTCGCTCACATTCCAGGCGGCAGTCGACAAGCTTTTCGCGAATGGAGCGGCGCCTGTCGTTGGCCGCGTGTGTTTTGTCAACGGTGGGATCGCCGATCCTGAACTGTTGACGCTTAAGGGCCAGCGCAAATTGCAGGAGGCGGATGTCATCGTGTTTGATCCCGCGGTCGGCGCCGGCGTGTTTGAACTGGCGCGGCGCGATGCGGTGCGGATGCCCGCCGGTTCGACCAGCTTCACCGAACTCAGTATTTTGCAGGTGGAAGAGGCTTTGGCTGGCAGGCAGGTGGTACGGCTTTATTCCGGGATCTTCCCCGCCGAAGAACTGATCGCCATTGCGGCCGAAGGCATCGCGGTTGAGCCTGTGCCCGGGGTTGAGACAAAGCCGGTGGCGCAGGTTCTGCCGTTCAGCCAGCGCGAACCGGATTGGAGAATGGCGTCATGAGCGGGCTGGAAAAAGGCCAGGTGATGACAGCCAACCGGTTGCGCGACGGGATCGCGGTGTTCCTCACGCGTGCGGGAACGTGGAGCGAGAAAATTGACGAGGCGACGCTGGCACTCGAACCGCAGGCTGCGGCGGCGCTGGAAATTCGCGCCAAGGAGGATGAGTTGTCGACAGTGGTGACGGGTGGCTATCTGATCGATGCCGAACGGCGCGACGGTCGCATCAGGGCCAACCATATTCGTGAGCGGATGCGGACACTGGGGCCGACGGTCAGGCGCGATCTGGGCAAGCAGGCCGATGGCAGTGCCGGTGGATTTGCGGCGGAGGGCGCCTGAACATGTACCGCTATGACGAATTCGATCATCAGTTCGTGCGCGAACGTACGGCACAATTTCGCGACCAGGCGGAGCGGCGGCTCAAGGGTGAACTGACGGAGGATGAATTCCGGCCCTTGCGCCTCATGAACGGACTCTATCTGCAGCTTCATGCCTATATGCTGCGGGTCGCAATTCCCTATGGCACGCTGTCGGGCCGGCAAATGCGGCAGCTGGCGATGATCGCCGAGCGCTGGGACCGGGGATACGGACATTTCACCACGCGGCAAAACATCCAGTATAACTGGATCAAGCTGGAAGATACCGCCGACATTCTTGCAGCCCTGGCCGATGTCGAGATGCATGCGATCCAGACGTCGGGGAACTGCATCCGGAATGTCACGACCGATCATTGGGCGGGGGCTGCGGCCGACGAGATTGCCGATCCAAGGCCGGTTGCCGAACTGCTGCGCCAATGGTCGTCACTCCATCCCGAGTTTTCCTATCTGCCGCGCAAGTTCAAGATCGCGGTTACGGGCGCTCCCAACGACCGGGCGGCTGTCAAGGTGCATGACATCGGTTTGCGCATGCACCGCAACGACAGGAACGAAGCCGGCTGGGAGGTGATCGTCGGCGGCGGGCAGGGACGGACGCCGCTGGTCGGTGTCACGGTGCGCGACTTTCTGCCGGAGCCGGAACTGATCGGCTATCTCGAAGCCATCATGCGCGTCTATAACCTCTACGGTCGGCGCGACAACAAATACAAAGCGCGAATCAAGATACTCGTGCACGAGCTTGGCGCCGAGAAATTCAAGACCGAGGTCGAGGCCGAGTATGCGCGAAAGCCCCAGGCATCGACCGAAGTTGAGGAGCGCGAACTTACCCGCATCGCTAATTATTTCGCCCCACCGCAACTGGAAAAACTGCCGCGATGGTCGGCGGGTTTCGAGGACGCGAGGATTTCAAATCCCGACTTCGCGCGCTGGGCCCGCAACAATCTCGCACCCCATAACACTGACGGCTATTCGATCGTCAATATCTCGCTTAAGCCCACCGGCGGGATTCCCGGCGATGCCTCGGCCGAACAGATGCGCCTGATGGCCGATCTGGCCGAGACCTACAGCCATGACGAGCTCCGTGTCAGCCATGCGCAGAATATCGTGCTGCCGCATGTTAAAAGAGACGATGTCTTCACGATCTGGCAAGCGCTGGAGGTGGCAGGCCTTGGAGCCGCGAATTATGGGCTATCCGGCGATATCATCGCCTGTCCCGGACTCGACTATTGCGCACTGGCGACGGCTAGAGCCATCCCTGTGGCGCAATCGATCTCGCGCAAATTTGCCGACCTCGACAGGCAGCAGAAGATCGGTCCGATCAAGATCAATATTTCTGGCTGCATCAATGCCTGCGGCCATCACCATGTAGGCCACATCGGCATTTTGGGGCTCGATAAGAAGGGCGAGGAATACTACCAGATCACGCTTGGTGGCTCTTCGTCGGAGAATGCATCGATTGGCTCCATACTGGGGCCGGGTTTCGCTGGGCACGAGGTGGCGGACGCCATCGAGAAGATACTCGATACCTATCTGGAGCTCAGGCAGCCCGACGAGGAATTTCTTGCTGCCTATCGCCGCGTTGGCGCCAAGCCGTTCAAGGAGGCTCTCTATGCCACTGCTTAAAAATAATGTGTTGATCTCGGAAACCTGGATACAGGCTGGAGCGGACGATCATTTGCCCGAGGCAAGCGATGTCATCATTTCCTTCTCGCGCCTGCTGAAAGAATGGGAGGTGCTGTCGCAGCGTGCTGGCAAGCTCGGTGTCGCCTTTCCAAATGGCGCACGGGCCGAGGCCCTCTCGATGTTTCTGCCAAAACTGTCGCTCATCGCGCTGACCTTTCCGGCTTTTGTCGATGGACGCGCGTTTTCGCTTGCCCGGCAGATTCGTGAATTCGGGTATCGCGGCGAGTTGCGGGCCACAGGCAACGTGTTGCCCGATCAATTGCAGTTCATGCTGCAGGTGGGTTTCGACGCGTTTGAAATCGGCGAGCGTTTTCCCCTTGCGGTCTGGCAACAGGCTTCGCGGCAGATGTCGCTTGCCTACCAGCGGGGCCTGTTCCGGCTCAACAGCGAGGCCGAAGTGTGGACCGAGCGCCATACCGATGCCCAACCCTGGCTCGAACAGCCTCATGCCGGATAAGCCATGAACAGCGGCATTCACGAAACCTATGCGGGTCTCGAGGGGCGCGATCTTCTGGCGCCGCTGATACGCGATTTCGGCGGGCGCCTCGTTGTCGTTTCCTCGTTCGGCGCAGAATCCGCCGTGTTACTGCACATGGTTTCGACGGTGGACAAGGCGACGCCCGTGATTTTTCTCGATACCGGCAAACAATTCTGGGAAACTTTGAGCTATCGCAGCATGCTTATTGACCGCCTCGGTTTAACCGACATGCGCTCGATCCATCCTGAACCGGCCGATCTCGCGGCCCGCGATCCGACCGGCAAATTGCACCAGACGGGCCCCGATCTTTGCTGTCACATCCGCAAGACCATTCCTCTGGAAAAAGCCTTGCACGGTTTCGATGTGGTGGTATCGGGACGCAAGCGCTACCACGGCGGAGAACGGCGAAATCTGACGCCGCTATCGATTGACGGCGAACGGATCAGGGCGGAACCTCTGGCGGGGTTCAGCGCGCTTGATATCGAACTCTACATGGCAACGCACAATCTTCCCCGCCATCCTCTCACCGAGATCGGTTATTTCTCCATCGGCTGCGAACCGTGCACCGTCCAAGGCGGAAATTCCGGTGATCCGAGGGCCGGCCGGTGGTCTGGGACATCCAAGACCGAATGCGGCATACACTGGACGCACAACGGCCTGCCGACCGGGCGGGAATCCGCACCGTTGCAATAAACGCCGGGGCGTTGCGGAGAACCGGGGGCGGTTCAGGGGGGACGATGCACGATTTTATTGTTTTCGCGTTGATCGGCTTTTTTGCACAGATCGTCGATGGCTCGCTGGGGATGGGCTTCGGAGTCATTTCCTCGTCTGTCCTTCTGGCACAAGGCATTCCACCTGCTCTTGCCTCGGCCAGCGTCAATGCGGCGAAACTGCCTACCACCGGCACCGCTGCCATATCGCACCTCGTGCACAAGAACCTGGACTGGAATTTCGTCCGTGCACTGTCGATATTCGGTGCGGCAGGGGGCGTTATCGGCGCTATTCTCCTGACAAGTCTTAAAGGCGCGATCCTTGCGATCATCGTGAACCTTTATCTGGCGCTCATGGGAATTCTGATTATCTGGCGCGGTATCACCAAC
>JANLYR010000225.1:0-2418 GCA_031365765.1 Hyphomicrobiales bacterium | reverse complement strand
GCCCCATCGCCTCTTCCACGTTGCAGGGCCGCTCGACATGACCGGAAATGCAAAACAGTTTTGTGCCAACATTGTTGGGACGGCCGATCGCCGCGAACCATGCCGCACCGCGCCTGAGGATATCGGGCGCGACCGCAATCGACTCGACATTGTTGACGGTGGTCGGGCAGCCATAGAGGCCGACATTGGCCGGGAATGGCGGCTTCAGCCGCGGCTGGCCCTTCTTGCCTTCGAGGCTTTCCAGCAGCGCGGTCTCTTCGCCGCAGATATAGGCACCGGCGCCGTGCGCGACATAGATGTCGAACGGCCAGCCATTAAGGTTGTCCTTGCCGACCAGCTTGGCGTCATAGGCCTGGTCGATCGCCGCCTGCAGATGCTCGCGCTCGCGGATGAACTCGCCGCGCACATAGATGTAGCAGGCATGCGCGTTCATCGCGAAGCTGGCGAGCAGGCAGCCCTCGACCAGGAGATGCGGGTCGTGCCGCATGATCTCGCGGTCCTTGCAGGTGCCGGGCTCCGACTCGTCGGCATTGACCACGAGATAGTGCGGCCGCTCACCCACCACCTTCGGCATGAACGACCATTTGAGCCCGGTGGGAAACCCCGCCCCGCCCCGGCCACGCAGGCCGCTGGCCTTCATCTCGTTCACCATCCAGTCGCGGCCCTTGTCGATGAACGACTTGGTTTCCGACCAGCAGCCGCGTTTCCTGGCGCCGTCGAGGCCCCAGTCATGGAGGCCGTAGAGGTTGGTGAAAATCCTGTCGCGGTCGGCCAGCATCAGGTCTTCCTCGGTTTCTTGGTTTCGACCGTCTTGGCCTTGCGCGCCGGTTGCGGCTTCTGTTCCGTGAGCTTGATCGGCTTGGGCGTCCTGGGATTGGTCACCGGCACCGGGACGGAGTCGGCGGCGGGCCTGACAATCTTGTTCCGGTCATCGGCGGCGGCTTTCGCCGGCTCCTTCACCGCCATCGAGACGGGAGCGCCGGTGACGGCTTTCGCCTCGGAAGCCTTTGCTGTCTCGGGCGCCGAAGCGGGAGGTGTCGGCGGCGGTGGTTCTGCCCGCACGAAACGCCTTTCACCCGAATACAGCGTGGGATCGGTCAGCGACGTCAACCCGCCTTCAGGGGCCGAAAGCTGGCGCTTGATCTGCGGGCCGGGCTTCACCGGGCGGCCAGCCGCCAGATCGCCGATAAGCTTTTCCAGCGTCACCGGGGTCAGGTCCTCGTAGGTGTCCTTGTAGATCTGCACCATGGGAGCGTTGACGCAGGCACCAAGGCATTCAGCCTCCTCCCACGAAAAGTCGCCGTCTTCCGACAGCCGGTGCGGCTCGGGATTGATCCGTGTACGGCACACATCTTTCAGGGCCTCGGCCCCGCGCAGCATGCAGGGCGTTGTCCCGCAGACCTGTATATGCGCCTTGCGGCCAACCGGCGAGAGCTGGAACATGGTGTAGAACGTGGCGACTTCCAGCACCCGGATAAACGACATGTCGAGAAGCCGCGCCACGCATTCAATCGAAGCGCGCGTCACCCAGCCGTTATTCTGCTCCTGCGCCCGCCACAAAACCGGAATGACGGCCGAGGCCTGCTTGCCCGGCGGATAGTTCCCCATGAGCTTTTTCGCCCACGCAAGATTCTCCGCGCTGAACGCGAAACTGTCGGGCTGCACGGGATCGAGACGGCGGACGCTCACGAAGCAAACTCGCTTTTACCCCCTCCCCCAGAAAGGGGGAGGGTTGGGGTGGGGGTTGAGCCTGGGCTCAGCCGGTCATCGATCGTCCGCCAGATTGTTTCCAGCACGCCATCGATATTCGTCAGCACATCAGAGTTCCAAAAACGCAGGGTATGAATTCCCTTTTCCGCAAACCAGCCATCCCTTGCGGTGTCGCGCCTTGCTTGTAAATATTCATTGTGCTGGCCGCCATCGACCTCAAGCGCCAGTTTCGCGGCCGGCGAATAGAAATCCAACACGCAGGTTCCCATTGGATGCTGTCGGCGAAACGCCACGTTATGCATGGAGTTGTTGCGGAGATGCGACCAGAGTTTCGCCTCGGCCCCGGTCATCGCCCGGCGCAGGGAACGCGCCTTGTCGGTTTTTGCCGGGGTCCGGTCGAACCGGTCAACCCCCACCCGTCGCTCCACGCCGAGCTCCCCCTTTCTGGGGGAGGTCGTTGAAGTAACTCCGCTCATCGGTCCACCTCGCCGAACACGATGTCGATCGATCCGAGTACAGCGCTCACATCGGCCAGCAGATGGCCACGGCACATGAAATCCATGGCCTGGAGATGGGCAAAGCCCGGCGCCCGCAACTTGCAGCGATAGGGCTTGTTGGTGCCATCGGCGACGAGATAGACGCCGAACTCGCCCTTGGGCGCCTCGACCGCCGCATAGACCTCGCCCGCCGGCACCTTGTAGCCCTCGG
>JANLYR010000160.1:0-13261 GCA_031365765.1 Hyphomicrobiales bacterium | reverse complement strand
CTTGCTTCAGCGGAATCTCCTCCACTACGGCACGCCCGTTCTTGATTGCGGGAAAGTCGTACCCCGTAGCCCATGATTTGGAACTGGTTTCGGTGCGCCAGTCATATTGGTCACCCTTGAAAGCTTCGAAAGCCACATTGGCGTCGCGGAAATAAATGTATTCGATCTCGTCGAAATTATCCTGGCCCACATTCACCGGCAGGTCCTTGCCCCAGTAATCGGGGTCGCGCTTGAGCAGGATCGACGCGCCGGGTTTCACGCTGGCGACGCGGTAGGGTCCCGAGCCCAGCGGTATTTCCAGGGACGTCTCGGCGATGTTGCGGTCGCGGCCTTTGTCGTCTTTCCCCGTCCACCAGTGCTTGGGCAGCACCGGAAGCTGCCCGGTAATCAGCGGCAATTCGCGGTTGCCCTTCTCGGAGAACACCAGGGTCAATTCGTTTTCACCCGTCTGTTCCGCCTTGGCGACGTTTTTGTAATAGGCGTTGTAGGAAGGTTGGTTTTCCTTGAGCGCCGTCATGCTCCAGATCGCATCCTCGGGCGTCATCTGTTTGCCGTCATGAAAGCGCGCCTCGGGCCGGAGCCGATAGACCGCCATCGACCAATCAGGTGGAAACCACACGCCTTGCGCCACGAGACCGTATTCGGTCGAGGGCTCATCGAGGGCCGAGACCAGCAGCGTCTCGTTTCCCGCAACGCCGATCGACTCGCCCTTGAACGTATAAGAATTCAGGCTGTCGAACGATCCCACGACCGAGAGCCGGACCCGGCCGCCTTTTGGCGCCGCCGGATTGACGTAGTCGAAATGCTTGAAATCCGGCCCGTACTTGATGTCATCGAACAAGGTCAGCGCATGGCGGAACTGGCGTTCTTCCGCATGAGCGGTGCTCACCTGCAAAACCTGGGTCAAGGGCGAAAGCCCGGCGAGCTTCAAGAGATTGCGTCGGGACAGCGTCATGGGCGCGGAAAATCCTTCGAAACGGGGTTTCCTAATAAGCCCGCGCGGCGCCAATGAAAACCATGGCTTTGCCTGCCGGTGTTAAATCTTGTTCAGCTTTGAGGATTTAGGGGGCGGGAAGGGGCTGTGGCTTATCCGAAAGCGTGTTCAGATAGGCCAGAAGGTCGGCCCGCGACTTGTCGTTCTTGAGCCCTCCGAACCCCATCTTCGTGCCGGGCATCACCTTTTTGGGCGCTGAGATGAAGGTATTGAGCGCCTCCAAGGTCCACGGCTCGGCGGCATGCGACTTCATATCCTCGGAATAGGCGAAATCCGGGTGCGCCGCATGATTGCGCATCACCACGCCCCACAGGTTGGGACCGACCTTGTTGGGACCGCCCTTGGTGAAATCGTGGCAGGCAGCACAGGCCTTGGCCATCGTCTGGCCCTTAGTCGCGTCCGCCGAGGCCAGCAGCGTGCCCAGGGATAGGGCTGCGGGCTGCTCTGCATTGCCCGCTTCGGTGCCGGTCGCCGCCGCCGCAACTTCGATCAAATAGCCGGGTTTTTCCGGCTTTTCGGCGTGATAAATCACCCCCGCCAGCGCCTTGAGCCCAAACACAACCAATGCGGTCCCCAGAACAGCACCTGCCATCTTGTTGAATTCAAAGCTGTTCATCGGACCCGGAATCCTCCTGCTGCGGTTCGGGCGCGGAAACTAATTGTTTCTCGTTACCTTCGCAATACGTATAAGACGGGCCAGAACAATTTGCCGCGCTTTGGCTCAACCCCATGATCGAAAACCGCAATACCCTCATTGTCATCCCGGCGCGCATGGCTTCGACCAGGCTGCCCGGAAAACCATTGGCTGACATCAACGGGCTGCCGATGGTCCTGCATGTCTGGCACCGCGCGATCGAGGCCAATCTGGGCCAGGTACTGGTCGCCGCGGCCGAAAGTTCCATCGCCGAACTGGTGCGCGCGCATGGCGGCGATGCCATCGTCACCGAACCTTCACTGCCATCGGGATCGGATCGGGTGGCCGAAGCAATAAGATTGCGCGATCCGCAACGGTCTTTTTCCCACATCGTCAACCTGCAGGGCGATTTGCCGCTCATCGACGCGCTGTCGCTGCGCCGCTGCCTCGCCGGGCTCGTTAACGAAACCGCCGACATATCGACAATCGCGGCCCTCATCACCGACCCGGCGGAAGCCGCGGATTCCAATGTGGTCAAGGCCATAGCACCGCTCGGCGACAACCGCGAGATTGCCTTCGCGCGCGATTTTGTTCGCGTCCTTGAACCGGGGCACGAGCCGCCATACTGGCATCATATCGGCGTCTACGCCTATCGCAGGGCGGCGCTTGAGCGCTTTGTCGCCATGACCATCAGCGACAATGAGTCAGACCGGCGGCTGGAACAGATGCGGGCCCTCGACAATGGCATGCGGATCGCCGTTGTGCGGGTCGATGCGGTGCCGCTGTCCGTTGATACGCCGGAAGAACTCGAACGCGCCCGGCGTCTCATGCGGCGGCCGTCATGAGGCTCAGGATCGCCTATCAGGGCGAGCCCGGCGCCAATTCGCACATTGCCTGCCTGGAAGCCTATCCGGACGGCGAGGCGTTGGCCTGCGGCACCTTCGAGGATGCCTTCCAGGCGGTGAAGGAGGGCGAGGCGGACCTGGCCATGATCCCCATCGACAATTCGGTGGCGGGCCGTGTCGCCGACATTCACCATCTGATGCCGCGCGCCAATCTTTCCATCATCGGCGAGCATTTTCTCAGGGTGCATCATCAGTTGATGGTGCTTCCCGGCGTAAGCCTCGCGGACATCGCCACGGTCCACAGTCATGTCCACGCGCTTGGCCAGTGCCGGAAAGTGATCCGTGAACTGAAGATCAAGCCGGTGGTGGCGGCGGACACGGCGGGTGCTGCGCGCGAACTCTCCGAGAGCGGGGATCGCACCCGCGCCGTCCTCGCCTCGACCCTCGCGGCTGAAATTTACGGTCTCGAAATCCTCCGGCGCGACGTCGAGGATGAGGACCACAACACGACCCGGTTTGTGATCCTCTCTTCGGAGGCGCGCAACGCCGCGCAGGAAGAGGCGCCCGTCGTGACCAGTTTCGTGTTCCGGGTGCGCAATGTCCCGGCTGCCCTTTACAAAGCCATGGGGGGATTTGCCACCAACGGGGTCAACATGACCAAGCTCGAATCCTACCAGTTGGAAGGGCAGTTCGCGGCAACGCAATTCTACGCCGACATCGAAGGTCATCCCGCCGACCGCGGCGTCCGTCTGGCGCTCGAAGAGCTGGAATTTTTCTCCTCCTATGTGGGAATCCTCGGAGTGTACAAGGCCAGCCCCTACCGCGCCGAGATCCTGCGCCGCATGCGGCCCGATCAGGAGGATTGAAGCGCCGCTCGCACCAGGAGATGCGCGATGGCGAACGGGTGAGTCGCATAGAGCCCATCGGGATGCGTGCGTTCGGCCATCATCCGGGCTTCGTCGAAAGGAAACCAGCGCGCTTCCTCGATCTCGCGCGCATCGATGGTGATCGTGTCGTCAATGGCTTCACCCACCAGACCGATCATCAGGCTGGAGGGGAACGGCCATGGCTGGCTCGCGATATAGCGGATCGCGCCAACGCGGATCCCCGCCTCTTCGTAAATCTCGCGCCGCGCCGCGTCCTCAATGGTTTCCCCCGGCTCCATGAAACCCGCGAGCGCCGAATACATTCCGGGCGCCCAGGAATCCTGGCGTCCAAGCAGAATACGCCCCCTATGCGTGACCACCATGATGACAACCGGATCGGTGCGTGGAAAATGATCTAGGCCGCAGGCCGGGCAGTGGCGGCGATAACCTCCATCCCGCACCTCCGTCGGCACGCCGCAATTGGCGCAAAAGCCGTGGCGTTCGTGCCAATTCACCAGTGAGCGCGCCTGCGCCAGCAGACCGATGAGGTGAGCGGGCAAAGCATCTTCCAGTGCCAGTCCGCGCAGATCGCGCAGTTGGTCGGTGTCCGATGAAGGGCCCGCGGTCCACGACTGCCCCGTGTCGTCCACACCGAGAAACACAACAATCCCGGCGGTCGGAGGCCGGCCGGTAATCAATTCTCCATCGGCGACAAAGGTTTTGTCGCCATTGATGCGGATATGCCGCGCGCCGGCGACTTGCGCCGCAAGCCAGTTTTCATCGCTACGCCGGTTGGCGCAACGGTCAAGCGGGTTGGCGATGAAGGCGAGCGGCGTCAGGCGCCGTTCGCCGCCTTGGGAGCAGCGCTTTCGCGTTCCTTCAGCATGCCGTCGACAACCACGACCGTGCGCTCGAGATCGGCGATCGCGTCTTCCAGTTCGACGCGCTGCTTGCGCAAGGCGCTGAGGCGTTCGCGCATCTTGGTGGAGGCGATACGCAATTGCGTCAACTGACCGTCGCGGAGATTGTAGAGATCGAGCATCTCCTTGATCTCTTCCAGGGCGAATCCGACCTTCTTGCCGCGCAGGATGAGCTGCAGCCGGGCTCTGTCGCGATAGCTGAACAAACGGGTCCAGCCGCGCCGCGCCGGGGCCAGCAATCCCTTCTGTTCGTAGAAACGAAGGGTGCGCGGTGTGACCTCGAATTCGCGGCACAGTTCGGTAATTGAATAGGTCCGGTCGCGCGATGGCCGGTCCTTAGGCTCTGTCGTCATTTGAATCTCCAGAATGCCTTGAACAAAATCCTGCTTGCGCTGATACAACTTTGCGGGCTGAACGCAAGCCTCCGTCGAAAAGCGGGATTTAGTTCCGAAACCGGCTATTGCAAGCACTGGTTTCATTTATTTCAAACACTTAACTGAATCTTTACCAAAAACGTTAACTTTTGCTCGTGAAAACCCGCATTTTCGCTCGTGTGTAAAATGGTGCGGGCCAAGTCATTAGCGAGAGAGAAACGCATGAAACCGGGCATTCCATGGAGCGTTAAGGGCATCGGACCGGATATGCGCGAGGCGGCCAAACATGCTGCGCGGCGGTCCGGAATGACAGTCGGGGAATGGCTCAACGCGGTGATTCTCGATCAATCCAATGCCACAACCGAGCCGCCGGCCCCGCCCGAGACGCCTTCGGTGAAAATATTTTCATCGGCCCCGGCCAGGCCGGCATCCGCGCCGGCGGACGAAACCACGCTCCGCCTCGAAGACATTGCCCAGCAGCTTGCACGCCTGGCGCAGCGTGACCGCGAAACGGCATCGATCAACTATGATCCCCCGGCTGCGGCCCAGGCCGAACAGGACATGCTGAACCGGATATTGAACCGCATCGACAGCAACGAGCGCCAGACCGTCGATGCCTTCACCGCCGTAAACGAGCGCCTCTCGATCCTCGGCCGCCAGATCGCACAGGCGTCCCGTCAGAAAGCCTTTGACCGGCCGGAAGACGTTCCTGGATATCCGGCACTCGAAACCGCGCTCCGCAACGTCGTCGATCACATGGAAACGAGCGAGAAGCGCACCCGCGACACCCTCAAGAGCCTGCAGGATCGTTTGGCTGAAATGGCCCAGCGCGCCAGCACATCCGAGAGCCCGGCTGTCGTTGAAGAGGCGCCCGCCTTTGTCCGGCTGGAAGATCGTTTGAGCGAACTCGCCGAGCGTATCGACCGTTCGGAGAATGGCGCACGGGAGTCGCTGCCTGAACGTGTTGGAGCGGAACTGTCGCACCTGGCGGAGCGCATCGAGACGGTACGCGAACACGCGGAGTCGCTGGCCGAGCGTGCCCAGACAAGTGGTGTCGAGGCGGCCCAGCATGAATTGCGCGATATTGAAACGCGCATCCTGACCCTTTTGAACGAGGCCCAGTCGACGCTCGCGGGAAGTGCCGGAAACGGTGCAGCGCTTGAACGGCAGCGGACCGAGATCGGTGCACTCAACCAGCGGATCGACGAGGTTCGCAACGCCTCCGCCAGCGACCGCGACGTGCAAGCGCTCCGCGTGGCCGTCGAACAGCTCTCGACCCGGGTGGCCCAAGGCCCGGACCTGCGGCCCATGGCCGATCTGGACCACCGCCTCGCTGAACTCACCCAGCGCCTCGAACAAGCGCAGACGCGGCCTAACACGCAGCTTGGCGAACTTGAACGCCGCATGGCCGAACTCGACCAGCGGCTTGGCGACGCAATGGTTGGGCGCGACGATGGCGAGGCGCTGTCCGCCCTACAGCTTCAGATCGCGGCGGTGGATGAAAGGGTGGGGCGGACCGAACAGCAGTTTTCCCATCTGGAAACCATCGAGCGCGCCATCGGGCAGCTTTATGAAAGCCTGGAGCAGAACCGCAAAACCATCACCGACGTGGCCGAAGACGCCGCCAGCCGGATGGCCGACCGTATCCTCAACGCTCATCCCCAGCCGGCTGGGCCATCGCCCGAACTGGCCGCCATGGAAGAAGGATTGCGTGCGGTCCGCGCCAGCGCCCAATCGGCCGACCAACGCAATCAGGAAACGCTGGCCGCCGTGCACGATACGCTGGAGCAGATCGTGGGCAAGCTCAGCGAACTGGAAACCGCCGCCGCGGGCCAGCATCTGGCCGCCGCCATGGCCCAGGACTTGCCCAACCAGCAGGTTTCCTGGTTGCCACCGGAGCTTCAGCCCGCCCCACTTCCCAATTCCCTCAGAACCGGCTCGGAAACGCTCCCAGCCAGTTCCAATCCGTTTGCCGATCTGGGTCCAACCCCGGCCATGCCGCGCACCGACCCGCCGCTGCCTCCGCCCGCCGATCTCGAGGCTGCCGTACAAGGCGATGATTTCATTGCCGCCGCGCGGCGGGCGGCGCAGGCGGCAGCGGGCAAAACCGCTTTCCCGGCCAATGGGCGCACGGCGAAGCCAAGTGCTGCGAAATCGGCATTCAGGTTCCCGATCCCGTTCCGCAAAGGTAGGACCGAGCCTGTTCCTGCCATGACGAGTGCGTCCGGCTTGACGATGTCAGCGGCGAACTCCAACGAAGGCAAGCGCCGCCGCCTGTTGCTGGCTGGCATCGTGCTGTTGGCGGCAGTTTCCGCCTTCACCTTCAATCTGATGGGGCGGTCGGCGAAGCTGCTTCCGGTCCCAGCGAAGGAACAGTCGCTTCTGCTTCCCCAGAAGCAGATAGCGCCGAAGACCGTGGCGCCGATGCGGACGGGCATCGAGAGCGGCCTTCCCGCGCCCGACGACATCGTCAAGGACAAAGAGGACAGCCCGATCAAATCCGATGGGCTGGTAACGGGTTCGCTGGCCTCGCCGCGCTCCGACACATCGCTGGCCGCTATCGTGGCCGAATCTGGTTCGGCGCTGGAGGTTCCAATCGCTCCCCCGGTCGAAATCGGCCCCAAGGGATTGCGCGATGCGGCCGCCAGGGGCGATGCCACGGCGCAATTCATCGTGGCCAGCCGCTACCTCGACGGCAAGCCGGTCGAACAGGACTATACCAAGGCGGCCTACTGGTATCAGCAGGCGGCGGCGCGGGGGCTGCCCCCGGCGCAATACCGCATCGCCACGTTGTTTGAGCGTGGCCGAGGGGTTCCTCAGGATGTCGCGGCGGCCTTCCTCTGGTATGAACGCGCCGCCACCGGGGGCAATGTGAAAGCGATGCACAATGCCGCCGTGATTGCCGCGGGCAATCAGTTGGGTGCCCCCAAATACGACCGCGCTTTTAAATGGTTCTCCGCCGCCGCCGCCCATGGCTTGAAAGACAGTCAGTTCAATCTGGCGGTCCTGCATGAACGGGGTTTGGGAACCAAGGCTAGTTCGGTCGAGGCGCTGTTCTGGTATACGCTCGCCGGCCGGCAGGAGGATGCGGATGCTCTGAGCCGCGCCAGCGCGATAAGCCGAAGCCTTTCCCCCGCGATGGTCGAAGACGTCATCCGCCGGGTCGAGGATTGGAAAGCGGAGCCCACGGCCGGCGACGCCAATGTTGTGGCGGTGGGCGACGACAGTTGGAATGACGACAACGCTGCGTCCGTTCGCCCCTCGCGGCAGTCGCGTTTGACGCCTCCGGTGCTGGAGGCCCAACAGCTCCTGGCTTCCCTTGGTTTCAGCGTGGGAAAGCCCGATGGCACGCTCAACTCACGCACCGCCAACGCCATCCGCTTGTTCCAGCTTCAGTCTGGAATGAAGGTCACGGGCGAAGTCACGCCGAGCCTCATCGACGAAATGCACGCCAAACTCGGCTGAGCTTGCTTTCGGTGTAAAGACGCGCCAGTTTTGAGCCATGGCCGGTTATGCCCATGGCGCGAGGCTACAAAAAGACGCTGCCCTGCTTGGCTGGGCGGGCGCGTTGCCTTTCATCTTGTTCGCGATCACGCCTTGGCTGGCCTTGCCCGCTCTGGCCGTGCTCCCGTTTCTGACGGGCGCTGTCGCCTACGGCGCGATGATCCTGTCCTTTCAGGTCGGCATCCGCTTTGCCGCCGGCATGGGGGAGGATCGGCTTCGCCCAGGGGAAATTTTTATTACCGTGCTTCCGGCGTTGGCAGGTTGGACGGCACTTGCACTCCCGCCATTGCCCGGTCTCGGACTCCTCATCGCGGCGTTCCTGCTCGATGGGCAGCGTGAGGTGGTTGCGGTGGAGCAGGGAAGAGTGCCGTCCCGGTTTGGAAAAATCCGCATGCTTCTCACCGCCGCCGCGGTGGTGTCGCTCCTGGCCTTGCTTCTGCGTCTGCTTATCTGAGCTTCGCTGCGGGAAATTTGTGGATGGCGCGCGAACCGAGCATCCACACATGATAGGGGTCGGGAAACAGCCCGTCGAATGGGGCGGCGAGAATGTTGAGCGATCCGGTATAGCTCCCGAAAGCCGGCATGACGGCGCGCCGCTCGCTGGCGACGAAACATCGGCATCGCAATAAAATCCCGCGATGGGCGACGGACGCGGCAGGATGCAGGTGACCCGCGATCTCGAATTCCTGTTCGCCAAGAATGCGGGGTTCATGGCGAAGCGTCACCGGACCCAGGAACACTTCTCGCGCCGCGCTTCCGCCTAAATCGCGGGGCGGGTCGGGATCGTGATTGCCGCTGATCCAGATCGTCTCCTGCGCCAGGGTCAACGCGCGAAGCGAACGCAGATCGTCTTCGCCCATTCTTTCCCGTGCATCGCGGTCGTGAAAACTGTCCCCGAGGAAGATGATGCGCGCTGGGCGCAACAGTTCCACCACGGCGCGCAACTGCAGGAGACTTTCGCGCGTGTCGTAAGGCGGCAGGTGAACGCCGCGCCGCGCCAGGCTCGAGCCCTTCTCAAGATGCAGATCGGCCACCAGCAGTGTGCGCAAATCGGGAATATACAGCGCGCCAGAAAGATCGGGAATGAGATCGAGCCCGCCGAGAACGATGCGGTGCGTTCTAGACAAGCCGCATGGCCTCCTCGATGAGGTCGTCGGCGGCTTCGGCGAGTAGGGCATCATGCCCCTCGCCGTAGACAGATTCGCGGCCGATCTCAAGCAGCAGCGGAACCGAGAGCGGCGACACCATTTCCAGAGCGCGATGCACGATGGCGCCGCGTATGCGCCGCAGCAGGCCGCCGAGCCGATGCACGTCGATCAGTCCGTCCGCTGCATCGTCCCACGCGGCGCGCAGCAGAATATGGTCGGGCTGGTGGCTCCGCAGCACATCGTAGATGAGATCGGTATTGACCGTCATCTGGCGTTGCGTCTTCTCCTTGCCGGGCTGCCGCCGTTCGATCAGTCCCGAGATGATCGCCACATTGCGGAAGGTGCGCTTCATCAGATTGGATTCGGCCAGCCAGGCTTCAAGATCGTCGCCCAGCATGTCCTCGTCGAACAGGGCCGGCAGCGACAGGCGGCCCGCTTCGATCGCCAGCGAAAGATCGCGTGCCGTCCAGATGACGAGCGCATATTCGCTGCCGAGAAATCCGAGCGGCTGCAATCCGAGTCTCTCGAGGCGCCGTGTCAGCAGCATGCCGAGCGTCTGGTGCGCCAGCCTGCCCTCGAACGGATAACAGACGAGGTAATGCTTGCCGGCCCGCGGAAACGTCTCGATGAGCATTTCATCGGCGGATGGAACCATCGATTTCCATTTCTGCAGATTGAGCCAGTCCCGGACCTGGGGCGGCAGGCTGGCCCAGGCTTGCGGGTCGCCCAGCAGCATGCGAACGCGCTCCGCCAGATAGGTCGACAGTGGAAAGCGCCCACCCATGTAGGAAGGCACCATGGGCTCGCGGTCGAACGAGCGTGACGCCAGCGCGCCGAATTCATCCAATCCCTCGAAGCGCAGAATTTCGCCTCCGAACAGGAAGGTCGAGCCTTTCGTCAACTGGCTGACGAACCATTCCTCGATTTCACCGAGAACGCGGCCACCCACCACCAGGCGCTTGCCCAGTTTCGAACGGATGGAGGCAAGCCTGACCTTCAGCATGTCGGCTTCGACGATCGTGCCCGAATTGAGCCGGTAGATCTGCGCCAGCCGCGGATGGCTCAGCCGCAGCGTGCCATCGGGCTGCGCCCTGAGCTTGGCATAGCGTTCATAGGCGCGGAGCGCATAGCCGCCGGTGGCGACGAAATCGACCGTCTTGTCGAAATCCTCGCGCGTCAGGTTGCGATAGGTCCAGGCGCTTGAAACCTCGCCATAAAGTTCGTCCGCATGAAACGGCCCGGCACAGGCCCGCCCCATGATATGCTGGGCCAGCACGTCGAATTTCAGCACCGCCGGATACTCCGTATCCTGAGCATTGGCTTTGGCGGCATGCAGGGCGGCTTCGCATTCCAGCACCTCGAACCGGTTGGAAGGCACCAGCAGCGCCTGGCTCGGCGCATCCAGCCTGTGGTTCGAGCGCCCGATCCGCTGCAGCAGCCGGCTCGATCCCTTGGGCGCGCCGACATGCACGACGAGATCGACCTCGCCCCAATCGATGCCGAGATCGAGCGTCGCGGTGCAGACCACGGCGCGGAGCTTTCCCGCCGCCATCGCGGCTTCCACCTTGCGGCGCTGCGCCACATCGAGCGAGCCGTGATGGAGGGCGATCGGCAGGTTGTCGTCATTGGCCTCCCAAAGCGACTGGAAAACCTTTTCCGCCTGGCTCCGCGTATTGACGAAGACCAGCGTCATCTTCGCGTTTTTGATATCGGCATAGATTTCCGCGATGGCATAAAGGGAAGAGTGCCCGGCCCACGGCACCCGGTCGACGGATTGCAGGATGCGGATATTGGGCGAGGCGCCGGGAGCGCCCAGAACGAGCGGTGCTGGCGCCGAACCGGTGGGCACCAGCCAGGCCCGGAGTGCATCGGGATCGGCGACCGTGGCGGAGAGGCCGATGCGCCGCGTTCTTGGGGAATGCGCATGGACCCGCGTCAGCGCCAATGACAGCAATACGCCGCGCTTTGATGTGACGATGGAATGCAGTTCGTCAAGGATGATCACGCGCAGCGAGCGCAGCAGATGCGCCGCATGCGGATCGGCGACGAGCAGCGATACCTGTTCAGGCGTGGTGATCAGAATATCGGGCGGATGCTCGCGCTGGCGCTTTCGCCTCGCCTGCGTGGTATCGCCGGTCCGTGTTTCGACCGTCACGGACAAGCCCATTTCGCGGATCGGCGCTTCCAGATTGCGCGCGATATCGACCGCCAGCGCCTTGAGTGGCGACACATAGAGCGTATGGATGCCGTTGCGCTCCGCTGCGCCGTCGAGTTCGGCGAGGCTCGGCAGAAAACCTGCAAGCGTCTTTCCGCCGCCCGTGGGCGAGATCAGCAGCACGCTGTGCCCATGCGCCGAATGTTCGAGCAGCGCTAGCTGATGGGCGCGGGGACTCCAGCCCCGCCCTGCAAACCACGCCTCGAATTTGCGCGGCAGCAATTGACTCGGCCCCGGTGCCAATCCAACAGAAGCGTCATGGCCGCTCCCACAGCCCTCCCGATCACTCACCGCTCGGTCCTTGCCATTGCCGTTCCGATCATGCTTTCGAACGTGTCGGAACCCCTGATTGGCGCCATCAACACGGCCGTCATCGGCCAATTGCCCGATCCCTATTATATCGGCGCCATCTCGGTGGCGTCACTGATCTTCTCGTTCATCTTCTGGGGGTTCGGTTTTCTGCGGCTGTCGACGGGCGGGTTGTCGGCGCAGGCGGTGGGCGCGGGCGACGGCGCGGCCCTGGTCGCGATTCTGGCGCGTGCGGTGGCGATTGCTGTGGTTGCGGGTTTAGCGCTCATCGCGCTGTCGCCCCTGATCGAGAAACTGGCATTCGGTCTGATGGGGGGGTCGCCCGAAGTGCGCCACCATGCCGAGATCTATTTCCGTCTGCGCATCTGGTCGGCGCCCTTCGCCCTCATCAACTACGTCATGCTGGGCTGGTTCATCGGACAGGGCCGCGCCAGGCTGACCTTTCTCATCCAGATATTTCTCAACCTCGGCAATGCGGCTCTCAGCATGACCTTCGTCCTGGGCCTGGGGATGACCTCGGACGGCGTGGGGCTTGCCGTGCTGATCGCCGAAATCGCCGCCGCGATTCTGGGCCTCGGACTGGCTTTCGTGTCGCTTCGCGCCATGCGCGCCGACATAGACTGGAAACACATTCTCGACGCCGGCGCGATGCTACGCACCGTTGCGATGAATGCCGACATCATGATCCGCACCCTGTGTCTGGTCTTTGCCTTCTCGTGGTTCACCGCGCGCGGAGCCAGGGCTGGGGATATCGTGCTTGCCGCCAATGTCGTGCTCCTGCATTTCTTCGATGTCGCCGCCTTTCTCATCGACGGATTCGCCTTTGCATCGGAATCCCTTGTCGGGCAGTCGGTCGGCGCCCGCGATCAGGCCCGCTTTCGTAAAGCGGTTCGGATCACGTCCATCTGGGCGCTGACCGCCGGAGCCATCGCGGCCGCCGTCATCTGGTTTGCCGGTCCGCTGCTGATCGATCTGATGACGGTCAACATCACGGTCCGCGAAACTGCCAGGCAATATCTTGGCTGGGCCGCGCTGTCGCCGCTGCTCGGCACGGTGTGTTTCCAGTTCGACGGCATCTTCACCGGTGCTCTCGCCACCCGCGACATGCGCAACATGATGATCGTATCGCTGATCGTCTATCTCGCCGCGTGGTGGTTTCTCGAAGCGGCTTACGGCAATCACGGCCTGTGGGCGGCGTTCAACATCTTCTTCGTGGCCCGCGGGCTGACATTCGCCGGCCGCATGGGCGCACTGGAAAGGCGGGCGTTTCAGACCGTCTGATGGCGCGCGATCGCCGAGCGCTCGATGGCAGACGTCACCAGCTTGTCGAGGCCGAGCGTATCGCGCAGCATGGCGAGAAAGCGCAGCTCCTCTTTGCCGACGGCGAGGTCGGAGGCCGCCACTTCCACCGCCAGCGCATAGGCCGTCTCGCGCAGCTTCGGCACCAGCGCG
>JANLYR010000137.1:0-2468 GCA_031365765.1 Hyphomicrobiales bacterium | reverse complement strand
CTCGAATCGGGCCGCACGCTGGCTTTTGCCAAAGACCTGATTTCGGCGCGCGGTGCCGCCAGTGCCATGACGGCGGTGCTGCTCAACAAGCCGGGGCATCTTGCCGCCAATATCAAGGCCGATTTCCAGGGCTTCGTGTGTCCGGACAAATTCGTGGTGGGCTATGGCATGGACATGGCGCATCAGTTTCGCGAACTGCCTTTTGTGGGGCATGTCGTGCCGGCGGGCAGCTGACTACTGCACCTTGCCCCGCGCATCGACGCGCACCGCACCCAGCACCTCGTTGCCTTTGACGAACACCACCTTGTCGAACAGATTGCTCACCGGGCAGACGTGATTGGGCAGTACACGGACGAGATCTCCAACCTTTGGCGGGAGCGTGTTTTCGCCGAGCTGGATATGGCCGTGCTCCTCGCTCAACTCCTGCACCGGTGCGTGGCCCAGTTCGCGCACCGTTCCGTAGCCTTGCATGCCGAGGAGATCGCTGGTCAGGGCTTTCGAGCCGGCATCGATGATGGCGCGCGTTCCGGCGGGCACGCTCACCACCGTCGCCAGCACATGAACGGCACAGTCTTCGCCGGCGCTGATCCCGCGATGAACCAGCGAACGGTCGCAATAGATGTAGGTGCCGGCGCGGTATTCGGTGATGTGCGAAAGGCCGTCGTCCTTCCACATGTCGGGCGTGCCGCCGGTCGAGATGGTTTTCGTCTCGAGGCCCGATTTCGCCGCAAGATCGCTAGCGGCGAGCAGGAAGGTTTCCGTGTCAATCCGCGTGCCCGGTTTGGGATAGGTCATAAGCCCGCCGTAGCGCACACCATGCGTGCGGTCGATGACGCGGGCCAGTTCGGCCGCCGCTTCCGGGGTCTGCACGCCGTTGCGCCTGGCACCGGTGTCGCATTCGACGAAGACGGAAATATCGCGGCCCGCCGCCATGCCCGCAGTGCCAAGCCCCGCCACGACTGCGGCGCTGTCGGCCACCACCGCGATATCGGTGCGCCGCGCGAGGGCCGCCAGGCGTTCGAGCTTATGGCGGCCTACGACATTGAAGGTGAGCAGCAGATCGCTTATCCCGCCGTCGGCCATGGCTTCGGCTTCGCCCAGCTTCTGCACCGTCACGCCCCTGGCGCCGAGTGCCACCTGGTACTGCGCCAGCGCTACCAGCTTGTGCGTCTTGATATGGGGACGGCCGGCAAATCCGGCCGCGTCGCAGCGCTCCTGCCAGCGCCTGAGATTGCGCTCCACCACGCCGATGTCGACGATGGGAACCGGCGTTTCGAGGTCCTCAATGCGCTGGCCCACGTTCTCGAAGTTGAAATAATCGGCGATGTCCATTTTGCTCATGCCAGTTTCTGCCGGATGCTGTGCTTTACCGTGTCGAGCAGCACCGCGGCCAGCACCAGGATGCCGAGAATGACCTGGGTATAATGGGCGGGCAGTCCCATGAGGTTGATCGCGGTGTGGATCGACGACAGCAGCAGTACGCCCGCATAGACGCCGGGCAGCTGGCCGATGCCGCCTTTCAGGCTGACGCCGCCGATCACCACCGCGGCGAAGGCATTGAACAGCATGCCGGTGCCGAGATTGGCGGTCGCACCCGAGGTGCGGATCGCCAGCAGCCAGCCCGCGACACCGGCGATCGTTCCGGCGATGATGAAGGTGGTGAGGATCAGCCGGTCGACCTTGATGCCGGCGCGAAACGCCGCCACCGCGTTGCCGCCGGTCAGGACGACATGGCGGCCGAAGGGCGTTTTCCCCAGAATGAAAGTGAACAGCGCGAAGCAGGCAATGGCGATCCAGGCGATGAGCGGAATATAGAGCACCGTGTAGATGCCGACGATCCGGAGCGAGGGCGCGAGGTCCTGGGCCGACCGGCCGCCGGAAATCGCCACCACCAGTCCCCTGACCCAGATATAGGAGGCGAGCGTCACGATGAAGGCGTTCATCTTGAGCTTGACGACGAGGATGCCGTTCAGCGCGCCGATCAATCCGCCGACGGCCAGGGCGATCAACAGGGAGATCGGCAGCACCAGCCATTCCGGCGTGAAACTGTAGCCGATGCCGATGCCGTGCGAGCAAAACAGGATGCCGGTTACCATGGCGGTGAGTGCCGCCACCGATTCAACCGACAAGTCCATGTTGCCGGCGATGATGACGATGGCGAGACCGATCGCCATGACGCCGACAAAGGTCGACTGCTCGACGATATTGGCGAAGATGCCGATCTGGAAAAAATTCGGAATGAACAGCGAAAATCCAGCCAGCACGACGGCCAACATGAACCAGACCAGATTGTCGAGAATGAATTCGACAGTGGCGCGTTGGCGGGAGCCGATCATTCCCCAATACTCTCCATGGCCGGGCTTGACCCGGCCACCCAGCCTTTCAATGAATGTTGCGAAAGACGGCGGGACAATCTGGATTTGTAGATTTTCATCATCCGTTAGCTGAGGGGCTGGGTGGCCGGGTCA
>JANLYR010000100.1:0-2105 GCA_031365765.1 Hyphomicrobiales bacterium | reverse complement strand
GACGCAGGATTCCGCATCGATCACCTGATGCTGTCACCCGAGGCAGCCGACCGCCTGACCGACGCCGGTGTCGATCGCGAATACCGTGGCCGCGAAAAGGCAAGCGACCACGCACCGACCTGGGTTGAATTGCGCTAGGCTTTGATCCCGAACAGCCGCCGCTTCTCTTCATCGCTCATGGGCGCGTCCTGCGCCGGATACAGGGATTCCCTGTCGGCATAGGCCTTCACCACCGCGGGCCGCGCCGCAATCCGATCGAACCAGCGCTTCAGGTGCGGGTGCTTGCCCAGATCCTGCCTGTGCGCCTCATGCGGGACTATCCACGGGTAGCACGCCATATCGGCAATCGAGTAATCGCCTCCCAGGAATTCGCGGTTGGACAGCCGCTTGTCCATGACCCCGTAAAGCCGCGTCGTTTCGTTGACATAGCGATCCATGGCGTAAGGAATCTTCTCTGCCGCGTAGATGTTGAAATGGCCGTTCTGTCCCGCCATCGGGCCCAGGCCGCCCATCTGCCAGAACAACCATTGCAGAACTTCGGCGCGACCGCGCACGTCGCTGGGCACGTACTTCCCGACTTTTTCGGCAAGATACAACAGGATCGCGCCGCTTTCGAATACGCTGATCGGTTCGCCGCCGTCGGCGGGGGCAGAATCGACGATCGCCGGGATGCGATTGTTGGGCGAAATGTTCAGGAAGGCGGGCGCGAATTGCTCACCTGCGCGGATGCTGACTGGGTGAACGCTGTGCGCGATGCCGGCTTCTTCGAGCAGGATCGACACTTTCATGCCGTTGGGGGTTGGCCAGCTGTGCAGTTCGATCATCGTCAGAGCGCCTTTTCGTAGATGCGGTAAACCTTGTTGATGCGACCATTGATCGCCTCGCCGACCGACTTCATCGGGCCGTTGTCGTCGAGCACCCAGCCGAATTCGCCGCGCGTGGCACCATAGCGATCGCGCGCATCGCGCCGCGTGAATTCGACAAGCATGAAAGCAAGCTGGCTGGCCAGCCGCGTCGCCTGCATCTTTTTCAACACGCCCATCAGCGGCACCCGCATCGTGCGAACCTTCGGCGCGCGCAGCCACCACAGCAGCTTTGCCCAGTTGAAGGGGAACAGGTTCCCGCCATAGCCGGCCAGCTTCTCATTCAAATCGGGCAGCGTCATCATGAATGCGACCGGCTCGCCATCGACTTCGGCAACGCGGATCAAATCCTCGAACACGATCGGCTTCAACTTCTTTCCGGCAAATGCGATCTCGGCGTCGGTCAGCGGCACGAACCCCCAGTTGTCCGACCACGCATCGTTCAATATGCCCAGGATCAGCGCGGCTTCGGCATCGAATCGGCGCTTGTCGACGTGGCGGATGACGATGCGGCTGTTGCGCTCGCCCGACTGCACGATGCGCTCGACGAGCGGCGGGAAGGGGACCAGCAAGTCGATCTCGTAAGTGTAGAGATCCTTGGCCTTCGCATAGCCCGCGCCGGTGATCCACGCTTCATAGGCCGGGCTGTTGTGCCCCATCATCACGGTGGGCGGGTGATCGTGCCCCTGAACGAGCAGGCCGGGTTCGTCCCAGATCGAAATCGACAGCGGCCCCAGCACGCGGTTCATCCCCTTGTCGCGCAACCAGTCCTCGGCACGCGCGATCAGTGCCTTGGCAGTCGCCTCGTCCTCGGCCTCGATCAATCCCCAGTTCCCGGTGCCCGGACCCATGCCCTGTCCGGGCGGTTGAGCGAGCGCGAGATGGTCGATATGTGCAGAGATGCGCCCCGTGACGCGCCCGCCTTCCTCGGCCAGGAACAATTGCGCTTCGCCATGTTCGAACCAGGGGTTCTTGCCGGGTGTGATCAGGCCCATCACCTCGTCCTTCAGCGGCGGCACCCAGGCGGGGTCGTCCGCGTAAAGCCGGAAGGGAAGGTCGACGAATGCCCTGCGATCGGATTTGTTCAGAACGGGGCGGACGGTCATGCGGAGAGATCCATCTCCCGCTCCTACCGCGCCGCATCTGGTCACGCCAAGCCACTTCCCCTATATTTCGTGTAACGCACCATGTTGAAAAGCACGATTGTTCTCGACCGGGCCGATGGGCCGATGGCGGCCCCGG
>JANLYR010000092.1:0-2078 GCA_031365765.1 Hyphomicrobiales bacterium | reverse complement strand
TGCGAATTTTCCACGTCGTCTCCCGCCCGGCTGGCGACCGGCGAATACCTTGGACAGCGAAGTTAGCCCGGCAATGGTAAATATAGGCAGAAAACGGACCGGGCAATTTCTCCGCGCCGGATGCCGTTCGAACGACCCTCTGGATCAGCCCATTGCCGCTGCCTTCCGGCCCGGCCGGTGGAAATGCCGCATCCGCGCCCCTCCCTTGGGCCACGCCGCCCAGCGTCGAAATTCACCGCCATCATGTCGGTGGGGAGGGTCATTTCCGTTTCGTCCTGACTATGTTACGCCCGCCTGCCATCCCAACCCAAGGAGCTTCCCCCCAATGCCCACGGTCAAGAGCGATATCGAGATCGCCCGCGAAGCGAAGATGAAGCCGATCATGGAAATCGGCAAGGCGCTGGGCATTCCGGAGAAGGACCTCATTCCCTACGGCCATACCAAGGCCAAGGTGGGACTCGACTATATCGACACGCTGGCCAACAAGAAGAACGGCAAACTGATCCTCGTCACGGCGATCAATCCCACACCGGCGGGCGAAGGCAAGACCACGACGACGGTTGGCCTGGGCGACGGCCTCAACCGTATCGGAAAAAAGGCGATGATAGCACTTCGCGAGCCATCGCTCGGTCCGTGCTTCGGCATGAAGGGCGGGGCAGCGGGCGGCGGCTACGCGCAGATCGTGCCGATGGAAGACATCAACCTGCATTTCACCGGCGATTTCCATGCCATCACCTCGGCCCACAACCTGCTCTCGGCGATGATCGACAATCACATCTACTGGGGCAACGCGATCGGCATCGACACGCGGCGCGTCGCCTGGCGCCGGGTGATGGACATGAACGACCGGGCGCTGCGCGAGATCGTGTGCTCGCTGGGCGGTGTCGCCAACGGCTATCCGCGCGAGGCCGGGTTCGACATCACGGTCGCCTCCGAAATCATGGCGATCCTCTGCCTCTCAACCTCGATCGCCGATCTCGAGCGCCGCATGGGCCAGATCGTCGTCGCGGCGAAACGTGACAAGGGCCAGGTGCTGGCCAAGGACCTGAAAGCGCCGGGCGCCATGACGGTGCTGCTCAAGGACGCGCTCATGCCCAACCTGGTGCAGACGCTGGAAAACAATCCGGCCTTCGTCCATGGCGGGCCATTCGCCAATATCGCCCACGGCTGCAATTCGGTGATGGCGACGCAGACGGCGCTCAAGCTTGCCGACTATGTGGTGACGGAAGCGGGTTTCGGCGCCGATCTGGGGGCTGAAAAATTCTTCGACATCAAATGCCGCAAAGCCGGGTTGACGCCCGCCGCCACGGTCATCGTCGCAACCATCCGTGCACTGAAGATGCATGGGGGTGCTGCCAAGGAGGACTTGAAGTCGGCGGATATGGAGGCTTTGAAAAAGGGCCTGGCCAATCTTGGCCGCCATATCGAGAACGTCAAGAAGTTCGGCGTGCCGATCGCGGTCGCGGTCAATCACTTCGTCACCGACACCGAGGCGGAAGTCGAGGCTATCCGGGATTATTGCAAGACCCACGGTGTCGAGGCATTCAAATGCACGCACTGGGCCGAGGGCGGCAAGGGCGCCGAAGCGCTGGCCCGTCATGTGGCGGAGTTGGCCGACAAGGGCGCGGCGCAGTTCAAGCCGATCTACGGCGACGACCTGCCCTTGTGGGACAAGATCAAGACCATCGCGCGCGAAATCTACCGGGCCGATGATATCGTCGCCGACAAGACGGTGCGCGACCAGTTGCGCGCCTACGAGGCGCAAGGCTACGGCAAGTTTCCGATCTGCATGGCCAAGACGCAGTATTCGTTCTCGACCGATCCCAATCTCAAGGGCGCGCCGGTCAACCACGTGGTGCCGATCCGCGAGATACGCCTGTCGGCCGGCGCCGAATTCATCGTCGTCATCTGCGGCGACGTGATGACCATGCCCGGCCTGCCAAAAGTGCCGTCAGCGGAAGTGATCGGACTGGACGAGAAGGGGCAGATCGCCGGACTATTCTGACCTTCCTGTCCTCCCCCGAAGCGGGGAGGGTGGCGCGAAGCGCCGGGTGGGGGCCTCCCCGCGAGTCCCCCTG
>JANLYR010000089.1:0-4015 GCA_031365765.1 Hyphomicrobiales bacterium | reverse complement strand
TCGCTCTCGGCCATCACCATGTGGAGATCGTGGCTGACCATCAGTATGCCGCAACCATGTTTACTGCGAATGGCGGATATCAATTCATAAAGCTTTGCCTCGCCGATAAAATCCACGGCCTGAACGGGTTCATCAAGTACCAGGAGGTCGGGTTTCCGGAGCAATGCCCGGGCCAACAAAGCACGCTGAAGTTCGCCGCCCGACAAGGACGCGACGCTGGCGCGCTTCAGGTGCGGTATGCCCGTTTCGGACAGAACCGCATCGATTTCCTCCTCCATGGGGTTGAGGGTTAGGGATAAGAGGCGGCGGACATCGAGCGGCACATTGGACGTAAGCGGAAACTGCTGCGGAACATAGCCAACGGTCAAATTTTTCTTGCGCTCAATTCGGCCCGAGGTAAGTGACTGAAGTCCGAGTATTGCCTTAACCAGCGTTGACTTACCCGCTCCGTTGGGACCGATCACGGTCACAATCTCACCGGCGCGAACTTCGACATTGACGTGGTCAAGGAGGGTGCGTCCACCAATCTTCAGACTGACATCTTTGGCACTTATCAGTAAGCCCGCCACCCTCAGCATAACTTGCAGGCCCCGCAGAGCCCGGTCAATTCAATCATCGCGAGGTTGACGTAGAAATCTTGCATAAGGGCCGCATCCTTAAGTTCTGTACATGTCGCCTCTGCGTCCAGTTCGGCGACTGTGCCGCATATATCGCAGACCAGAAGTGCCATTTGCCGCCCCTCATGCGGTCGCATACAGGCGACAAATGCATTGCGGCTTTCGATCTTGTGTACCAATCCTTGGTTCGTGAGAAAATCGAGTGCCCGGTAAATGGTAATTGGTGCAGGTCGCGGGCCGTGTTCTGCCATACGGTCGATAATGTCATAAGCACCAGACGCTGAATGGTATTGTGCCACGCAGCACAAAATGTCGCGGCGCTGGCCCGTTAGCCTCCCGCCATGTAGTTTGCAGATCCGTTCTGCACGCGC
Source organism: Hyphomicrobiales bacterium (assembly GCA_031365765.1). Classification (GTDB taxonomy): domain Bacteria; phylum Pseudomonadota; class Alphaproteobacteria; order Rhizobiales; family Aestuariivirgaceae; genus Aestuariivirga. The sequence continues at coordinate 3,027 of JANLYR010000089.1, read as the reverse complement.
CAAAAGCTCCGCGGTACATTTGGAATGATCGTGTCCTGGACCAGGAAATATCATGGAGTAATAGTATTACAGTGAAAGCGAAAATTCCAGCTTGATTTAATGCCGGAAGGGCTAAAGTTACTGAAATAACGAAGGAGACGCCTAGCATGCCCAGAATGACCGCTTCCGAAGCATTTGTCGAAACCCTCGTGGCATACGGCGTGACTGACGTTTTTGGAATTGTTGGCTCGGCCTATATGGATGCGCTTGATCTCTTCCCCTCAGCGGGCATCCGCTTCATCCCGACCGTTCATGAACAGGGTGCAGGCCATATGGCGGATGGCTATTCACGAGTGTCAGGCCGACACGGCGTTTGCATTGCCCAAAACGGACCAGGCATAACCAATTTTGTCACTTCGACGGCGGCGGCCTACTGGGCCCATTCGCCAGTAGTCGTTGTTACGCCGGAAACCGGCAGCGGCACCATGGGCTTGGGTGGCTTCCAGGAGACCGAGCAACTGCCTATTTTTTCCAAGATCACGAAGTATCAGGCGCATGTCTCCAAACACCCCCGCATGGCGGAACTGACAGCGCGATGCTTTGATATGGCGATGGGCGAACGGGGTCCCGCGCAGCTCAACATCCCGCGCGACAACTTCTATGGTGAGGCGGATTATGAGATTGCAAAGCCACGTAAAATCGGCCGTGGATCAGGTGCCGACGAAAGCCTGGATGAGGCAGCAGAACTACTGTCTAAAGCAAAATTTCCGGTAATCGTAGCGGGGGGCGGCGTATTGTTTTCCGGCGGGACCAAGGAAGCAATTGCCTTGGCGGAGCAACTCACCGCCCCCGTCGTCAACTCTTATCTCCACAATGACTCGTTCCCTGCGGATCATTCACTGTGGTGCGGTCCACTCGGCTATCAAGGCTCGAAAGCCGCGATGAAGCTCATCAAGGAGGCCGATGTCGTGCTTGCACTCGGCACACGCCTTGGCCCGTTCGGCACACTCCCCCAGCACGGGCTTGATTATTGGCCAAAAAACGCAAAAATTATCCAGATTGACAGCGACCACAAGATGCTAGGACTGGTGAAGCAAATTTCCGTAGGTATTGTGGGCGACGCGAAAGAGGCGGCGAAGGCATTGTCCTACCGGCTCGCCAACCGCAAGCTCGCTTCTGCCGACAATGCAGATGAAAGAAAAAAGCGTATCAAAGCCGAGAAGGACACCTGGGAGAAGGAGTTAAGCGAATGGCACCACGAGAGGGACAACTGGTCCCTTGAGGTTGCCAAGAATTCGCCCCTCATGCATCCCCGACAGATGTTGCGCGAACTCGAAATAGCGATGCCGAAAAATGCCATGGTGTCGACCGACATTGGAAATATCTGCTCGGTGGCGAATTCTTATCTTCGATTCAACCAGCCGAATTCAATGTTCGCAGCAATGAGCTTCGGCAATTGCGGTTACGCACTGCCTACTATCATTGGCGCGAAGGTTGCTGAGCCGTCTAGGCCGGCGGTCGCGTATGTCGGTGACGGCGCGTGGGGCATGAGCTTTGGCGAGGTGCTCACTTCGGTGCGAGAAAACATTCCAGTGACCGCGGTTGTGTTTCACAACAAGCAATGGGGAGCCGAGAAGAAGAACCAGGTGGATTTCTATGACACCCGCTTTCTTGGCGTCAATCTGGCCAATCCAAGTTGGGCGGAAGTCGCGCGCTCGCTAGGCGCTGAAGGTGTTACAATACATAGACTTGACGCGGTCGGCGAGGCACTCGAAAAGGCCTGTGATGCGCAGAAGCGCGGTAAGACGACCGTTATAGAGGTCATGGTGACGCAAGAACTGGGTGATCCATTCCGCCGCGACGCGCTTAAATATCCGGCCCGCGTTCTAAAAAAATATCAACATACAAATGTCGAAGCTCCGAATTAGGCCGGCGAGCCAGCCAGCATGACCAGACGATTAGAGAAAAACTGTATGTAACCGAAATCCCGACTACAGCCTTAGCGCGGGCCATCGCTGTACCTAGGGCGCGTGACTAGCCCAATGCCTCACACTTGACCTCCGATTGACAGGAGTGCTTCATACGCTGGACTTTCACGACAATGCATGTTCGAAAACACTCCAATAAATGTGTTCAGTTCTATGAAAGGTAGTGAATGAGAAAATCTGTTCTCAAAGACATGACCCGGACCAGAAAGGTCAAGCTTGGTCACTTTATTGTAGAGTTTGCCACCCCTGGAATTGGTCATATTGTCAAGGCGGCGGGCTGCGATTTTGTGCTCCTCGACCTGGAGCATTCCGGGTTTGGCTTTGAAACCGTAAAGGCAGCACTTCGCTATTTCGAGGCGGCGGATGTCGCGGTTATCGTTCGGGTACCCTCCAAAGAGTATCATCATATTGCCCGCGCCTGCGATATGGGGGCTGAAGGCATCATGATCCCTATGGTAAACAATGCGGCGGAAGCAAAATCGATTGTCGATTGCATGAAATATTATCCCGTCGGGCGCCGCGGCGTTGCTTTGGGCGTCGCGCATGACAACTATCGAACAGGTACGGTTGCAGAAAAATTAGCCGGAGCCAACGAACGGACAACGCTGTTCTGCCAGATCGAAACGGCCGAAGGGGCAGGCAAAGCCGACGAGATCGCTGCCGTCGATGGTGTCGATGCGCTCTGGGTCGGACATTTTGACCTCTCCGTTTCGCTTGGTATTCCCGGAGAATTCGATCACCCGAAGTTTCTTCAGGCTATCCAAGCTACTGCGGCCGCTGTCCGGAGGCACAACAAATCGCTGGGGCGGCTCTCCCCTACTACTGACGCGGGGATAGCACACTATAAACAGGGTTTTGACTTCTGCTGCTATTCGGGCGACGTTTGGGTACTACGCGACGCGTTGAGCGAAGCTATAAATAAATTGCGCAAGGGCTGCACACCATGACTGAAAAATTTCGAGTGGCGCTCTCCGGTGATTTCAATAAATCGAACGGCACACTGGTGTTTCCTGATTTCAATCTCGATCCGTTGCGCGAAGCACCTGAGCTTGAATTCGAT
>JANLYR010000274.1:0-16130 GCA_031365765.1 Hyphomicrobiales bacterium | reverse complement strand
CCCCGGCGGACATCCGTCCACGATGCAGCCGAGTGCCGGCCCGTGGCTTTCGCCGAATGTCGTCATGCGGAACAGGTGGCCGAAGCTGTTATGCGACATGGACGCCTGATTAGGCCGCAATGTCCATGGCGTCAAACCACTCCGCGCGGCCGTTTTCGATGCGGCAATACTGGCCCTGCGGCATTTGCAGATTGACGATCTCGGCCGGTCCCAGATCGCACAGATGCCCGATGAGGCAGCGCCCGATCGCCCCGTGCGAAACGATGACGGCGGGTTGGGTCAGCCGGTGCAGCCAGGCGCCGAGCCTAGCACCCCCGTCTTGATAGCTTTCTCCACCCTCTGGCCGCCACGCATAGCGGCTCAAGGCGTCGGCGGGATAGATCGGCGAAGCCTTCAGTTCCCAGAACGGCTTTCCCTCCCACACGCCAAAACCCAGTTCCCGAAGCTCGCCCGCAACCGCGATATCGTCGGGCGGCAGCGCCAGGGCGCTGGCCACCGCATCCATGGTTTGGCGCGCCCGCTGAAAAGGGCTGACGAAATACCGATAACCTTCGAGAACACTGCCCAATCCCGCCAGCGCTCGGCCCAGCGCTTCGGCCTGGCTGCGTCCCGTGGCATTGAGCGGCGTGTCGATCCAACCCTGGATCAGACCTTTCAGGTTCCACTCCGTCTGCCCGTGGCGCAGGAAATAGATCGGTGATCGGCCGTCACTCACCGCCGGGAGTAACCGTCATGTCCGGCGCATCGGGATTTTTCATGCCAACCACATGATAGCCCGCATCGACATGCAGGATTTCGCCGGTAACGCCACGGCTCAGGTCCGACAGAAGATAGACCGCGCTGTCGCCCACCTCATCGGCGGTGACCGTCCGCCTGAGCGGCGAATTATACTCGTTCCACTTGAGAATATAGCGGAAGTCGCTCACCGCCGAGGCGGCCAGCGTCTTGATCGGACCAGCCGAAATCGCGTTCACCCGGATGTTCTTGGGTCCCAGATCGGCAGCCATGTAGCGCACCGACGCTTCGAGCGCCGCCTTGGCCACCCCCATCACATTATAATGCGGCATCCATTTTTCGGCGCCGTAATAAGTCAATGTCAGCAGCGATCCGCCATTGGTCATCAGCTTTTCGGCGCGCTGGGCGATGGCGGTGAAACTGTAGCAGCTGATCTGCAGCGTCTTGGCGAAATTCTCCGCACTGGTGTCGACATAGCGTCCGGTGAGCTCGTCCTTGTCGGAAAATGCGATGGCGTGGACGACGAAATCGAGCGAGCCCCAGCCTTTGGCAATCATCGCGAACGCCGCATCGAGCGAGGCGGGGTCGGTCACATCGCTGGGCACGACCATCGTTGAGCCGAGTTCCGCGGCGAGCGGCTCGATCCGCTTTTTCACCGCATCGCCCTGATAGGTGAATGCCAGTTCCGCGCCATGCTCGGCGCAGGCCTTGGCAATGCCCCAGGCAATCGACCGGCTGTTGGCCACGCCCATGATGAGACCGCGCCTTCCAGCCATCAAGCCTTTGGATTCTTTCATAATAATTTCCGAAGATAACCCGTGTCGCCGCCTTTGGGTTAATTGGCACAACTGCCGAGTGAGGTCCACAGGAAAGCGCACGGCGTTCCGGCAACGCATTTTAAACCAATGCGAGTCACCCCGTTCACCTCCGGTTACGGATGTAATGTGGAGGTCTCGGCGCGTTAGGAGAGCATTAGGCAAACCGCCGTTAATGGATGGGAGATTGAACAGGGTTGTCGTGGCATCGAATTCCTCATGCTGGGCATCCAAGAGGAGAGACATGTGACCGACAGCTTGCTGCACCGCCCCACTTATTTGAAAACGTCCCGGCGCCTTGGCGCACTTTCACTGTTGATCATGGCGACATCGGCGCTGTCGGCGCCGGTTCAGGCCACGACGCTGTTTGCCTCCTCCATCGCCCTGTCATCGCTTAATGGCACCACCGGCTTCCGCCTGGACGGCACCGATGCTTCGCAGTTTTCCGGCACGTCGGTCAGCCCGGCCGGCGACGTCAATGGCGACGGCTACACCGATTTTCTGGTCGGCGGGCCTTTTGATCCCACATCTCTGATTCGCGGCCGCGCCTATGTCGTGTTCGGCACGGCGACAGCCCATCCCGCAACCCAGAACCTTTCCGCTCTGAACGGCAGCAACGGTTTTCGCATCCTGGGCGGGTTTGACTCGAGCGGCTATTCGCTGGCAGCGGCGGGCGACGTCAATGGTGACGGCCTGGCCGACCTGATCTTCGGCGCACCCGATCAAAGTCCGGCCGGCGCGGCCTATGTCGTATTCGGCCGGCAAACCGCGTTTCCGTCTTCGCTTGCGGCTTCCAGCCTCAACGGCACCACCGGCTTTCGTCTGACCGGCGCGACCACGGGTGATCTGGCCGGATTTTCCGTCGCGGGCGGCAAGGATGTCAACGGCGACGGCATCTCCGATATCGTAGTCGGTGCTCCCGGCGCCGATTCCACGGTGGCTGACTCGGGTGCCGCCTTTGTCGTGTTCGGCAAAACCAGCGCCTTTGCGTCCTCGATCAGCCTCTCCTCGCTCAACGGCACCACCGGCTTCCGGCTTAACGGCTCGATTGCCGCGGAGGGCGCGGGCAACGCCGTGGCCGTCAGCGACATCAATTTCGACGGCAAAGCCGAAGTCGTGGTCGGAGCGCCCGGCCCTAAAACGCTCTCCACCATCACCGGCGGCGCCTACGTTGTTCTCGGCAAGGGAACTGCCTTTGTATCCGCCATCGAACTCTCGGCTCTGGCCGGCACCGATGGTTTCCGCCTCAACGGCATCGGCGTGGGTGACGGCACGGGTGAAGCCGTGGCGAATGCGGGCGACGTCAACGGCGACGGCTTCGGCGATATCGTCATCGGCGCGCCGGGTTCCGATCCGGGCGGTCTTTCCAACGCTGGACGGGCTTATGTTATGATGGGCAAGGCCGCGGCCTTCACCTCCACCGTCAATCTTTCGGCCTTGAACGGGGCAACAGGCTTCCGGCTCAATGGCGCGGCGGCGGGCGATCAGACCGGTTGGTCGGTGGGCTCCGCTAGCGATCTGGATGGTGACGGCTACACCGAAATCGTGGCAGGTGCTCCTGGCGCGCAGACGGGTGGCGCCGCCGCCGGCAACAGTTATGTGGTGTTCGGCAAAAGTGCCGCTTACGCACCGAACGTTGCAGCCTCTCTGCTCAACGGCACCAACGGCTTCCAGCTGCAGGGCACGGTTTCGACCTACAGCGGTTTCGCGGTTGGCGGAACGGGTGACATCAACGGCGACGGCTTCGGCGATGTCGCCATCGGCGCGCCGCTCTCCAGTGCGTCCTTCTCCAATGCCGGCTCGACCTATGTGCTGCACGGCCGCGTCCCGGTCGCTGCGGTCACGCGTGTTGGCGGCGGCGCTGCTCAGTATATCAGCGGCGGCGCCTTCGCCGACTCGATTTCGGGCCGTGGCGGCAACGACATACTGGAAGGCCGCGGCGGCGCCGACGCTCTGAACGGAGCGACCGGGTCCGATACGGCCTCTTACGAACATTCAACCTTGGGTGTCGTGGTGAACCTCACCACGCCAGCCACCAACACCAACGACGCCGCCGGCGACACCTACAATCTCGTGGAAAACCTGCGGGGTACGACCCTGGCCGACACAATCACCGGCACCAACATCCCCAATACGCTTGAGGGACTGGCGGGTGACGACACGATCAGGGGAAACAGCGGCATAGACATCATAAACGGCGGCCTGGGCGACGATGCCCTGACCGGCGGCTTCTCGAACGACCTCTTCGTCTATAGCCTGACCACTGAAACTACGGTGGCCAATCCCGACGGCATCACCGACTTCAGCGCCGGTTCGTCCACCACCTTCGGTGACCGGATTGACCTCAGGCTGATCGACGCCGATACCACGACGAGCGGCAACCAGGCCTTCAGCTTCATCGGTACTTCGGCCTTTACGCTGGGGACCAAGGGTCAGCTCCGCGTGTCGCTCAGCGGCCACGCCGTTGTAACGGGAGACGTCAACGGCGATCAGGTGGCGGACTTCGCCATTGACCTGCTGAACGTGACGACCCTCGCCAACCTCGATACGACCGACTTCCTGCCCTAGGCGGCAGGACGTTTCATCCGACGACGCGCCAGGAACCGTCTGCCATCTCGCAGGCGGTTCCTTCTATGAGTTCAGGCTCGCCCTCGACCCAGACCGTATGCTCGAAATCGCGGCACATCTGGGCTTCCCGCTGATAGGTGCGCAGCGGCCTGAACTGCCCGCGATGATGCGACCGGCGATTTTCCCAGTATTCAACGCGGTTGGCACGCAGCGACCGGTCGGCCGCGTCATAGACATATTCGCGGTCCTGTTCGTCAAGGTTGCGTCCGACCTGGGCGCCGACCACCGCGCCCAGCGCAGCACCCAGGATGGTCGCCGCCGCCCTGCCATTGCCATGACCGATGGTATTGCCCAGCAATCCGCCGGCCACGCCGCCGATCACCGCACCCGTCGTTTCCTTGGGTCCGCCGTCGGCCGAGCATCCGGCCAGCATCACGCCCATTCCGAAAATAGCCGTCATGGTTCTGCAATTCATGTCAAGTTCCCCCGCTGGCGTGCCTCATGGTCAATCCGCCAGCGTTGCGTCCTAGGTTCGAGGCGTGGCAACATCTGGGGCGAATTGTGATGTCTGTGAGGCTGCCGCAAGATGGTTAACCAACGATGAGCCTGGGCGACATTCAGGCGCTGACGGCGGAACTGGGCTTCACCACCCGCGACGATCCCTTTGCCCTCTTTGCCGACTGGCTGGCCGATGCCGGCAAGTCCGAGCCCAATGATCCCAACGCCATGACGCTCGCCACCGCCGATGAGGATGGCCTGCCCAATGCCCGCATGGTGTTGCTCAAGGGCTCGGACGAGCGCGGTTTTGTCTTTTACACCAACACCGAAAGCCAGAAGGGCCAGGAACTGGCGGCCACCATGAAGGCGGCGCTGTGCTTCCACTGGAAGTCGCTCCGCCGCCAGGTCCGCGTGCGGGGCCTGGTCGAACGCGTAAGCGAGGCCGAGGCCGATGCCTATTTCGCCTCAAGACCGCGCGACAGCCGGATCGGCGCCTGGGCCTCCCAGCAGTCGCGGCCCTTGGAAGGACGCTTCGCGCTCGAGGCGGCGGTCGCCATGTACGGCGCAAGATACGCTTTCGGAGAAGTCCCCCGCCCACCCTACTGGTCCGGCTTCCGGGTCAAACCCCTGGCAATCGAATTCTGGCACGACCGCCCCTTCCGCCTGCACGAAAGAATCGCCTTCCGGAGGTCCGAGGTCGAAGGCGACTGGGCCAAGACACGGTTATATCCGTAGTCTGAGTGATGTACATTGTAAATTTGAAAGATGTACATTACCTTTGAGAGGTTTCGCGGCCATGGACTTTCTCTGGAGCGATGAGAAGAACGAGAAATTGAAGTTGCAACGCAATCTTTCATTCGAAGACGTGGTTTCCGCAATCGACAACGGCCGTGTTCTGGACGATGTCCGCCATCCCCATCCGGACCGGTCTCATCAACGGGTGATGGTGGTCGAAATCGGCGGATACGCCTGCGGCGTGCCGTATGTTCGGGAAGGCGACGCAATGTTCCTGAAAACTGTCTACAGAAACCGAAAACTGCAACGCACGTATTTGAGGTCGACATGAAGAAGCCAAAACAGCATTTGGGTTTCGATGCGCCGTATTTGGATGCCGAAGAGGAAGAGATTTTTCGCGCGGTGGACCGCGGCGAATATGTATCGACTAATCCGGGGCCGGAACAAATGAAGGAATGGCAGGAAGCGGCCCGCAACACACTGCGCAAAAAACCCATCACCGTCCGCGTGCAGGAGCGCGACATCGCCCGTATCAAGGAGAAGGCGCTGGAGCAGGGCATTCCCTATCAGACGCTGGTGTCCTCGATCCTGCATCGCTACGCCGAAGGCAAGCTCAAGGAAGACGTTTAGCCCTTCATGACCCAGACCCCGGAACTGGAGCGCAAGACGCTCATCCTCACCGGCGCCTCGCGCGGCATCGGTCACGCCACGGTCAAGCGTTTCTCCACCGCCGGCTGGCGCGTCATCACCTGTTCCAGGCATCCGTTCCCCGAGGACTGCCCCTGGGATGCGGGGCCGGAGGATCACATCACCGTCGATCTCGCCTCCTCCGCCGACACGCACGCCGCCATCGCCATGATGAAGGACAAACTCGTGGCGCAAGGCTCGCGCCTTCATGCCCTTGTCAACAACGCCGCGATCAGCCCGAAAAAACCCGACGGCGCCCGCCTCTCCACCCTCGACACCGCCGAAGCCGACTGGAAGACCGTGTTCCAGATCAACTTCTTCGCCCCCGTCATGCTGGCGCGCGGCCTCATGGACGAACTCGTCGCCGCCAAGGGTGCCGTCGTCAACGTCACCTCGATTGCGGGCTCGCGCGTTCATCCCTTCGCCGGCGCCGCTTACGCGACGTCGAAGGCGGCACTCGCCGCACTCACCCGCGAGATGGCCGCCGACTTCGGTCCGCATGATGTACGCGTCAACGCCATTTCGCCGGGCGAAATCGAGACCTCGATCCTTTCCCCCGGCACCGAGAGGATTGTTGCCACCCTGCCGCAGCGCCGCCTGGGCCAGCCCGAGGAAGTGGCGAAGGCCATTTATTTTCTGTGTACGGATCAATCGAGTTACGTCACCGGCGCCGAACTGCACATCAACGGTGGCCAGCATGTCTAACAGCGAGAAACGTCCCGAAACCATTGCCGCCCACGCGCTCAACCCCATCGACGAGGCGACCGGCGCCATCGTGCCACCCATCTATCTGTCGTCCACATATGCGCGCGACGAAAACTACGAGCCGAAACTGCGCGAAAACTACATCCGCAACGGCAGCCCCACGCTGTGGCAGGCGGAAGCGGTGATCGCGGCCTTGGAGCGGGGGCCGCAAGCGCTGCTCTTCTCTTCCGGCATGGCCGCCATCACCACAGTATTCGAGACGATTCCGCAGGGCGCCCATGTCGTGGCCCCGGACGTCATGTATTACGGCACCCGCGACTGGCTGAAGCGCCTCGAAGCCAAAAACCGCATCACCCTCACGCTGTTCAACCCAACCGATGCCCAAGGAATTGAGAAAGCACTGCGCCCCGGCAAGACCGACCTCGTCTGGACTGAAACGCCGCTCAATCCGACTTGGGACGTGATCGACATCGCCCGCGCCGCCACGGCCGCCCATGCGGCCGGTGCCGTTCTCGCCGTCGACGCCACCGCCACCGCCGCCGTCACCACCCATCCGCTGGCGCTCGGCGCCGACATCGTGTTCCATTCCGCTACCAAATACCTGAACGGCCATTCCGACGTGCTGGCGGGAGTGCTTGTGACGGCCGCCGAAACGCCGCGCTGGAGCGAGATTGCCATGCTCCGCACCAAGATGGGAACGCCGCTGCCGCCGTTTGAATGCTGGCTGCTGATGCGGGGCATGCGCACGCTCTTCGTCCGCTACCGCCAGAACTCAGCCAACGCGCTCGCCATCGCCCACTATTTCGCCAGGCACCCGAAAGTCGAGCGCGTACTCTATCCCGGCCTGCCGTCCCACCCCGCCCATGACGTGGCGCGCCGCCAGATGACGGACGGTTTCGGCGGCATGCTCTCGCTCCTTGTCAAGGGCAACGCCGAGCAATCCCGCCGCCTGTGCGCGCGGCTGAAGGTGCTGCTTCCCGCCACCTCGCTCGGCGGCGTCGAAAGCCTGGCCGAACACCGCAAGACCGTGGAAGGCCCGTCCAGCCCGGTCCCCGACAATCTCATCCGCCTGTCGATTGGCATCGAGCATGTCGACGACCTTATCGCCGACCTCGACCAGGCCTTGGCGGAACTTTAGCGCCTCCCCATATCGGGCACCGGAGGTACCCATGCTCGATGAAGTTTCGGCCTCGGCGCAAGAAGACTCCCGGCTCCACGATTCCTATTCCTCGGCGGTGATCAGCGCGGTCGATCGTGCCGGCCCCGCTGTCGTCCATATCGGCGTGCGCAAGGGAAGCGGGCAGGCGGGCGTCGGCTCTGGCCTGGTCGTCGCCTCCGACGGCCTGATCCTCACCAACAGCCATGTGGTTTCCGGCGCATCGGAGATTTCGGTCAGCATGGCCGACGGCCAGCGCGAAAAGGCCCGCCTCATCGGTGAGGATCCGCACAGTGATATCGCCGTCTTGCGCACCGATGCGCCTCTGGCTGCCCCATCGCTATCCTTCGTCGATTCGAAAACCGTCCGCGCCGGGCAGATCGCCATCGCCATCGGTAACCCTTTGGGTTTCGAGCAGACGGTCACGGCGGGCGTCGTCAGCGCCATTGGCCGGTCGCTCCGCGCTACCACGGGCCGGCTGATCGATGACGTGATCCAGACCGATGCGGCCCTCAATCCCGGCAATTCCGGCGGGCCGCTCGTCGATTCTTCCGGCCGCGTCATCGGCATCAATACCGCCGTCATCAGGGGCGCCCAGGGCATCTGCTTCTCGGTCGCGGGCAACACCGCGCTCAATGTGCTGAGCCAGATCCTGCAGCACGGCCGGGTGCGCCGCGCCACGCTCGGCATCGAGGGCGCAACCACCCACATCCCCCGCCACGTCGCGCGTTTTGCCGGCATCGACCAGCCTTCGGGTGTCCGTGTCATGAAGGCGATCGCGGACGGCCCGGCGCATCGTTCCGAAATCAAATCCGGCGATCTCGTCATCGCTCTCGACGGCGAACCCGTCCTCGGCATCGACGACCTGCTCCGTCTCCTCGACCACAATCGGGTCAACGCCTCGGTGAAAGTAACGCTGCTGCGAAAAGGCGAACAGCGCGAAAGATACGTAACCCCGCTGGAGCGCCGCTAGCTTCGTCCTCTACCGCAAAGCGGGAGAGGAAGGGACCCGCCGCCGAAGGCGGTGGGGAGGTGAGGGCAAGTCCACCTACCCCCGCAACCCTTCCTTCCGCACCCATGCCTCGGTCTGGTCCAATCCCTTTTCCACCATGTCGAACATTTCGTTGATCTCGTCGGCGGTGATGATCAGCGGCGGGCAGAACGCCACCGCGTCGCCCATCGCCCGGTTGATCAACCCCAGCTCCTGCAGAAACTCGACACATTTGGCGCCCACGGCATTCTTCGGATCGAACGCACGTTTTGCCTTTTTGTCGGCGATCAGGTCAAGCGCGCCGATCAATCCGACGCCCCGTGCCTCGCCCACCAGCGGATGGTCCGCCAGCGCCTTCAGCCGTCCCACGAACACCGGCGCCACCTTGCGCACATGGCCCACGATATCGTCGCGCTCATAGATCGCGATCGCCTTCAGTGCCACCGCACAGCCCACGGGATGCGCGGTATAGGTGTAACCGTGCCCGAATGTGCCGATCTTGCGGCTTTCGTCCACCATTGCCTGATACAGGTCTTCCTCGATGGTGATGGCGCTCATCGGAAAATAGGCGGACGTCAGCGCCTTCGCCATGGTGATCGATGTGGCTTTCATGCCGAAGGTCTGCGTCCCGAACCAGTTTCCCGTGCGCCCGAAGCCGCAGATCACCTCGTCTGAGATGAAGCGCACGTCATATTTGTCGAGCACCGCGTTGATCTTGCCGAAATAGCCGTTGGGCGGCACCACGGCACCGCCCGCACCCATCACCGGCTCGGCGATGAAGGCGGCCACAGTCTCCGGCCCCTCGCGCTGGATCATGGCGTCGAGCTCCTCGGCCAATCGATCCGTGAACTGATCTTCGCTCTCGCCCTCAAGCCCGCCCCGATAGAAATCCGCCGCCGCCGTATGCAGGATATTGGCGATCGGCAAGTCGAAATCGCGATGGACGCTCGGCAGTCCGGTCAGCGACCCCGATGCGATGGTAACCCCGTGATAGCCGCGCTGCCGCGAAATGATCTTCTTCTTTTCCGGCCGGCCCTTCGCATTGTTGTAATACCACGTCAGCTTGATCTGCATGTCGTTGGCGTCCGAGCCCGAGGAGCCGAACAGGATTTTTGACGCGGGGCAGGGCGACAGCTCTTTCAGCTTCTCCGAAAGTTCGATGGCGCCATCATGCGACTTGCCGCCGAACACGCTGGTGAACGAGAGTTTGCGCATGGCGGACGCCGCGGCGTCGACCAGTTCCTCGTTGCCATAGCCCAGCGCCGTACACCACAAGCCGGCCATCCCTTCGAGATAGCGCCGCCCCTTGTCGTCGTAGAGATAAACGCCGCGCCCCTCGTTCAGGATCAACGGCCCCACCTCGCGATGTTTCGCCAGATTGGTAAAGGGATGCAGCACGGTCTCGATATCGCGCACCGCCATGTTGGAAAGCTGGGTCATGTTTGCTCCGATTGATTCTTGAAATATCGCACACCTGGAAGTGCGCGAAAATGCGCATCGCTTGTCAGCAGTTCGGCACCAGCCGCCAGCGCGGTCGCATAAATAATGGCATCCGTTGTATGAAGTTTGTGCTCGCGCGCGATGTCTGCCGCCCGCAACGCAATCGCCGAATCGAGCGGCACGACTTTGCAGGTCATGGTCAGCGCGATAACTTCTTGCGCCTCCCTCTGGGAGCGCTCCCGGCAAAGCCATTTATGGATTTCAAACTGCACCAGCGTCGGCACCAGGCAAGTTTCCGTCGGAGCGATTTCCCGCCTTGCAGCTATTCCCAGAGTCGTACCGAGAAAAGCCTCGATCCATAACGAGGAATCGATGAGCCGCATCAGAACCGGTCTTCGCGGTCCCGGTAATTCGTCGGGTCGGCCCCCTCGGCGATACCGAAGATGTCATCGACCTCAGGCACGGGTACCAGCACAAATCCACCGTTTCTCGGCAGAAATACAAACCGCTGACCAGGCTTCCAGCCTTCCTTTTGGCGTACGTCCTTCGGGATCGAAATCTGGAACTTGCTTGAAAGCTTGGTGACGGCGGTCATAATCTTACGCTTTCCGATCGATGAACACGCAGTAAGAATAACCGGTTCAACCGTCGCTGGCAAGCCCGCGTGCCGTCAATTCCCCACAACCGCCGCCTCGATGATATCCAGCCCCTCGTTCAAAATCATGTCGGAAGCGGTAAGCGGCATCAGCAGGCGGATCGTGTCGGCATAGATGCCGCAGGTCAAAATCAGCAAGCCCCGCTCCAGGCACTTCGCCGCCAGCGCCTTGGCTCCCGCAGCATCGGGCGTAGTACCGCCATGCTCGGTCACCATCTCGAAGGCGCACATGGCGCCGAGGCCCCGGATGTCGCCGATCGGCATGCCCTTGCCCCTGGCTTTGATCGCCTTCATCCGCGCCATGATGGTGCGCCCCTGCGCCTCGGCCTTCGCCATCAGTCCTTCGGTTTCGAACGCCTCGAACACACCCAGTGCGGCGGCACAGGCCACCGGATTTCCGGCATAGGTGCCGCCGATCCCGCCCGGGTCCGGCGCATCCATGATCGCCGCGCGCCCCACGACGCCCGCCAGCGGAAAGCCCCCGGCCAGCGATTTCGCCACTGTCACTAGGTCGGGCTCGACGCCGAAATGCTCCATCGCGAAGAATTTTCCCGTGCGCCCGAAGCCCGTCTGGATTTCATCGGCGATCAGCACGATGCCATGGGCGTCGCACAGCTTGCGCAGCCGTACCATCAGCTCTGTCGGCGCGATGTAAAATCCGCCTTCCCCCTGCACCGGCTCGATGATGATGGCGGCCACGCGCGCCGCCTCGACATCGCATTTGAACAGAAGCTCGATCGCTTGCATCGTGTCGTCGACGGAAATGCCGTGATGCGCCACCGGGAACGGCACATGCCAGATGCCGCCGGCGAAAGGTCCGAACTTGATCTTGTACGGGTTGACTTTGCCGGTCAGCGCCATGGTCAGGTTGGTGCGTCCGTGAAACCCGCCCTGAAACGCGATGACATCGTAGCGCCCGGTAAAGGCGCGCGCGAATTTGATGGCGTTCTCCACCGCCTCCGCCCCCGTCGTCACCAGCGCCGACTTCTTTTCTCCCGACATCGGAGCAACGGCGTTCAGCTTTTCGCACAGTTCGATGAACGGCGCATAGGGAACGACCGTGGCGCAGGTATGGGTAAACTTTTCAAGTTGCTCATAGACGCGCTTCATCACGAGGGGGTGCCGGTGGCCGGTATTGACCACTGCGATCCCGCCGCCGAAATCGATGTAACGGTTGCCTTCGACATCCCAGATCTCGGAATTCTCGGCCCTGGCCGCGATCACGGGTGCCGCCATCCCCATGCCGCGCGACACCGCCTTGGCCCGTCGTTCCACCCAGTTCTGGTTCATCCCCGAAGCCGTGAGTGGTGCGTTCATAATGTGAGTGCTCCCCGCTGCATTGTCCCCGCGTCCTTTACGCCCGTTGACGGGCCAGCGGCAAACGGATTCAAGTGATTGCCGGGACTGAAGAGGTTTGCCCATGCTCGGCCTGATGCAGGATTTTCCGCTTCTCGTTCACCGCGTTCTCGATCACGCGGCGCGCTGGCACGCCGATACGGAGGTCGTGTCGCGCTCGGTCGAGGGCCCCATCCACCGCACGACATATAAAGCACTCGACGCCCGCGCCCGTTCACTGGCCGGCGCTCTCCAGTCGCGCCTCGGCGTCAAAGCGGGCGCGATCATCGGCACCATGGCGTGGAACTCCTGGCGCCACATGGAAATCTGGTACGCGGTGATGGGGCTCGGCGCCGTCGTTCACACGCTCAATCCGCGCCTCTTCGCCGATCAGCTCGATTACATCGTCAACCACGCCGAAGACCAATGGATTTTCACCGATCTCACCTTCGTGCCGCTGTTCGAAAAACTGCAGGAGCGATTGCCCAGGGTGAAGGGCTTCATCGTGATGACGGATATGGCCCACATGCCGGAAACCGGCCTCCGCAATCCCATCTGCTACGAAGACCTGATCGCGCAGGGCGATGCGGATTTCGTCTGGCCCAGCTTCGATGAGAACACCGCCTGCGGCCTGTGCTACACTTCGGGCACCACGGGCAATCCCAAGGGCGTGGTCTATTCGCACCGTTCCAGCGTTTTGCACGCGCTGACGACAAGCCTCCCCGACGCCAAGAGCCTGTCCTGCCGCGACACGGTGCTCCCCGTGGTCCCGATGTTTCACGCCAATGCGTGGTCGCTGGCGCTCAACGCTCCGATGGTCGGCGCCAAGCTGGTGCTGCCCGGCGCCAAACTCGACGGCGCCTCGCTTTATGAACTGCTCGACGCCGAACGCATCACCTTCACCGCCGCGGTGCCCACCGTCTGGCTCATGCTGCTGCAGCATCTCGAGCAGAACCTTCACCTCCGCCTGCCGTATCTCGACCGCGTGTTCATCGGCGGCTCCGCCTGTCCGGAGAAAGTCATGAAGGCCTTCGTTGCGGATTACGATGTCGACGTGATCCACGGCTGGGGCATGACTGAAATGAGCCCCATCGGCACGGCCGGCACGCAGACCGCGCGCACAGCGCAACTCCCTGATGAGGACTGGTGGCCGGTCAAGCTCAAGCAGGGCCGCCCGTTGTTCCTCGTCGACATGAAGATCACCGACGATGAGGATCGCGAACTTCCGCATGATGGAAAAACCTTCGGCCGCCTCAAAGTCAAGGGCCCCTCGGTCGCCAGCGCCTATCACAAGGGCGAGGGCCAATCCGCCTTCGACGCCAACGGCTGGTTCGACACCGGCGACGTCGCCACCATCGACGGCTACGGCTACATGCAGGTGACCGACCGCTCGAAGGATGTCATCAAGTCGGGCGGCGAATGGATCTCATCGATCGATCTGGAAAACGTGGCCTTGGGCTGTCCCGGCGTGCAGGAAGCCGCCGCCATCGGCATCATTCACCCCAAATGGGACGAGCGCCCATTGCTCGTGGTGGTGAAGCGCCCCGGCGCCGATCTCGCGCGTGATCAGGTTCTGGCCCACATGAAAGACCGGCTCGCCAAATGGTGGCTCCCCGACGATGTCGCCTTCGTCGACGAGATCCCGCACACCGCGACGGGCAAGATTTCCAAGCTGGAGCTGCGCCGGCAATTCCGGGATTACCGGTTTCCCGCCTGATCGAGTTCGATTTTCATAACCGGTGCGATCCGCGCCAGATGGTGGATGAGCGCGATGACGAACAGCGTCATGCCGAGCGACTCCATGCATTCCTGGATGGCGGCGGTCACCAGATAGGGCAGCGACTCCAGCCCGCCGTTCGTGGCGAAATACCCGCACAGGAATTCGGTACCCAGCGCCCCGCCCACGAACACCGCGCCCGCCATGACGATACGGATCGAGGTCGCCGCCGGCAGCCGCAGCAGGAACGGAATGAAGAAGAGGCCAAGGCCGATCACCACGGGTGTAGCCAGGATGACCCAGGAAAAATAGAAAATCCCGCCGAGATGGAAGGCGTTGCGCAGCGGTTCCACCGTCACTTCATGGAACGACACCGCGCCGTCGATCGCCATCAGCAGGAAAATTCCTGACAGCATCGTCCACGAAACCACATTCTCGCGGTCGATGCGGCGCGACAGCAGGGCGATCAGCCCCAAAAGCGCGGAGGACGCCGCCATGGAAAGATTTTCGTACCACGATGGCAGGCTCCGTTCGGCATCGAGCGCGAAGTGCCGCAGGTCTTTGAGGACCGTGTTGACACCGAACATGTCGATGGCGATTTCACGCGCAATTCCCAGCGACAGGATGATCGTGACGGTGAGCCACAACGCCGAGGTGAGCTTCGCCACATCGAACCGGATCGCTCCCGGCGCCAGCGGCCGGGGTTCGTAAAGTGCGTAGTTCCGTCCAACACTCATCTCAGCATTGACCATGCCGCCAATCCTCCCGTGCCGCTTTGAAACAGGTTCTGCCCGTCCCCGAAAAAAGCACGAACCATGCCATTCATCCTTCTCCACCCGGAAGGGTGGAGAAGGTGGCACGCGCGGTCTCCGCGCATGACGGATGGGGTCTTTCCTCAGAAACTCGCAGTCGCGGCATTGACATTTTATTCCTATTCTGCTAAACCGCCCTCGTTCGTTCCGAAGGGGTCCCGCTCATGACGGTGATCTGGGATGGAGCGGATGTGGCGCCTGCGGGCGGGGTGGGACGACCGCCTTGCCCCCGGGAGCTTCCGGAATGGACCCGCCGGCATTACGACCGGCGTACCGCGAGGTAGATAGACGGCCCGCCGCAAGCGGGTGCGGTCGAAGCGCCAGCCGGAAGCCAAAACCGCCGCGAAAGCGTGGGCGTTTCACGACGCCAACCGCCGGACATCCCGACCGGCATTTTGCGTGTGGAATGCCCACGCAACCCTTGCAGGCCCCGGAGACAGCGGATTGTGCCGCCTCCACCCCTGCGAAGCCGTGCCCGAATTTCCGCCGCGCTGTTGTCACAGCCCGGCCCGCGACTTATAGGAGTGTAATGGAATCGAGAAGGGAAGGCGACCGATGACCGACAACTCAAATCTCCTGGCCAGCCGGCTTTGGCCGGTGGACGGCACCGCCACCTGGCTCCGCGCCCTCCTGCTGGCACTCGCCGGCAGCATATTCGTCGCCATCGCGGCCCATATCAGCGTGATAATGCTGCCGGTTCCGATTACCCTGCAGACCCTTGCGGTGCTGGCGCTCGGCGCGATCTACGGTTCGAGATTGGGCGCGGCCACCCTGGCACTCTATGCCGCCGAAGGGGCTGCCGGCCTGCCGGTGTTTGCGCCGACGCCCGATGGCTATCCGGGCATCACCGGTCCAACCGGCGGCTACATCATCGGCTTCATTCTGGCTGCGGCACTGCTGGGCTGGCTGGTGGAACGCGGCTGGAACCGCAGCATTCCCAAGATGATTGCGGCAACACTGCTCGCTGCCGCCGTGCTCTACATTCCTGGTATCATCTGGCTCCAGGGCTTCGTCGGTGGTTTCGCCAAGGCGGTCGAGTATGGTCTGGCGCCGTTCTGGTTGTGGGACACAATCAAGGCGCTGGTGGTGGCCTTCGCGGTGCCTGCGGCGTGGTCGCTGCTCAAGCCGAAAATTTGAGAATTTGGTCGGAGTGAGAGGATTCGAACCTCCGACCCCCTGCTCCCGAAGCAGGTGCGCTACCAGGCTGCGCTACACTCCGTCCTTTAACGAAGGCGCTCTATAGCGGCGGTTTTCGCGCTATGCAAGCCGACCAACCCCATC
>JANLYR010000060.1:0-3503 GCA_031365765.1 Hyphomicrobiales bacterium | reverse complement strand
CGCGCTGTTCTACCTGCGCGGCATCGCTCCCCCCTCGATCAGAAGCAGCGACATCTATTGGGGCGCAATTCCCTGGGTCATTTTGCAATTGTTGCTGGTGGCGATCCTGATCGCCTTCCCGGAAATCGTCACGGCCTTCCTCGACGACGAACTCGTCGCCGACCCGAATATCGAGATCATCGCCCCCGACAGCGGCGGCACCGACCTGACGGCGCCGCCGGTGTTCGAGTAATTTTTCCTCTCCCATGGGGAGAGGAAGGGGACCGCGCGGCACGCGTGGGAAGGTGAGGGGATACGGTGCGAAATATTTTCGCTCCGGTGCCCCTCATCCTCCCATTGCTTTGCAATGGGCCCCTCCTTCTCGCTTTGGGAGAAGGGAAGTTAGAGCATCTTCTTGCGTTGCAGCCCCATCATGAAGCTGTCGTACTGGAATTCCGAGAACTGCATCCACAGATAGCCGTCCTTGCGATAGGCCGACATCGACTCGAGCAGCTTTTTGAACGGCGCGTTGGTGGCCGAGATCTCGGCATAGGTTTCGTTGGCGGCGGCGAAGGAGGCCTCGAGCACGTCCTGCGGGAACGGTGCCAGCTTGGCTCCGGCCGCGGCCAGTTTCTTGAGCGCCCCGGGGTTCTTGGCATCGTATTTCGCCATCATGTCGCAATTGGCCGCCTGGCAGGCGGTCTTGACGATCGACTGATAGGCAGGCGGCAGTTCCGCCCATTTGGCGGTGTTGACCATGGTGTGCAGGGTGGAGCCCCCTTCCCACCAGCCGGGATAGTAGTAGTTGGGAGCGACCTTATAGAAGCCGAGCTTCTCGTCGTCATAGGGACCGACCCATTCGGCCGCGTCAATCGTGCCTTTTTCCAGCGCCTGATAGATTTCGCCGCCGGCGATCTGCTGCGGCACGACGCCCAGCTTCGACATGATCTTTCCGGCAAAACCGCCGATCCGCATCTTGACGCCCTGCAGGTCGGCGACCGACTTGATCTCCTTGCGGAACCAGCCGCCCATCTGCGCGCCCGTATTGCCGCACGGAAAGGCGATGAGATTGTGCGTGGCGAAGAATTCGTTGAGCAGTTCGTTGCCACCGCCATAATAGAGCCAGGCGTTCTGCAGCCGGTTGTTGAGCCCGAAGGGAATGCCGGTGCCAAAGGCGAAGGCCGGGTCCTTGCCCCAGTAGTAATAGGCGGCGGTGTGGCACATCTCGACGGTGCCGGCGCCCGCCGCGTTGGCGGCTTCGAGCCCGGGCACGATTTCGTTGGCGGCGAACACCTGGATCTGGAATTTTCCGTCGGTCGCTTCCAACACCGACTTCGAGAAAGTCTCGGCGGCGCCATAGATCGTGTCGAGGGCCTTGGGAAAGCTCGACGTCATGCGCCATTTGATCTCCGGCATCGACTGCGCGATGGCGGGCGCGGCGAGCGCCGCGGTCGCTGCGGCGGCAGCACCGGTTGACGAAATGAATTTGCGGCGATCCATGATTGTCCTCCTTGGGCTTTCGCAAACGTGCGATAAACGGGCCAACATGTCCATAGCCAACTGAGCTAAGGGAAGCCTTGCCAATGACATCGACGCGAACCGAAACCGACAGCATCGGCCCCGTAGAAATTCCAGCCGATGCCGATTACGGCAGCCAGACCGCCCGCGCGCTGGAGAATTTCCCCATCACTGGAATCAGGCTCAATCACTTTCCCGAGCTGGTCCAGTCACTCGCCATGGCCAAGAAGGCGGCGGCACTGGCCAACCGCGATCTGGGCGTGCTCGACCCTGCTTTGAGCGAAGCCATTGCGTCCGCCTGCGACCGGATCATCGCTGGCCAGCACGGGCATTTCGTTGTCGATATGCTGCAGGGGGGTGCGGGGACGTCCACCAACATGAACGCCAACGAGGTCATCGCCAACATGGCGCTGGTGGCGATGGGACGCGCGCGCGGCGACTATGCGGCGGTCAATCCCAACGATCATGTCAATCTCTCGCAGTCCACAAACGACGTCTATCCCACCGCAGTGAGGCTGACGATCCTCCGCGACTGCCCCGCGCTCATCGCCAGCCAGCGCGCGCTGAAGGAGGCATTCCTCGCCAAGGCGGTTGAGTTCGACGATGTCATCAAGGTGGGCCGCACCCAGCTGATGGATGCCGTGCCGATGCGGCTCGGCTCCGAGTTCCGCGCCTTTGCCGTGACCGTCGGCGAGGACATCGAGCGGCTGGGTGAATTCTCCAATCTGCTGCGCGAAGTCAATTTGGGCGGCACCGCCATCGGCACCGGCATCAACACGCCCGAAGGCTATTCGGCCGCTGCGATAAAGCACCTTTCCGAAATCTCCGGCGTGCAACTCGTCGCGGCCGGCGATCTGATCGAGGCGACCTCCGACATGGGCGCCTTCGTCACCTTCTCCGGCGTGTTGAAGCGGATCGCCGTCAAGCTTTCGAAAATCTGCAACGATCTGCGTCTCCTCAACAGCGGGCCGCGCGCCGGCTTCGGTGAAATCCGTTTGCCCGCGGTGCAGGCCGGGTCGTCGATCATGCCGGGCAAGGTCAATCCGGTCATTCCCGAAGTGGTCAACCAGATTGCCTTTCAGGTGATCGGCAACGACCTCGCGGTGACGCTCGCCGCAGAAGCGGGCCAGCTGCAGCTCAACGCCATGGAGCCCGTCATCATCCTCAACATCCTGCAGTCGATGGGCATGCTGATGCGCGGCATGAAGGTTTTGCGCGACCGCTGCGTGCTGGGGATCGAAGCCGACCGCGAGCGCTGCCGTGAACTGCTTGAAGGTTCGCTGGTCGCCGCGACGGCACTCAATCCTTATATCGGCTATGGCGAGGCAAGCCGCGTGGCGAAATTGGCGCTTGAGACGCGGCGCAGCATCCGTGACGTGGCGCTGTCCGAAGGTCTGATGACGGAGGAACAACTGGCGCAGGCCTTCACGCCGGAAAATCTGCTGGGCCGCCGTCCTGCAACTTGAGACGGCCCAAACGCCATTGCTTGAGGTTTTCGGCGCATAGCAAGGGACGGGAATTCCTTGCGCGTGGTAACTTTCTCCACCTATGATCGCGACTAGAGCGTCGGATGATGTTTGAAATCAGCCTCGCCCCAACCTTGGGGAGAGTGATTTCAATTGACTGTCCGCTGCTCCAAGTGGCCGAAAGAGCCAGGTGGGGGGACGCGATGCTGGTACTTGCCGCCCGGAGGCTTGCCTCCATGATCCTGATCATGTTCGTGATCTCGGTGCTGCTGTTCGTCTTTTTCGAAGGCGACAAGCTCAACCTGGCGATGCGTGTGCTGGGCCAGTATTCGACCATGGAAGGGCGCCTCCAGTGGCTCGAGGACAACGGCTACAACCGGCCGCTTCTGGTGCGCTATTTCAGCTGGCTCCTGGGCTTCCTCTCCGGCGACTGGAAAGAATCCGCGCAGTTCTCGACGCCGGTGTTCAAGTTCCTGCTGCCGCGCCTCGCCAACACCGCGATCCTGGGCGGCATCGTCTTTGTCATCACCGTGGCGATCG
>JANLYR010000058.1:0-2611 GCA_031365765.1 Hyphomicrobiales bacterium | reverse complement strand
GGCCCGGTTGGTCGTCATCGGCATCGATCCAGCAGTCGAGAACGCTGCTATCCAGCTGCGCCAGCTCAAGCGCTTGAAGTTGCCGGACGCAATCGTCGGCGCAACTGCCGTCGCTCACAAGCTCAAGCTCTTGACCCTAGGAGCCCGTCCAGATAGCTTCGGCGGCTCCGCAATTCGGCAACCATAGGGCCCTCACGAGGCCCTGGCGAGCTTCGTGAGGTTGTGGGCGGTGCACACCAGAGCCCATTCCAGACGCACTTTCTCGGCGCCCCGCAACAAGAACTGGCGGAAGCCTCGCGCCTGCTTGATCTGACCGAACACCGGCTCGACCACCTGCTTGCGCAGGCGATACGGCGTTTCGTAACCGCCATCGTCGATCTTCTTGCGCATTGCCTGGGTCAGCGGGCCGCCGACTTTGCCATTGTCCGCTGTCGGATGTTTGGCCCGCCCCGGCGCGAGGTAACCGTCGACTTCGCGCGCGTCGACGGCGGCGATATTGGCTTCGCTGCAATAGCCGCTGTCGGCCGATGCTTGCTGCGGCTGGCGGCCGAGATTTTTCTCGATGCCATCCAACATCGGGATCAGTTGGCCTTGATCGCTGGCTGACTGCGTCAGGCCGTGCTCGACGATGATCTGGCTCGCGGCATCGACGGCTGCCTGTGCATTATAGGCCTGCACATAACCGTCTTTGCTCTTCATGATCCGGCTCTCGGGATCGGTGAAATTCTTCTGCGCTTTCGGGTCGGGTTCATCGCTGACGGGCGCTGGTTCTTTGCCTGGGCGCTTGCGGCCTTCAGCGTCGCGCTTGGCGTCGGCTTCGGCGCGGCGGCGCCGTTCTTCATCCGCCATCGCCTTGGCCTCGGCTTCGAGTTCTGCTTGTGCGGCGCGGATTTTCGCGATGCGCCTCTGTTTGTCGGCGACCCAGTCCGGCAGCTCGTCGCCCCGTTTGTCGCGGCCGTGAGCGGCATCGTCGGCCGCGTCCGCAACTTCCGCCTCGGCAAGGCGGCGACGCACTTCTTCTTCGAGTTCGGTCACGCGCTTCTTCATGCGGTCGTAGCTCATCGCTTTGTGCTTCGAGGCATTGGCCTTGATCTTCGTGCCATCGAGCGCGACGTGGCCGAGCTTTACGAGACCGGCTTTCTCCGCCAACTGCAGAACCTGCACGAACAGTTTCGCCAGCAGTTTCAAATGACGTCGGCGAAACTCCGAAATGGTGCGAAAATCCGGCACGTCCTGCGCGACGATCATCTTGAAATCGAGCCGATCCTCGCACGCCCTCATGATCCGGCGCGACGAATAGATACCGCTTGCGTAAGCCACCAGAAGCAGTGCGACCATCAAGCGTGGATCGAACGGCGGCTGCCCCAGCACGCTCGGATACGCCGCCTCGAACTCGGAGAGGTCGAGGCTCTCGCGCACCAGCGCCACGATGAAGCGCGCCATGTGCCCCTTCGGCACGTACTCGCTCACATCAGCCGGAAGCAGCTGCGGTTGGTCGATTTTCCACGGGCGAAAATGCTTGCTCATGGTCGCGAACAGAATCTGACTCGCGTGCTATAGGCAACAGACTATCGGGACAGGCTCCTAGCGCTGGAAAAGTTACCGTCACCCGCCTGTCACCCAGATGTGCGGACCATGATCGACGTTGGAGGACGCTTGACGGCGCGCCCCGTTGATATTTGGCGTAAGGCGATCGTCACCGAAAGACCTTGTCGTAAAGGCGTCGATCGGCAGGGGCACGACGCGGGCAATTCGTCGCCAATCAACTCAGCCTCGCGCGAGGACATCCCGACCACAGTCAAGGGATACAATCACTCGCAACGTCGTCAGGTTCCAGCACAACGTGACGCTGCGCCGGCACGATTTCAAAATCAGTGCGCTACGCTTAAACTACACTGACCGCCCATTTTGCCCGGCGGCATGTCAGGAAGGCAGAGATTGCGGAAGTCGCCGACCATAAAGTTATGCTGGAGGGCACGCCCTTGGGCGTCCACAACACCTTTAGAAGAATACCATCGATAGCTGATTGAACGAACACACGGCTCTTCAGCCGCCTGCCGGCGGGGAAGGGCTTCCTGATCCACCAAGGTCCGGCGGGGGTTCTCTCAGCCGCCTGTTCGGCGGGGAAGCTGATCGAGCGGCATGAGCTGCCCCACTTCCGTCTCTCAGCCGCCTGTCCGGCGGGGAAGACAAAGCCGGTTTGCAGCTTATCCGCGTCCTCTCTCTCAGCCGCCTGTCCGGCGGGGAAGATGTAAGCATCCGGCCAAGACCGCAGTGATGAGCGGCGCTGATCAGGCGGCTTGAGCCGCTGGAAAAGAGCCACGGCCGAATCGAGACCAGAACATATACGTCGATCGATGCCATCGATTGGCTCAAGGAGCGTCATGACTGGGTGGGTCTGAAGAGCATCGTCATGGTTGAGAGCATCCGCGAGATCATCGGCGGAAAAACTGAAAGTGAGACGCGTTATTACATCTCCTCGCTGGCCGCCGACGCCGTACGCCAGGGCGACGCAATCCGCGGCCATTGGGCCGTCGAGAGCCACCACTGGGTCATGGACATGGTGTTCCGAGACGACGAGTGCCGCATCCGCCGCGACAATGCACCGGCC
>JANLYR010000012.1:0-2708 GCA_031365765.1 Hyphomicrobiales bacterium | reverse complement strand
GAGAATTTCGACTTCACTATCATCGAGGCTGCGCGCGACCTCGGCGCTACGCCGTTCCGCGCCTTTCTCGACATCACCCTTCCGTTGATCCGGCAATCTGTCATCGGCGCGGCGCTCCTTGCCTCTGCCCTTTCGCTGGATGAATTCGTGGTGACATGGTTCACCGTCGGCAGTCAGCAGACGGTCCCGGTCCTCGTCTGGGGGCTCATGCGGCGGGGCATCGATCCCTCGATAAATGCCATCGCCACGATGCTCCTCGCGGCTCTGGTGTGCTTGGTGTTTGCGTCGAATCGTTTCGGCCGGAAGACTGCGCAGTGACGGCCGGGGTCGAAATCGTCGACGGCAGCAAGACGTTCCGGGACATTGCGGCGCTCGAACAAATCAATCTCCAGGTTCAGGACAACGAATGTGTTTCCTGCTCGGGGCCAACAGAAGTGGCATGTCGATCCTGCCGCGCATTGTAGCCGGCTTCGAGTATTCGTCGCGCGGCCGGGTAATCATTCACGGCGAGGATGTCACTTCTTTGCCGCCGCACCTGCGCCCAATTGATCTGGGAGGCAGCGCGATTGAGGCCATCGGCGATCAAGCTACATGGCGTTGATCCAGGTGATCGGGGAGGTGATTGGCCGATAGTCCGCCCGGCTATTCCTTGGCGCTGGCCAACAGCCGCAGAAGGTTTCCCCCCATCACAAGGGCGCGGTCAACATCTCCGAGCCTTTCGAGCCACGGATACGAGATCGTCTGAGCAAAAGATACATGATCGAGGGCCGGACTAAAGTCCGAGCCCCAGAGACAGCGTTCCACGCCAAAGCGGCTGAGAATAAGATCCAGGAAGGGCTCCGCCGCCACATGCGGATAAGAATAGGCTGGATCGCTGATCGCGTATGGCGCGGACAACTTCACCATGACGTTCGGAAGCGGGGCGAGCCGTAGCAGGGGCGCCAATCGTGTTTCGGCGTCCGCCATGGCAAGGGGTTGGCGGTAACTGCCCGGAAGCCCCATGTGCGAAATCAGGAACGTGCAGTCCGAAGAATTCTCGATGGCCGACATAAGTAGGGTCAAGCACTCCTGCACGGTATTGAGCGAAACCAAAGCGCGCGCCTGGTGCAAGGCGTTCCAGGCAGATGCCGGCCATGCGGCCGCAGCGGTGCCCTTTGCCAGATCGGTAACATAAAGTGAGATGCCGGCATGCCCGCTTTCGAGGATTGCCGAGACTAAGTCCGCCGAGGGTGACGAGTGCGCGTCGGCATAGGCCACCGTATGCATCCACGGGTGTTCCACCGCCAGCGCACGGATGTAATCATTGTTGCTGGGGTCAATCCCCTCGCCTTCATAACCAACGACAAGCCCCGCCGCTATTCCGTGCGCCTTGCGCAGGTTCTCGTACACCTCGATCTCAGGCCGCAGCAGACTCTCACCATAAAGGCCGGGAAAGCCATTGCGGAAGAGATGCAGGTGAGCATCGGCCAGTATCATGGCCGCACCACGGCACCGGTGCGCAAGGATTCCAGAATCGCATCCACCGCCACGAGGCCCAGGCGCGCATCTTCCAGCGTCACCACCTCGGGCTTCCGTTCGTCCGCGATGCATGCCGCAAAGTAAGTGAGCTCGGATCGCAGCATGTTGTCCTCCGCCGCAAGTGGCAATTCGATTTCGCGAAATTTGCTTCCGAATACCCGGATGTACCGGCCGAGTTCCATCTCGACGGCCCCTTGCTCTCCGACCACCTCGATGCGGTCGGCAGGAGCCTCGAGAGTTGGGAACGTCCACGCATTCGAGATATGCCACATGCAGCCGCTCGAGTCGGTTCCGGTTATCAGCGTTTCGGACCGTGCCGTGTTTTTTGGCCGGCGGAGCGCCAGGACGGAAGCCAGTGGCGCGCCGGTGATCCACAAAGCCTGGTCAATATCGTGCACCATCGTCATCAACACCGGGTCGATGCCGGGATAGCGAACGGCATGGGTCTCGTCGCGGTGGTTGCGCATGCTGACCGAGAGCACCGGACCGATCTCGCCCGCCCGAATGATGCCGGCAACCTCGCCATAGGCAGAGGAGAAGCGTAGGATGTGTCCGGGCAACACAAACGCAGTGCTTTTCTGTTCCGCCGCAATCAGCACCCCGGCATCGGCGGCGCAAAGTCCGACCGGCTTTTCGAGAAGCACCGGAATTTCGAGGCGAAGCGCCGCTATGGCCAGCGCGACGTGGCTGTGCCCCGGCGTGGCGATCACGAAGCCATCGGGCCGCAAACGCTTGATCATCTCTACCGCATCGCTTTCAGCGCATGCGGCACCGTAAAGGGTGGCTGCCGCCTTCGCCGCCGCCATATTGGTGTCGGCCACGCCGACCACTTCGATCCCTTCCATCGCCGACAATTCTCTTAAATGTTCGCGGCCGAAAGATCCTGCACCGGCGAGGGCTATCCGCAGTTTGTTTCGCGCCATGAGCATCTTCCTGTTGAATTGAGACACGTGTGATTGACAAAAAACTGACTTACCAGTAAGCGAGGAGACTGGATAGCGCGATTGTGCAGCCACCTGCGGCGCGCTGTTTGACTTGAACGAAATCAGCGTCGGCCGGAGTCGCGGCGCCAACGCAAGGGGCCGGATTTTGAAACAAGAACTTATCGGATTTACTCATCGAGATTGAGGCGATTGCAACAACGCGCGATTGACGAGAGGGAAGTCAGGCCTGCCTAGCTCAATGCAGTG
>JANLYR010000493.1:0-6061 GCA_031365765.1 Hyphomicrobiales bacterium | reverse complement strand
CTCGAGCGTTGCCGGATCGTCCTGCAGGCGCCTGGCCTTGAACACCCGTTGCTCACGCTCGGTGAGCTTGCCCATTGCCTCGGTCAGAAGTTCGAGCCGCAAACCTTTTTCCTCGTTCTCAGCCAGCACTTCTTCCTGGTTGTTGGTTTCGTCGACCAACCAGTCTTGCCACTCGCCGTCGCTGTCCGAGCGAATCTGCGAGTTTAACGAACTGTCGCCCGCGAGGCGGCGATTCATGGAGATCACGTCTTCCTCGGTCACGCCCAGGCGCTTGGCGATATGAGTCACCTGATCGGGCTTGAGATCGCCTTCTTCGAGGGCTTGGATCTGGCCCTTGACCTTGCGCAGGTTGAAGAACAGCTTCTTCTGGTTGGCGGTCGTTCCCATCTTGACCAAGGACCACGAGCGCAGCACGAATTCCTGGATCGACGCCTTGATCCACCACATGGCATAAGTCGCGAGCCTGAAACCCTTGTCGGGCTCGAATTTCTTGACCGCCTGCATCAACCCGACATTGCCTTCGGAGATGACCTCGCCAATGGGCAAGCCATAACCCCGGTAGCCCATGGCGATCTTGGCCACAAGGCGGAGGTGGCTGGTGATCAGGCGGTGGGCCGCAGCGCTGTCACCGTGCTCTTTCCAGCGCTTGCCCAACATGAATTCTTCTTCCGGTTGCAGCATCGGAAACTGCCGGATTTCCTGGAGATAACGGTTGAGGCCGCCTTCTCCGGCGGCCAGTGCTGGCAGCGATGTCGTCTGGGCCATGAACATACCCCTTCCTTAATAAACCGAAGCCTCGGCCCCGGACATTGGTTCCCTACTATACGCGCAATTGCGGGAAAAATAAGACACAAGCTTGGTTACAGATTATCAACTTCCCGTCATGCCCCCGAGTAGGGCTGCGACCAGCCTCTCGAATTTGGAAGGTGGCGCGCTTTCGAACCGCATCGCCTTGCCCGACCGGGGGTGTTCGAAACCCAGCAGTGTGGCGTGCAGGGCCTGACCTCGCAAAGACGAAAGTATCCCTCTAGCTCCGTCGGTCAATTTGTGCAGCGAGGCCTTGAACCCCGCTCCATAGGTCGCATCGCCCAGCAGGGGATGGCCGATATGCGCCAGATGCACGCGGATCTGGTGGGTGCGCCCGGTTTCGAGAACGCAGCGGAGCAGACTTGCCGTTCCAAAGCGCTCCAGCACCTGATAATGGGTGACCGCCTCTCGGGCTGACGCCGACCGCGAAACCGCCATTTTCTGACGGTTGGCCGAACTTCGCGCCAGACCGGTCGAAATCGTGCCCTGGTTGCGCTCGGGGTTGCCCCAAGCAAGTGCCAGATAAGCGCGCTCCAACTTTCCGTCTCGGCCATGGGCAGCGAACTGCTCAGACAGGCCCTGATGGGTAAAGTCGTTCTTGGCGACGACGAGAAGGCCGCTGGTTTCCTTGTCAAGGCGGTGGACGATGCCGGGCCGCCTTACCCCGCCCACCCCCGACAGGCTGTCGCCGCAATGGGCGATCAGCGCGTTGACCAGCGTACCCGTCTCGTTGCCAGCACCCGGATGGACGACAAGCCCCGCCGGCTTGTCGATGACGATCAGGTCGTTATCCTCAAAGACAACGGTGAGCGGGATGGCTTCTGGCTGTGGGCGCGCGGGAGTTGGGGCGGGGATCGTGACCTTGACCACTTCGCCGCCTTTAAGTTTCGACCGCCCTTCGGTGATGACCGCGCCCTCGACAGTCACCATGCCTTCCGCGATAAGGCTTTGAAAGCGCGCCCGGCTGAAATCTGGAAAGGCCTCGGCCAGGAAGCGGTCGAGCCTGCCGGCGGGAAGAGCTGTCGTTTCGAGAATCTGCGAGGGTGGGTCCATGAGCAACAACGATCTTCCGCAAGGCGAAGCACCGGCGCAGGACATTGCCCAGCCGGGCCTCAGGTTTCTGGAACTCGCCGTCTATATCATGGGTGGCCTTCTGGTGCTCATGCTTGTCGTGCTGCTGGGCGGTATTGCCTACAAGGTTTCGACGCGGGGAGAAGCGCCGCCCGCCGAAACCAAAAGCGTCACGCTCGGCGGCATCACGACAGTGAACCAGATGGTCCTCGACGGAGACCGTCTGGCGCTCAATACCGGTACCGAAATCATCGTGATCGATATCCGCAAGGGAACGGTGCTGACACGGATCAAGCTGCGCTAATTCCTATCCCACCCTCAGCGGGGAGGGTCCGCCGCAACGCGGCGGGGTGGGGGGCGAGCCGCCTCCACGCTTGCGCAAAAACCTTAGCCCCGATATGACAAGCTTTAGCGCTCAAGCTCCCTTCGTCTATCGGTTAGGACGGCAGCCTCTCACGTTGCAAAGGCGGGTTCGATTCCCGCAGGGAGCGCCAATCACTCGCCCGTCTTAAAACCCGCTTCCAGCTTTCGTTCCAATTCCACCAGATCCTCCGGCAGCGGCGTTCCCATGGCTCGGGCCTGGGCCAGGTGCTGGCGAATGGTCTGGTGCAGTTCGTGCAGGTCCTCGGGATGTTCTTCGATGCTGTCGAGGAGGAGTGCCAAACGGGCTTTCAATTCTTCGAGCGCCATGCTTGCCGCCTATTGCTGTTGCCGGACGCGGTTGCCCAGAGCGATGATGTTGTCGGGTGCCGCTGGCGTATCTCCGCCATCGCGTTTCTTCTCCAGGTCCGCAAGCTTATCACCCCAGGTTTCGTCGAGGCGGGCTAGTTCGCGCTGCAGATCCTGGGTTTCGCGCTCGGCTGCGGCGAAATTCTCGTCGAGCGTGGGGGGCGGGGGCAGATCAATCGCGGGGACCGGCACCAGATCGCGAGGCGCATTTTCATCGGTCACCACAAGCTCCCGCCGGCTGGCGGCGATCTGCTGCGACATGTCGGTCAATTCGCCGATCCGTTGGCGCAGACGCTCCTTGGCTTCGTTCTCGCGCGTCGATGCAAGGATCAACTCGCTGTCGAGTGCCGAAATCTTCTGGTCGCGATGGCCGAGCTCTGCCCGGAGTTCGTCCACTTCCCCACTTTTCTGCTTTAGCTCACGTTCAAGACCTGTAACCCGCTCGCGCAAAGTTATGATTTCGGCATCGCGCCGGTCGAGATCGGAGGTGAGACTATCCAGCCTGTTGCGGTGGCGGGTAACCTCGGCCATCTGGTCGGCCATCTTGTCTTTGATGCCTTCCAGCCTCGCGCCCAAACGCTGGGATAACATCGCGTATTCAGCGCGCAAACGGTCACGCTCCGACTGCAGCTCCGCCACCGTGGAAGGAACCTGCTTCTGCATCCGCTTGGCACCAATCCGCAACGCCATATTCCAGGCAAACCGGCCGATGAACAGTGCCAGCAGGGACGCCGTTGCAAAGCCCAGGACAATCAGCAGAAGTGTTTCGGTCTGAGACATCAAACTCACGCCAATCAGTCCTTGTTACCCAATTAGGCGAGGACTTGCAAAGGCGCGACCATGATGAAGCGAGGCGACGGAATTATGACGTTTTGGTCTAAGGTCAGTTCACGCGAACAAAACTGTTGGTCTTGCAAAGAATTCCAGCGACGCAACCTTTCACTTTCAAGCTTCCTCCATCCATCGACAAGGTCGCGGAATAGGTATTGCCATCGTCCGGATTGTAGATGGCACCTTTCCAGGTGCCTTCGCCTGCGGGCTTCATTCCGATCAAAATCGGTAGCCCCATCAGCGGCCGCTTGCGCAGCGAAGCGTCTGGATTTTCGCGATCAACCTTGGGTTTCCCATCGATGGAACTAATCGGTTCCTTCAGCCCGGCGATCGTTCCGCAAAGGCGTGGGCCACAGGGCCGAACCTTCACCGTCACCTTGCCATTGGCCATCGACCACATACCCGCTGGATTGGATTCTGCCGAAGAACCAACCACCAGGGACATCAAAAGACTAAAAGCCAAAGCGGAGCGTTGAAACATGAGTTCCTCCAAGGTTCGATTTACAAGATTATTAGGGAAACGACTCAATTCTACAAGAGTTCCACCCAGTGGCCAACTGCTGTCATAAATGGTGGTTGACGAAAATACCAACTGGTCGGTATACTCCCTGAGTGATTCATCCGTCCCGCACAAAAATTCTCGACGCGGCCCTCCAACTCATCCGGAGCAAGGGTTATGCGGGGACCACGCTCGATGATGTCTGCGCCACCGCCGGGCTTACGAAAGGCGGGTTTTTTCATCATTTTCGCGACAAGGAAGAATTGGCAATCGCCGCTGCTTCGCATTTCGGTGCAATGGCGCAGCGGGTTTTCGCGGAGGCGCCTTATCGCAGCGAATCTGACCCTCTGCTTCGTCTGCTTGCCTATGTCGATTTCAGGATTGCGCTGCTCAGTGGTAGCCTGCCGCAATATACCTGTCTGCTCGGAACCATGGTGCAGGAGGTCTATCAGACCCATCCGCTGATCCGGCAATCATGCGACGACCAGATCAGAGCTCATGTGGCGGAACTATCCGGCGACATCGCGCTCGCCCAGGAATTTTACTTGACCGAAGCGAAATGGAGCGCGGAGAGCCTGGCTCTCCATATTCAGGCCGTGATCCAGGGGTCATTTATCCTCGCCAAGGCAAGTGGTGGGCCAGGGGTGGCTGTCGAATGCCTTTCCCATCTGCGGCGCTACATCGAACTGCTATTTCACTTTCCAAAAACCGAGGAGGACAATCATGGCCAGTAGCACCGGAAAATTCGTTTGGTACGATTTGATGACCACCGATCCCAAGGCAGCCACGGCCTTCTATTGCGATGTCGTCGGTTGGACGCCGAAGGATTCGGGCATGCCCGCCATGGACTACACGCTGTTGCATGTTGGCGAAAATCGGGTAGCGGGCCTCATGCCGATTCCTCCCGATGCGGCGGCAATGGGCGTAAAGCCGGCTTGGATGGGGTATATCGCCGTTGACGATGTCGAATCCTTCACCAAGCGCGTCACGAACGCGGGCGGCAGGATCCATCGTCCACCCACGGACATTCCAGGCGTCGGGCGTTTTGCCGTGGCGGCCGATCCGAGCGGCGCGGGCTTCTATCTTTTTACGGGGCAGGGCGATTCAGCCCCCGAAGCACCGACTGACAAGCCAGGCTTCATCGGCTGGCACGAACTCCACGCAGGGGATGGTGCGAAGGCCTTTGAATTCTATTCAGGGCTCTTTGGTTGGACCAAGGACCAAGCGATGGACATGGGAGCGATGGGAATTTATCAGCTCGTCGCGATTGGCGGCAAGCCGGTGGTCGGAATGATGACTAAGACCGCGGACCTACCCCAGCCGATCTGGCTTTATTATTTCGTCGTCGACGACATCGAGGCCGCCAAGCTCCGCGTCGAGAAGGCGAAGGGAAAAGTCGTGATGGGACCCATGGAAGTTCCCGGCGGCCAGTGGATCCTTCAGTGCATCGATCCGCAGGGCGCTATGTTCGCGCTTCTCGGTCCGAAGCACTGAACGTAATCAGTACACAGAAGATCTAGATCTTCCTGTGACGTCGGCTGATCCGCCAATAGCCACGGGGGTTGCTTGCTCATTGTGGTTAACCTTCACCAGCGTGGTGCTGTGCGTCAACAAAAAACCCCGGTGTCGCCACCGGGGTTCTGCATTTCAAGTGCTGGTGGCTGGATTTAGAAATCCATGCCGCCCATGCCGCCGCCGCCCATTCCGCCGCCGGGCATGCCGCCGCCTGCTGGCTTGTCCTTGGGACGCTCGGCGATCATCGCTTCGGTGGTGATGAGGAGCGAGGCGACAGACGCCGCGTCCTGCAGTGCCACGCGCACAACCTTGGTCGGATCGATGATGCCGGCCGCAACCATGTCGACATACTCTTCCGTCTGGGCGTTGAAGCCGTAGTTGCCGGATTTCTCCAGCAGCTTGCCGACGACGATCGAGCCTTCGACACCGGCGTTCTCGACGATCTGACGCACCGGGGCTTCGAGCGCCCTGGACACGATCTTGATGCCGGCCTGGACGTCCGGGTTGTCGTTCTTCAGCCCCTCGGCCGCAGCCTTGGCTCGAAGCAACGCAACGCCACCGCCGGGCACGATGCCCTCTTCGACCGCCGCGCGCGTTGCATGAAGCGCG
>JANLYR010000488.1:0-14481 GCA_031365765.1 Hyphomicrobiales bacterium | reverse complement strand
TTCTTGCAGCGGGGGCAACGATGCTGCTAGCGGGCGGGCCTGCACCGCTGCGTCTCATTCCAGCCCAGCCAACCTATCTTCTGAGTGCAGGATTGCTGGTGGCTTTCTATGTGCTGTCGATCACCTGGATTGCGCCGCGTTTCGGCATTGGTAACGCCATCTTCTGCGTGCTTCTCGGGCAGATGATATCCGCCACAGCGATCGATAACTTCGGGCTTTTCGGTGCCATGGTGAAACCTTTAAGCCTCGCACGAGCCAGCGGCATCGGGATCATGATTTTGGGCGTCCTGTTGATCCAAAGAAACTGAGAGACGCCTTCAAAGACACGCCTTTAAGCGAATTGATGCTCTTTGAGCCCAACGAGCTTGTCTAAACCTGCATTGCCAAGGGCACGGAACTGCGCCGGTTGCATCTGATGGAGGAGGCTGCCATCGGCGAGACGCCCTATCCCTTCACCGGCGAGGGCTCCTCCGTGGTGGGCAAGGTTGCCGTCCGGCCAGAGGGCACCACGGCGGGTGCCGTCTATATCAACGACACCCAATGCTTCGAGAATGTGCCTCGGCTGTCATGGGAGTTTTACATCGGCGGATACCAGCCGGCCCGGAAGTGGCTCAAGGACCGGAAAGGGCGGGCGCTCGGCTGGGAGGACATCCGGCACTACCTGAAGATCGTCAAAATCCTGAGCGAGACCCACCGCATCATGCAGACCATCGTGCTGCCGTTAGCCGCCACCTGATTTGTCAGCCAAACTCGACTTTTTGGCAGCTTTTGCCGCCCCATTTGTACCGCCGCCTCTCCCCTCCGCGCCAAACCGCAACGCCGCAAAGGCCTGAATCTCCGCCGAATTTCCCGATGTTTCACGTGAAACTATTCCTATTTGCTCTCCTGAATTTTTTTGGACCGATTCAGCGTGAATCCGAGGGTCCGGTCAGCCGCTTGATATAATCATAGGCCCTCTTGGCTACGCCGTCCGGATCGACGTCGCGGCGGTTGAAGCCGATCTCCATGGTGAGGTAGCCGTCGAAGCCGGTCTTCTTCAGCGTCTCGATCAGCATCGGGAATTCGCCCGTGCCCTCGCCCGGCGGCAGGCGATTGCTGTCGGAGAGATGGACATGGGCCAGGTGCTTGCCGAAGCGGTGCACATAGTCGCTGGCCACTTCGTTGCGATAAATTGTGTGGTAGGTGTCGAACATCAGCTGGACGTTGGACGCCCCCACCTGGTTCATCAGGTCGAGCGCGTCATCGGCGCTGTCGACGAGATTGCTGTCGGCGGAAGTCGGCTCGATGCACATGGTGATACCCTGCGCCTCGGCGGTCTTGGCAACCTCGGCAAGGGCCGCCCGGCTCCAGTTCCAGGCCTCGGCGCGCGAGGTGCCGAAGACCTGCCAGCCGGCCACATAGAGCACGATCTTGCCGCTGAGTTCGGCACACAGGATGACCACTTTCTTGTATTGATCGATGGCGGCGGCGCGCTCCTCGACGATGGGTGAAGCGACGTTGAAACCGGCGCCGCCGCCGGGTGCTGGAAGCATCGAAACGAGCGCTATGTTGTTCTGCTCGAACAGGCGGCGGATTTCGCGGCGGCGCTGAGGCCCGGTATAATCCGGATAGGCATGGGGGCTCGCGGCGCCGAGTTCGATGCCGTCATAGCCAATCGCGGCCAGCCGCGGCACCACTTCTTCCAGCGGGTAGGCTGGAACCCAAACAGGAAAACTCGAATAGACCCAGGTGTTGAACGCAAGTTTCATGATCGACTCTCCGTCACAGGGTTTGTGCCAGCAGGAAGGCTTCGGCGATGTTGCTTTCGATGAGACGGGGCGCCACGCAGTCGCCCACGCGTTCGACCCTGACGGCGGCGAAACGCGGATCCTTCTTGAGCGCCAGAAACAGATCCTCACGCGAGCGGCGGCCGATCACCGGCACGACCCAGTCGACGCCCTCGATCACTTCCTCGTCGCCGGGCATCAGGACGTATTTGGCCCAGCCGATGGCGTCGTTGCCGCTGATGACCGGCGCCACGGTGACGCTGTGGTCGCCGATCCCGGTCAGCGACAGGCCGGAGCGGAGTGTCATGTTCTTGATGGCGGCGCGCCGGTAGAACAGCGTGCAGGTGCCCGATTCAAGCTCGCTGCCGACGGCATGAGCCGCCAGCACGATGACTTCGCAGCCATTGTCAGCGAGGAATTCGGCCGTTCCCGCCGCTTCCCAATGGCCATTGTTGTCGATGACGACGACTTTGCCGGAGAGTTCCACTTTGCCCGAAAGGACGTCATCGCAGGACACCACGAAATCCTGATCGAGGCCCTCGATATCGGGCAGGACCTGGCGTCCGAGCGAGCGCGACACGGCGACATCGGCGCTGGAACCCCGCGGCAGATTGGGCTCGGACCCCGTCGCCACGATGACGATGTCGGGCTTGAGGTCGTGGATGCTGTCGGGCGTTCCATCCTGCCCCCGCCGGATGTCGACGCCGCATTCATCGGCAACGATTTCAAGATAGCTCGTGACTTCGCCGACAGTGGCGTGTTCGGGCTGCTTTTCGGCATAACGGACCTGGCCGCCCAGGGCCCGGTCGCGCTCGAGAAGCGTTACTTTGTGGCCGCGCCTGACTGCGGTTTCGGCCAATTTGAGCCCGGCCGGGCCGCCGCCCACGACGACGATCGACCGTGGGGAAGCGACGGGCGCCAGCAGCCGTTCGTTGACCTGGCGCTCGCGTCCCGCACCCGGATTCTGGATGCAGCGGACGCCTTTTTCCTGGCCCACCTGGTAGAGGCAGGCATCGTTGCAGGAAATGCAGCGGCGCACCAGATCGGCCCGGCCTCGCCTGGTCTTTTCCGGCGTCCAGGGATCGGCGATGAGTTGCCGCGCCATGCCGATCAAGTCGGCCTCGCCGCTGCGAAGCACCTCCTCGCCCAGTTGCGGCGAATTCATGCGGCCGAAGGCGATGACCGGCAGGCGGCTCATGTCCTTCAGTTCCTTGTTGATCTTGCGGAAGTCCTCCTGGGCCACTGCGGCGGGAGGGATTTCCATCCAGTAGCTTGAAAACGACCCCGCATCGGAGTTGAAATAATCGAGGAGCCCGCTCGACTGGAAATGTTCGGCGATGCCCAGGCCGTATTCCGAGTCGTAGCCAAAGACGGTGAACTCGTTGACACACATGCGTACGCCAAGGGGTACCGAACGTCCGACCGCTTTCCTGATTGCCTCGAACACCTCGATCGACAGGCGCAGGCGATTTTCCAGACTGCCGCCATAAGCGTCGGTGCGATGGTTGAAGAAAGGCGAGGCGAATGAGCGCAGCAACCCGTCATGGGCGACTTTCACTTCGATGCCATCGAATCCCGCCTCGACCAGGTTTCGGGCACTCGCGGCGAAGCCCTCGATCACCGCGCGGATGTCGTCATCATCGATGGCCTTGGTGCTGAAATGGCTCGACGGTTCCGGCATCTGGGTGGGCGCCCACAGGATATGCGGGGGATGCTCGAGCGAGGTGTGACCGCCATGGGTGAGCTGGCCGAAAATCTTGGCGCCATGGGCATGGACGCCGTCGGTGATGCGGCGATGGGCAGGAATGATCTTGGGATCCCAGGCATCGACGAAACGCCGCGACATCTTGCCTGTCGGATGGACCGCCTGGCTTTCGAAGATGATGAGGCCGACACCGCCCCTGGCGCGTTCCTCATGATAGGCGGCATGGGCATCGGACGGCATGCCGTCGAGATCGCCGAGAGCGGTGAAATGCGGCTGGAAGACGAAACGATTGCGCAATTCCACCGGGCCGATCGAGAAAGGCGAGAGCAGGAGGGGGAACTGGTTGTGGCCAGCCGCCACGCCCTCATGTCCATAGGTCGGCTCGAACAATTGTGTACTTGTAGCGGGCATGAACTTGCTTTAGTAATCGATTACGCAATCGATTACATCGTGATAAAAAATCAGTCAAGGAGAATCCACAATGGTGAACAAAATTGGTTGGGGGGTTCTGGGGGCGGCCGGTATCGCGGTCGGGATGGTCATTCCCGCCATTCAGCAATCCCGCCTGGGCCGGGTCGTTGCGCTAGGGAGCCGCGACGAAGCAAAGGCCAAAACCGCCGCCCAAACCCTTGGCATCGAAAGGGTGCATGCAAGCTACGAGGCTGTCGTGGCCGATCCCGATGTCGAGGCCATCTACATCCCTCTGCCCAATTCCCTGCATCTCGAATGGATCAAAAAGGCAGCCGCGGCGGGCAAGCATGTGCTGTGCGAGAAGCCGATTGCCTTGACGGCGGCCGAGGCCACCGCCGCGGCAGCTGAATGCAAGCACCGGGGCGTGAAACTGATGGAAGGTTTCATGTATCGCTTTCATCCGCAGACACGCAGAGTTCAGCAGCTGCTGGCGTCGGGCGTGATCGGCGAGATCAGGGAAGCGCGCGTCCATCTGTCGGTCAATTTCATCGATGCCGCCGATCCCGGCAATGTGCGATTTCAACCGGCGCTAGGTGGCGGAGCGCTGCTCGACATGGGCTGCTACACGGTCAATGCCGCGCGGATGATCTTCAACGCGGAACCCCGGCGCGCGATCGCGCGTCTCGGAATCGACAGGCGTTACGATGTCGACCGCAATGTCCAAGGCTTGCTCGAGTTCGAACAGGGTACGGCCCTCATCAGCTGCGGCTTCGATACCCAGGGCCTCGGGCATTACTCGATCATCGGGACCAAGGGCATGATCGAGGTTCCTCGCGGGTTCATTCCGGGATACGGCACCTTTGCCGCCGAAGCGATAATCGTCATCATCGATGGCGACGGCAATCGCCGCGTGGAACTTCTGGCGCCGGTCAATCAATATGGATTGATGGCGGATGCTTTCTGCGAAGCCATCGTTGGCGGCAAGGAAACGTTACTTCCTCCTTCAGACTCGATCCGCAACATGGAAGTGCTCGACGCGCTACAGCGGTCATCCAAAAGCGGATCGCTGGAAGCAGTCGCGGGGCAAGCCTGAAATGAAGCGGTGGTTGCAAGTGGCAATGGCGGCGATCAAGTGGTGGGGGACGCTTGGCAGCTTGCTCAGGCATCGATCTGCATTCATGATATACCGATGGACGCGACACTGACCACCGGACTGGCCATGTCGTCGTCGAGCATCATGGTGAACGGAAATGCATTGCGCCTGGGTCTCTCGGGCCTTTGCACGAATAGCTCAAGATCAGATCGCGACGCAGCTGGCGTTTCTTTCGTAAAGCGCTGCCCCACTTTTGGCTGAGCGCCCTTTGCCGCGGTCTAAGTTAAATACCGAAGTGGCCGGCCGAAAGCCGATGCGGCACGCAAAATGGCTTCGGTGTCGATGCCTTGGACGCGATAGAGGTCGGCGATCGTACCTGTCTCACCGAAATGTTCCGTGCCCAGCGCTTTCACCCTGTGACCAAGCACACCGCCCAGCCAGGCGAGCGCTGCCGGATGGCCGTCCTGTACGGTGATCAAGCCGCAGTCGCGGGACAGTGGCGCAAGCAGCCGTTCGATGTGGGAACAGGCGGCGTGATCGCCGGACCGCCGGCTGCGTTCGGCGGCCTGCCAACCGGCATTCAACCGGTCGGAAGACGTGACATTGAGGAGGCCGATATCGCGCCGGTCTTCAGACATAAGGCCGACAGCGGCTATCGCTTCTGGAGCGACAGCGCCGGAAAAGGCAACCACGGTTTCGGCGTTGGGTCCAGGCTCGCGCAGCCAATAGGCACCGTCTACGATGCCCTTGCGGAGTTCCGGCGTCATGGCGCGGAGGGGCTGTTGGATTTTGCGCGTCGAAAGCCTTAGATAAACCGATCCCCCTATGGCGTCGCGCAACCACGCGGCCTCGTCGGGCGCCGCCTTGTCGCCTCGCTGGATATAGGCGAAGGACCACAACAACATTTCGGCTAATTCGTCCACAAAGGCGGGCTCGAAAGCCAGAAGCCCGTCCTGCTTCATGCCTATGAGCGGCGTGCCGATCGATTGGTGGGCGCCGCCCTCGGGTGCCAGCGTTACGCCGGAAGGTGTCGCCACCAGAATGAATCTTGCATCCTGGTAGCAAGCATAATTGAGGGCATCGAGGCCGCGCTCGATGAAAGGGTCGTAAAGCGTTCCAATCGGGATCAGTCTTTCGCCGAAGAGCGAATGAGAAAGGCCGAGCGCCGAGAGCATGATGAACAGGTTCATTTCGGCGATGCCGAGCTCTATGTGCTGGCCCTTGGGCGAGAACTCCCACGTGAATGCGGAGGGTATCTTCTCTTTCCGAAAAGTGTCCGCCATCTCTTCGCGCGCGTATAGACCCCGCCGGTTCACCCAGCCGCCGAGATTTGTCGACACTGTGACATCCGGCGATGCGGTCACGATGCGATCCGACAGAGGGTGGCCGGTCGCAGCGAAATCGGTGAGGATCTGGCCAAATCCCGCTTGCGTCGAGGTTTCGCCCCTGGCGGTGACTGGAAGACTGCCGGGCGCGCTGACCTCGGCTGCGACATAGCGGCGGCGCCCCTTCTGTACGAAGGGAACGCGCTTCAGCGCAGCCTCGAAGGCGGAAGCGTCC
Source organism: Hyphomicrobiales bacterium (assembly GCA_031365765.1). Classification (GTDB taxonomy): domain Bacteria; phylum Pseudomonadota; class Alphaproteobacteria; order Rhizobiales; family Aestuariivirgaceae; genus Aestuariivirga. The sequence goes on along the minus strand of JANLYR010000488.1, from coordinate 7,946 downwards.
ATGTCGAGGCCCGCGGTTCGGCTCCACTCGTCTCCGGGCGCAATCCTCATCCTTTGCTGCCAATCGGCCATCTGCGTGGGGTTCATCAGCCCAGCGTGGTTGTCCTTGTGGCCGGCCAGCGGCAAGCCGAAGCCCTTGATCGTGTAGCTGATGAAGCAAGTCGGCCGGTCGTGGGTGGCGGCTACCTCAAAGGCGTCGAGGAGGGTTGGAAGGTCATGCCCGCCGAGATTGGTCATCAGACTGGCCAAGCCGGTATCGTCGCGTGCGTCGATCAGGCGTGTCACCGGTCCCTGATCGCCAATCTCGTCGAGAAGCCGCTGTCGCCAGGCCGCACCGCCACGAAACACCAGCGCTGAATAGAGCTGGTTCGGGCAGGCTTCGATCCAGGCGCGCAAACTGTCGCCGCCGGGTTCAAGGAAAGCGGCTTCGAGTAGCCGGCCATATTTAAGGATAACGACATCCCAGCCGAAATTCCTGAATATGGATTCGAACCGTTCCCACAGACCTTCGCGGATCACCGCATCGAGGCTTTGACGGTTGTAGTCGACCACCCACCAGAGATTCCGCACCCCGTGCTTCCAGCCTTCGAGCAACGCCTCGAAGATGTTGCCCTCGTCCATCTCAGCGTCGCCGAGCAGGGCGACCATCCGCCCCACCGGCCGATCCTTCGCCCAACCGTGCGCCTTGACATAATCCTGCGCCAGGGAGGCGAAGAGCGTTTGGGCGACGCCCAGTCCGACCGATCCGGTGGAGAAATCCACATCGTCGGCGTCCTTCGTGCGCGAGGGATAGCTCTGCGCTCCCTTGTATCCACGGAATCGCTCGAGCTTGTCGCGGGTTTGGTGGCCGAACAAGTATTGCAGCGCATGAAAAACCGGTGACGCATGGGGTTTGACGGCTACCCGGTCTTCGGGCCGGAGAACCGCACCGTAAAGCACTGTCATGATGGTGGCCAACGACGCCGACGAGGCCTGATGTCCCCCTACCTTCAACCCGTCGGCGCTCTGGCGCACATGGTTCGCGTTGTGGATCATCCAGGTTGACAGCCACAACGCCTTTTGTTCGAGAGCGGCAAGGAAGCGTATATCACTGGTGGCTATCGGCGTGCCGGCGACGCCGTAGTCGGGTGGACGGCCGCTGGGATGACGAGCGTCCGGTCCGCTCATGCGCCGAAACGCGACTCAGGTAGGCCGCGAATGCCAAGGTCGCGTACCGCGAAAAGCGAGCCGCGCATCACACCGTCGGCGGGAAAGCGCGGCAGCGGCTGTTTGGCCATGGACGTCACAAAAAGAATGTCGAGATCAGGGCCGCCGAACATCACGCTGGTGACCTTCTTTACCGGCATCTCGATCACCCGGTCGATCGAGCCGTCGGGCGCGTAGCGGATCAGCTTGGAATCATAGACCTGCGCATTCCACAGATAGCCGTCGGCATCAACAGTCGATCCATCCGCGGCACCTCCCCGCGAGGTATCAAGCCGGACGAAAGTGCGGCGGTTGGCAGGGGTGCCGGTCTCGATATCGTAATCGTAGGCCCAGATCTCCCCAGACCAGCTGTCGGCAAAGTAGAAGATGCGGTTGTCGGGGCTCCAGCACGGGCCATTCGAAACGATAATGTTGGACTCTATCTTGGTGACGCTTAAATCCGGATCGAGGCGATAGAGCGCGCCGTTCGGTCCGGCTTCCTGGCTGTCCATGGTGCCAGCAAAAAATCTTCCCCGGCGATCCACCTTGCCATCGTTGATCCAGTTCGCAGGCTGGTCCGGCTCAATCTCGGCGATGAGGGGGCACTCTCCAGTGGTGAAATCCAAGGCGTGGAAGCCCTTTGCCAGCGAGCAGATGGCGCCCTTGCCGTCCTTGCGAATGGCAATCGAGCCGACGCGCGACGGCACGTCCCAGGCCCGGATTTCACTACCCTCGGCGGTGGCGCGAAAAACCCGCATGCCCGCGGCGTCGATCCAAAAGAGCCTCTGCTGCTCGACGTCCCAGACGGGGCCTTCGCCCAGCGTTGTTTTCACGTCCACCACAACATCAATCCGCATCTTGTTTGCTCCTCGCTCGGCTGCAGTCAAAAATTCACCCGGTCGCCACCCTTTAGCGCTAGGATTTCTCGCGCCTCGTCGGGTGTCGCAATTGTATGTCCAAGTCCTTCGATGATCTGCCGAACGCGGTGAACCTGCTCGGCATTCGAGCGCGCAAGTTGTCCGGGCCCGATCCACAGCGAGTCCTCCAGGCCAACCCGGACGTTGCCTCCCATCGCCGCCGCCATGGCAGCAATTGACATCTGATTGCGGCCCGCGCCCAACACCGACCACTGATAGTCGTCACCGAACAGCCGGTCGGCCGTCCGGCGCATGTGGGCCACATCTTCGGGATGGGTGCCGATACCGCCAAGCAGGCCGAAGACCGACTGGATGAAATAGGGTGGCTGCAACAGTCCACGATCCACAAAATGCCTAAGCGTGTAGAGATGGCCAATGTCGTAGCACTCGATTTCAAAGCGGGTGCCGTTGCCAGCGCAGGTCTTGAGGATGAACTCGATGTCGCGGAATGTGTTCTTGAAAATGCGTTCGGAGGAACCTTCGAGATAAGGTCTCTCCCAATCGTGGCGGAATTCCTTGAAGCGCTCGAGCATGGGATAGAGGCCGAGATTCATCGACCCCATGTTGAGGGAGGCAACTTCCGGCGCGAAATGCTGCGCCGGGCGTACACGCTCTTCGGCCTGCATGGTCGGCGCACCGCCCGTGGTGATGTTGACGACAACGTTCGATGCCTGACGGATCACACCCAGAAAAGGCGCGAAAGCTTCGGGCGACTGGTCGGGGCGGCCGTCGACGGGATTGCGGGCGTGCAGGTGGACGATGGCCGCTCCCGCCTGGGCGGCGCCGATGGCCGCATCGGCGATCTCGGAGGCCGTGACCGGCAGATGCGGCGACATGCTGGGCGTATGGATTGCGCCGGTGACGGCACAGGTGATGATAACTTTTCGGCCCTTTGCCATCATGCTACTCCCCGATGTCCCGCGCGGCGCGTTTTTTATGGGCGGCCAGCGCCATCAGCCGCTTGTCGCGCCATACCTGGCGTTTCTCAAGATCGACCGCGGGCAGCCTCGCCCGGAGGTCCGCCTCGATGCCGTCCAATCCGGGCCCTGACCAATCGACACGCCGCCACTGGCTTGGCGCAAGGCCCTCATAGATGAATTGGTAGCGCTGCACATAGTCGCGGATGCCAGCGGGCGCATTGAGATCGATTGTTTCAAACGGCCCCATAAAAGACCAGCGGAGCGCCAGACCCTCGCGGAGGCCGATGTCGATGTCCTCCGCGCTCGCAAAGCCTTCCGTAACCAAGCGGAAGGCCTCTTCGAGAAGCGCTCCCTGCATTCTGTTCATGACGAAGCCCGCCAGTTCCTTGTTCATGACGATCGGCTTCTGGCCAGCGGCGATCAGGAAGGCGCGGGCACGCTTGATCGTTTCGGACGTCGTCCATGGTGACGGCACAAGCTCGGCCGCGGGGATGAGGTAGGGCGGATTGATCGGATGAACCACCATGCAGCGGGCGCGGCCTTTTAAATCCGCGGTGAAAGCTGAAGGCAGAAGCGACGACGTCGATGACGCCAGGATGGCGTCTGGAGGAGCGGCCGCATCCAGTTCGGCGAAAAGCGCCTTCTTGACCTCGAGGTTTTCCGGGCTGTTCTCCTGAACATACTCGACACCTGAGAGCGCATCGGCAAAACCGGTGGCAAGCCTGATCCGGGACATCATCTCCTCCGGCTGCGATTGGCCGAGCAGTCCATACTCTTCGAGACCCGGCAACACAGTTTCGATGTATTCGCGCGCGGCTTCCGGTGCGCCATCGGCCCGGTCCCACAGTGCGACGCCGTGTCCGGCTCGGGCGAATACGATGGCCCAGGCCCGCCCGATGAACCCAGTGCCGATGATTGCGACTTTCGCCATTCCTTGTCTCCCTAGAGGGTTTCCACGTTGCCATCGACGCCGAGCGACTGGCCCGACAGGTTTTCTCCCATCGGCGAAACAAGAAATACAACCATCGCCGCCACATCGTGCGGGCTTACCATCCGGCGCAGCGATACTTTCTCGAGATACTGCTTTTCCATTTCGGCTTGACTCAACCCCAGCTGCGCTGCCCGCGCGCGGATCACCCCGTCGATCCGCGGTCCTTCAACAATGCCCGGAAGGATGGCGTTCACGCGAATGTTGGCGGGGCCAAGTTCCTTCGCCAGCGACTGGGTGAGGCCGATCACTCCCCATTTCGCCGCTGCGTAGGGTGTCCGGTAGGCATAGCCGTGCCGGCCCGCGGCCGAGGACATGTTGATGATAGCTCCACCCCCGGCCGCTTTCATCATCGGTACAGCACGACGCGCGCACAGGAACTGCCCGGTTAAGCCAACATCGATGCAGCGCTGCCAGTCGGGCAGAGATAGCGTTTCGATTCCACCCGTGGGACCGGCGATGCCGGCATTGTTCACCAGCACATCGAGCCCGCCGAACCGCCGTCCAACTTCAGCGAACGCTTCGTCCACTTCCGTTTCCGCCGATACGTCGGCGCGGCATGCGAGGTGGCCGGCGTTCTCGGTGCGAAAGTCCGCCAGACGCGCCGCGTCGACATCGCAAACAGCCACCTGCGCTCCGTGCAGGATAAGCATGTCGGCGATCGCGCGGCCGATACCGCTCGCCCCCGCGGTGACCAGAACGCGAAGTCCCGGCTTGATGCCATTGACGATTGCGGTTCCGGTGGGCGTGGACATGTCGTTTTCCCCAGTCAGGATTGGCGGTCGCGCAACGCGATCACGGCGCCCAGAACGACCAGGCCAAACAAGATTGCGCGTGTTGCATAAGGCAGCGTCGTGCCGGCCAACAAGGTTTGCAAAGACGTCAGCAGCAGGACGCCTCCCGCCATACCGAGATAGATGCCGCGTCCGCCGGTGATCAGAGCACCTCCCACCACGACGACGGCAATCGAAGGCAGGAGATATTCATCCCCCATGCCAAGGCTTGCCTGCCCGGAAAAACCAGTCAAAAGGCATCCGACCAAAGCCGCGCACAGACCTGAGAGCATATAAACCAGGACCTGGGTGCGGCCCACGGCGATTCCCGAAAGCTCGGCGGCGCGCGGGCTGTTGCCAATGGCATAGACCCGTCTTCCGAATGGTGTGCGCGCCAATAGAAAGGCCGCGAGCGCTGCAAACACAAGAATGAATGGAATGACGGGCGTAAACCAGCCCGTGCGGTCGGTCATGAACCAGCGCAGCGCGGGCGATGAGAATCCGTCTGGAGTCCCCTGAGAATAGAGCAGAGCGATGCCTTGCAGTATTCCGTTCATCGCCAGGGTCGCGACGATCGGCGAAAGGCCGAGAACCACGATAGCAAGTCCATTGGCGAGCCCGATGAGCATCCCTATGCCGAGCGCCAGGGGAAACGCGTAAAACATGGCGGTGTCCTGCCCCTTCACCAACCCGGCGAACAGGATGCCGCAGAGCCCGATTGTCCACGGCAGGGAGAGATCAAGCCCGCCGGTGAGGATAACGGTGCCTTGGCCCAGAGCGAGGATCAGGAGGAATACCGAAAGGACCAGGAGAGAGTTCCAGTAGGTCCAGGAAAGGAAGGAATGACCGACCATGACTTCGGTGACAAGGACCACCAGAAAGAAGATGGCATAGGCTGGCAGAGCATAGCGGAGAGCCTCCGCGTGCCGGACATGGAAGGGGGGAGAAGCCGAATGGCCTTTAGCCGCTGGTGGAGCAAGGAATGGTAGCCTCACATTCCTGGCATGCGGAGCGGAAAGCGAACCCGCCAGCGTGCCGGATCGCCATGCCCGAATTCTCGTTAGTCCCGCCCGGATCTGCCGGGCAAGAACCGAGTCCCGGCGAAGCGACCCGGCAAGTACGGCAAGGATCAGTATGAGGCCCTCGACAATCGACTGATAATAGGCAGAGACGTTCAGCACGAGGAGGATATTGACCACGATGATCAGAATGTAGGCGCCGAAGATCGACCCAACCGGCCCGCCCCGCCCGCCGCCAAGCAGCGTGCCCCCCACAACCACGGCGGCAAACATCTGCAAAAGTATTGGATTACCGACCAGCGGGTCTCCGGCTCCTTGCTGGGCCGAGATGAACACGCCGGCCGCGCCGTAGCACGCTCCAGCAATCACATAGGCCAGGAACTCGGTCCGCGCCACGCGCACACCCTGGGCTCGCGCCGACTCCTTGTCGCTGCCTATGGCATAGACGTCACGGCCCAACGGCGTGTTCTTGAGCCAAAGCCACAGAAGGATGGCAATGATCAGGATCAGCACCGGCATCGGCAACAAGTTCGGGATGGCGTCGCCGACCAGCGCGGTGGAAAGACCAGAAGGAATCATGCCCCCGGGTTTGTCCATCACCAGAAGCGTCAGCCCTTGCACGATGAACATTGTCGACAGTGTTACAACGATCGGCTGCAAGCGCAGATAGGCAATAAACAGGCCATTGAAGGCGCCGATCGCCATGCCGATGCCGATTCCCGCCGCACACCACAAGACGACGCTTTGAGGCGTATCCTGCATGTTGCTGGCGAGGATGACATTGACGAGCGAGATGACCGCTCCCGCCGAGAGGTCGAAGCCGCCCGTCAGGATCACTATGGTTTGTCCAGCGGCGGCAAGCGAAAGCGTGGCGCCGCCGGATGACATGAAACTGAACTCGAAATAGCTCATCGCCCCCGGCGAGATCAGATCGTTGAAAAGAACGAGCCCGGCGAACACAAGGATTACCACGATCAGGCCGCGCGCCCTGCCGAGCCCCGCGCGCGCGCGCGACGCTACAATCCGGCGCGGGGGTGCGATGGCATTCATGCCCGCATCGCTTCTGGCTCGCCGCCGAGTGCCGCCGCCACGATCGTTTCTTCGGATAGGCGATCCTGATTGAAGACCGCGGCGACGTGGCCTTGATAAAATACCATCACGCGGTCGCACAGGTGAACGAGTTCGGGGATTTCGGTCGAGTAGAACAAGATGGTTCCGCCCGATGCGGCGTAGTCGCGCATCAATTCATAGAGCTCGTGCTTGGTGCCGACATCGATGCCACGTGTGGGATCGTAGAGCAGCAGCACGCGCGACTCGGCGAGCAGCCATTTGGCGATTGCGATTTTCTGCTGGTTTCCACCCGAGAATGCGCTGACCCTGGTCCACAGTGCTCGTTCGTCAACGTCAACCCGCGCCAGAGCCGAGCGCACGGCGTAGCGTTCGCGATCCGTCTGGATCACGCCAAAGCGCGTAAACCGGTCAATAACGGGAAGGGATACGTTGTGCAGCCCGGTGAGCTTCAAAAACAAGGCCTCGGTCTTGCGATCCTCGGGCAACAGGCTGATCCCGATATTGGCGTTTACCGCGTCGGAGGGTGCGGCGATAGAAACGGCGCGTCCGTCCACCTCCAGGTGCCCGCCGGTGACTTCTTCCATGCCGAAACAAGCGAGAAACAGTTCAAGCTGGCCCATGCCCTGAAGACCCGCGACGCCGAGGATTTCGCCTTCGCGCAAGGTGAAATCCACATTCCTGGCACGCCCCGCAGAGAGATTTCTGGCCGCGAAAACGTCAGCCCCGTTGAGGTGGCCCGATGGTAGCCGTGGCGGAAAGACCTGGCCGATCGACCTTCCTACAATCTGCCGGATGATGTCTTCGTCCGAGAACTCGTCCGTCGAACCGGTGACGATGTGACGCCCGTTGCGGAGGACGGTCAGCTTGTCGCAGAAGGCGCGCACTTCACGAAGCCGATGCGAGATAAACACGACGGTCGTGCCCTTGACCCGCTCCTGAGCGATCAACTGACCGAGCCAATCGACATCGCGGCCCGACAGCGTGGATGTCGGCTCGTCGAGCAGAAGTAGCTTTGGCTTGCGGAACAGCGCCCGTGCTATTTCGATCTTCTGCCGATCCGCCAGATCGAGATCG
>JANLYR010000474.1:0-8156 GCA_031365765.1 Hyphomicrobiales bacterium | reverse complement strand
GTTTCGAGTGCAATGCCCTTGGGTGGTGCCTTTATGGTGGCGTCGGTGGGCCGCGTCGCGTGGCAGGTGGCGCAGCGCTGCTGCAGGATCGTGACGGCGTCGGCGTCGCTGACCTCACCCTGAAAAGCAGGCGTGCGCGCGGGTTGGGTGAGGAGCAACGCCAGCGCCAGCGCCGTGGCGATGACCGGAAGGGCGATGGCGATCTCCGGGGCGCTGTCGCCCACTTCGTGACGCAGCAGAAAATAGCGCAGTGCGGCACCGCCGATGAAGATCAGTCCGACGATCATCCAGGCGGAAGGATGGTCGGTCAGCATCGCGTAGTGGTTGCTGACCATCATCAGCAGCACGGGAAGCGTCAGATAGGTGTTGTGCAGCGAGCGCTGCTTGCCGATCCGGCCGAGTGAGGGATCGGGGATTTCGCCCTTGAGCAGTGCCGCCGTGATCCGGCGCTGGTTGGGGATGATGACGGCAAACACGTTGGCGGCCATCATGGTGCCAGTGAGTGCTCCAACATGGATGAAGGCGCCGCGGCCCGAGAACACATGGGCGTAACTGTAAGCGGACATAAGGATCAGCGCGAACACCAGGCCCGCGAGGATCGCCGGGTTTTCGCCGGGTGCGGACCGGCAGAGCAGATCGTAAAGGAACCATCCCACGCACAGACTCGCAACCGAAATGGCGACCGCCTGCCAGGGAACGAGCGGCATCACGGCGGGATCGATCAGATAGGCGGAGGCCTGAAAATAATATTGGACGATGAGCAGCAGGAAGCCGGTGACCCAGGTGAGATAGGCCTCCCATTTGAACCAGATGAGATCGGCGGGCAAGCTGGCGGGCGCCGTCAGATATTTCTGCACGTGATAGAAGCCGCCGCCGTGGACTTCCCAGGCTTCGCCGCCCACACCCGGCGGAAGCCCATCGCGTTTGCGCAGCGAAAAATCGAGCGCGACGAAATAAAACGAAGTGCCGATCCAGGCGATGCCGGCGATCAGATGGCCCCAGCGCAGCAGCAGGTTGAGCCAGTCGTTGAGGAACGGGTCCATGAGTGAGGGATCAGGTTTCAGGTGCCAGGCCGATGGCTGACACCTGAGCCTGTCATCGGTTACTGCGGCAGCTGGTCGTCGATGCCCTTGACGTACCAGTTCATGCCGAGGATGTCGCCGTCGGGCAGCGGCTTGCCGGCCTCGCCCACCACAGTTCCATCCTGCTTGGTGATGGGGCCGGTGAAGGGATAAAGTTTGCCGGTCTTGATCGCCTCGGCGGTTGCAGCGGCAGCCTTCGAAACGTCTTCCGGCATGTTGGTGTAGGGCGCGATGGTGACCGTTCCTTCAGCCATGCCGTCCCAGGACGACTGCGATTTCCAGGTGCCGTTCATCACATCCTTGACGCGGCGGATGTAATAGGGACCCCAGTTGTCGACAATGGCGGTCAACTGCGCCTTGGGCGCGAACTTGATCATGTCGGAGGCCTGGCCGAAGCCCTGCTTGCCCTGCTCCTCGGCGACCTGGAGGGCGGCGGTCGAATCGGTGTGCTGGACGATAATGTCGGCGCCCTGGCTGAACAGCACCTTGGCGGCGTCGGCTTCCTTGCCCGGATCGTACCAGGTGTTGGCATAGATGATCTTGACCTTGAAAGCCGGATTGACCGACTGCGCGCCCAGCATGAAGGCGTTGATGCCCGAGACCACTTCGGGGATCGGGAACGACGCGATGTAGCCAGCCACGCCGGTCTTCGAGATTTTCGCCGCGATCTGGCCGATCACATAGCGGCCCTCGTGAAACTTGGCATTGTAGGTGGTGACGTTGCCGGCGGTCTTGTAGCCGGTCGCATGCTCGAACTTCACGTCGGGAAATTTCTTGGCCACTTTCAGGGTCGGCTCCATGAAGCCGAAGGAGGTAGTGAAGATGATGTTGCAGCCGTCCCGCGCCAGGCGCTCGATGGCGCGTTCCGAATCGGCCTCGGTGACGTTTTCGACGATCACCGTCTCGACCTTGTCGCCAAACTCCTTCTTGACGGCTTCAACACCCTGGTTGTGCTGATAGGTCCAGCCGAAATCGCCGATGGCGCCGACATAGACCCAGCAGGCCTTGGTGCCGGCGGCATTGGCCGCGGCCGAACCGATGCCAAGGGCAAGGGCAAGAGCGGCGGTCGTGTAGATCAGTTTTCTCATCGTGTAGTCTCCCTGTTTTTTTCAGATTATCGATCAGGCACGAAGGACTGTCCGAGGCAGGCCGGTGTATTGGCCCTGGTCAGCGTCCGGTTTCCGGAAATCACCACAAGTGCCGCAATGGTGACAAGATAGGGCAAGGACGAGAGGAATTGCGACGGAATTCCCCAGGCGAAGGTCTGTACCGTGTAGCTGAGGATCGAGATGGCGCCAAAGAGATAGGCGCCGGCGGCGGCGCGCCAGGGCAGCCAGGAGGCGAAGACCACCAGCGCCAGGGCGATCCAGCCCCGGCCCGCCGTCATGTTCTCAATCCATTGCGGGGTATAGGACAGCGACAAATAGCCGCCCGCCAGACCGGCGCAACCGCCGCCGAACATAACGCAGAGATAGCGGACGGCGATGACATTGAAGCCCAGCGCGTGGGCGGAGGCATGGCTGTTGCCGACGGCGCGGACGATGAGGCCGATCCGTGTACGGAACAAAACGTGGGAGACCGCGGCGGTAAGCAGCAGGGCGCCCGGTATCAGCGGGTCCACGCCTGCGAATTTCGGCAGCTTGACGCCCGGTTCGCCGACAAAGGCCTCGCCGATCAGGCCCGACAGGCCGAGGCCGAGTAGCGTCAAGGCAAGACCGGTGGCGACCTGGTTGGATACAAGCGTCAGTGTGAGGACGCCGAACAGCAGTGACATGACGACGCCCGCCGCGATCGCCGCGAGAAGCCCCAGCCAGGGCGAGCCGGTGACGAAGCCCGCGGCGAAACCGCAGACGGCACCCATCACCATCATGCCCTCGACGCCGAGGTTGAGCACGCCCGATCGCTCGACCACGGTTTCGCCAAGTGCTGCAAGAAGCAGCGGTGTGGCGGCGGTCATTATGATGAGGAGCTGTTCCATTGTTATTCCGCCGGTTGGACCGCGGGGTCACGGCCCCAATCGAACCTGATCCGATAAAGGATCAGCGTGTCGCAGGCGAGGATGAAGAACAGCAGGATGCCCTGGAACACCTTGGCGATCTTGTCGGAAATGCCGAGCGTGATCTGTGCCGCCTCGCCGCCGATGTAACTCAGCGCCAGGAGGAGTCCGGCAAACAGGACACCAAGCGGATTGAGCCTGCCGAGAAAAGCCACGATGATGGCGGCGAAGCCGTAGCCGGGCGAGATCTGCGGTTGCAACTGGCCGATGGTGCTGGCGACCTCGACGATGCCGGCGAGGCCCGCCAGGCCGCCCGACAGAAGGAAGCAGAAGATGACGATGCGCTGGCGCGAAAAGCCGGCGAAGCGGCCGGCGCGCGGCGCGTTGCCGGCGACTCGGATTTCAAATCCCTTGAGTGTCTTCGCCATGAGGAAGGCAAGTGCTGCAACCACGATGAGGGCAAAGAGCGCGCCCAGATGGATGGAGCCCGCCAGCATCGGCAGCATCTGCCAGCCTTCGAAGGTGATCGACTTGGGAAAATTAAAACCTTGCGGATCGCGCCAGGGCCCGCGCACCAGCCAGTCGAGGATGAGCTGTGCCACATAGACCAGCATGAGGGACGTGAGTATCTCGTTGGCATTGAAACGGTTCCGCAGATAGCCCGGAATAAAGCCGTAGGCCATGCCGCCGAGCGTGCCCATTGCCAGCATCGCCACCAGCGTCAGCGGCGACTGCCAGGCGGGAAAAAGTATCGGGATCATACCACCCAGCACCGCGCCCATGGTGAGCTGGCCTTCGGCACCGATGTTCCACACGTTCGCCCGGTAGCAGACGGCGAGACCCGCGCCGATCAGCACCAGCGGCGTTGCCTTGACGATCAACTGCTCGACCGACCACAGCGCAGTCAGCGGTTCGACGAAATACACATAGAGGGCCGTCAGCGGATTGAAGCCCAGAGCGGCGAAGATGATGCCGCCGGCGATCACGGTGAGCCCGAAGGCGAGGAAGGGCGAGAGGATGGCCATCGCCAAAGAATGCTCGCCGCGCTTTTCAAGCAGTATGCGCATGGGCGATGTCCTTTGCTTCGTGGGCTCCGGCCATCAGGAGGCCGATCTTCTCGCGCGTCAATTCCCCGGCGGGAAAGGCTTCCGACAGCTCGCCCCGGGAAATAACGGCGATCCGGCCGGCGATCTCGAAAATTTCGTCGAGGTCCTGGCTGATCACCAACACCGCCGAGCCCTGGCGCGACAGGTCGACCAGCGCCTGGCGGATGGTGGCGGCGGCACCGGCATCGACACCCCATGTCGGCTGGTTGACCACAAGGATGCCGGGCGTGCGATCGAGTTCGCGGCCTACAAGAAATTTCTGCAGGTTGCCGCCCGACAGCGTGCGGGCTTCGGGATCGATGCTGCCCTTTCGCACATCATAGGCCTTGATCACGCGGGCGCTCACACTGGCTGCGCCATTGGTTTGCAGCAGGCCCGATTTCACCACGGCCTGGTCATAGGAATGGCGGGTGAGCACGATGTTTTCGGAGAGGCTGAAATCCGGCACCGCGCCGTGGCCGAGACGCTCCTCCGGCACAAACGCGGCACCGGCATTGCGCCTGGCATTCACGCCGTCATGGCCACAGGGGAGGCTGTCGATCAATATCATCTCAGACCGGGCAAGGCGGCGCTCGCCCGAGATCGCATCGAACAGTTCCGACTGGCCGTTGCCGGCGACGCCGGCTACGGCGATCAATTCACCGGCGCGCACGTCGAGCGAAATATCCTTCAGTGCGACGGCAAACTGGCCCTCGGCTTCGAGACCGAGATGATCGAGACGCAAGCGGACCTTGCCCGGCTTGTGGCCCTGCACCGGGCGCACGATGTGGATTTCCGCCCCCACCATAAGCCGCGCGAGACTTCCCGCCGTTTCTTTAGCAGGATCGACATTGGCGATGACCTTGCCGTGGCGGAGGATGGTGGCCGTGTGGCAGATGCGCTTCACCTCTTCGAGACGGTGGCTGATATAGAGGATGGCGCAGCCTTCGGCGGCAAGCCTGTGCAGCACTGCGAAAAGCTGGTCAGCCTCCTGCGGGGTCAGCACGGCCGTCGGCTCGTCCATGATGAGAAGGCGGGGTTCCTGCAGCAGGCAGCGCACGATTTCAATGCGCTGTCGCTCGCCCACCGAAAGATCGGCGACGATCGCCGTGGGCTCGAGCGGCAGACCGTATTCCTTCGACACGCGGGCGATCTTTTCCGAAAGTTTTGCGATGTCGAAGCCACCGGGCATGGCAAGCGCGATATTCTCGACGACGGTGAGCGCCTCGAACAGCGAGAAGTGCTGGAACACCATGCCGATGCCGAGCTTGCGGGCGGCGGCCGGATTGGCGATGTGGACCGGCTTGCCGTTCCAGCGGAATTCCCCCGCTGTCGGCTGCAGCGCGCCATAGATCATCTTGACGAGAGTCGATTTGCCGGCGCCGTTTTCACCGAGAAAGGCGTGGATCTCGCCCGCCTTGATGCGGAGCGTGACATCGTCATTGGCCTTGAGCGTGCCGAACATCTTCACGACGTGAAGGGCTTCCAGCAGATAATCGGGATCGGCCTTCATGCCTGTCCCCGCGCGCGTGTCTGGACAGGATATGCGGCGGCGCGGAGTTGCTCGTCCAGCATCAACATCTGGGCTGCGGTCGCGGCGGCGATCATTGCCGGTTCCTTGGAGGCGATGCCGTGGACGCCGATGGGGCAGATGAGCCCCGCGATGCGGTGTTCCGGCACATGGGCTTCGCGCAGGCGCTTTTCGAAGCGGGCGCGTTTCGTTGCACTGCCGATCAAACCCACATGAGCGATGGGCGGATGGCGAAGGGCGGCATCGATGATGGCGAGGTCAAGCGCGTGGCTGTGGGTCATGACGAAAACCAGGCTGGCATCGGGTGAGGTTCCCAGTTCCGCTACGGGATCGGGCGCGGGACGCAACGTGACATTCCGCGGCACGGCGCTGGGATAGGCATCGGGGCGGGAATCAATCCAGTGCACGTCGAAAGGCAGCGGCGCCAGTGCGAGAACGAGGGCTCTGCCGACATGACCGGCGCCGAACAGATACAGGCGGCGGTTTTCGCCCGCTCCTTCTTTTTCGGCCAGGGTGCGCACCTTGGCCAGCGCATCGGCGGTCAGCACTTCGGTCCGGAGATCGACGCGGCCACCGCAGCATTGGCCGAGTTCCGGGCCGAGCGCGTGCGCGGTAGTTTTCGTCGCGGGTTCACGAGCGAGCATGGCCTGGGCTTCGGCCAGCGCCCGCCATTCGAGTGCCCCGCCGCCGATCGTTCCGTGAAAGCCCTCCGGCGTCACCACCATGCAGGCCCCGGCGTCGCGCGGCGCCGATCCCGAGGTTTGCACCACCGATACCACGGCGCAGCGGCCGTGGGTTTCGATGGCCTTGGCAACAAGGGCCCAGGTTTTCATGCGCGCATCGCCTTCACCGCCCGCATGATGGCCTCGGGCGTGGCGGGTGCGTCAAGGGGTGGAATTTTTCCTGGCGCCAGCGCGGCAATGGCGTTGCCGATCGCCGACCACACCGCGATGCCCAGCATCAGAGGCGGCTCACCCACCGCCTTGGAGCGATAGATCGTATCCTCGCGGTTGCCTTTCGACTGGTAGAGCGCCACGCGGAAATCTTCCGGCACATCGGCGGCGGCCGGAATCTTGTAGGTCGAGGGCGCATGGGTGCGGAGTTTTCCAGTTGCGTCGAACACCAGTTCCTCGGTGGTGAGCCAGCCCATGCCCTGGACGAAGCCGCCTTCGATCTGGCCCATGTCGATTGCCGGGTTGAGCGAGCGGCCGACGTCGTGGAGAATGTCGACGCGTGCTATCTTCATCTCGCCGGTGAAGGTATCGATCAAAACTTCGGCGCAGGCCGCGCCATAGGCGAAATAGAGGAAGGGCCGGCCTTTCGCTTTTGTGCGATCCCAATCGACTTTCGGTGTTGCGTAATAACCCGTGGAGGAGAGCGAGACGCGGGCCTGGTGGGCTTTTTTCGCGAGGTCGCCGAAACCGATGCTCTCGTTGCCGATGATGACCTGGCCATCCTCGAAGCGGATGCGCGACTTTGGCACGTTCCATTCACGCGCGGCGAGATCGACCAGGCGCTGGCGGATGATGGACGCGGCATTCTTTGCCGCCATGCCATTGAGATCGGTGCCTGACGAAGCGGCGGTGGGCGAGGTATTGGGAACTTTCGCCGTGGTCGTCGCGGTGATGTGGACACGTTCGGGGCTGAGGCCGAATTCCTCGGCCACCACCTGGGCGATCTTGATGTAAAGCCCCTGCCCCATCTCGGTGCCTCCATGGTTGAGATGCACCGAACCGTCGGTATAGACATGGACGAGCGCTCCCGCCTGGTTGAGATGGGTGAGCGTGAAGGAGATGCCGAATTTCACCGGCGTCAGCGCCAGTCCCTTCTTCAGTATTTTATTGCCAGCATTGAAGGCGGCTGTTTCCTCGCGGCGCGCGCGATAGTCCGAGGTGCGCTCAAGCTGCTCGATCACGTCGAGCGCGATGTTGTCTTCCACTTTCATGCCATAGGGCGTGACATCGCGGCCTTTGCAGTAGAGATTGCGCTTGCGGATATCGAGCGGGTCGCGGTTCAGCCGGATGGCGATCGCATCCATCATGCGCTCGGTGAAGACCATGCCCTGCGGCCCGCCGAAGCCGCGAAAAGCGGTGTTCGACACCGTGTGGGTGCGAAGCCGGCGCGAGCGGATGCGGGCGGCCGGATAAAAATACGCATTGTCTGCATGGAACATGGTGCGATCGTTGACGCCCTGGCTCAGATCGGCGGAATAGCCGCAGCGCGACAGGAATTCGACATCGACGGCGGTGAGCCTGCCGGTATCGTCGAAGCCCGCCTCGTAGTTCACCCGCATGTCATGACGCTTGCCGGTCATGATCATGTCGTCGTCGCGGTCTAGGCGGCATTTGGCCGGGCGGCCGGTCAGGCGCGCGGTGAGTGCCGCAAGTGCTGCCCAGTGCGCGGCCTGGCTTTCCTTGCCGCCAAAGGCGCCGCCCATGCGGCGGCATTCGCAGGTGACCCTG
>JANLYR010000458.1:0-2982 GCA_031365765.1 Hyphomicrobiales bacterium | reverse complement strand
GCAATGTCGAGGCGATGCAATCGGCGACGATCGTGCCCGAGCGGAAGGTCGGCATGGCTGGCCGCACCGGATCGATCACCACCGGCAAGGATGCCGACTTGCTGCTGGTCGACGGCGACGTCGAACAGGATCTCGGCAATTTGCGCCACATCGAGACCGTCATCCAGGACGGCTATCGCCTTGACGCCGCCGCGCTGCGCAAGGCCAGCGGGCTCAGCGGGATGCCAAAATGACGCGCTAGCCGCGCTTGCGGAGCTCGTCACGGATTTCGGTCAGCAGCTCGGCCTCGGTCGGGCCGCCGGGCGCAACGTCGCGCCGTCGCATCAGCTTGGTCGCCCAGCGCACGAGCAAAAAGATGATGATGGCGAGGATCAGGAAGTCGATCACAACTGTGAGGAACTGGCCCCAGCCGAGCACCGGTGCGCCCGCAGCCTTGAGCGCCGCATAATCGGTCAGGCTGCCTCTATATCCCTCGGGCACCGGGCCGAGCAGCATGAAATGACTGGCGAAATCGAGCCCGCCGAAGATCGCGCCGATGATCGGCATGATGATGTCGTCGGTCAGGCTCGCGGCGATCTTGGCGAACGCCGCCCCGATGATCACCGCGACCGCCAGATCCAGCACATTCCCGCGCGCGATGAATGCCTTGAATTCGTGAAGCATGGTTTGATCTCCCCCAGCTCTGCGCCGTAGCGCAGTTCCGCCCGCGCGCACACAGCAACTGTGTTGGGATCGTAAGACAGCATATTGAAACGGGGTTTATCCCCGTCGGACATGTACTACATACCCGGCGACAGGCCGGCGCGGGGGCTGAGTCATGCTCGGCCCCCTAGCGGCGTTAGTCGCTTTTGTTTCCTCGTGTGGCGAACGGGGGGCTTGCACCATCCGGTGGTGGCCATGTTCCCGTGTGGAACATTCGATATGTGGTGTTTCGCTTCTTTCGAAACACATCCTTGTAGGTGATGCGGCCGAAAATCATCAACTGAAGTCGCGCCTGCCTAATGTCTTCGATCGCATCGTCGGTGAAGCAAAAAACGTTCGCCATCTCTGGCTGGAGGGGGTTCGCCGTGAGGAGCCGAGTATAAAGTTGCGACGCATTCGGCGCGAAGAGCCCTCCGGCGCAAATGCCCATATCTGGCTCTGGCGGCTCGAAGTCCTCTTGGTTTGGAATGAGAATCATAGCCCCCCAGTGTTTAACGTCGTGAGCGGGGGTCTGCCCAAAGTTTCGGAGGGTGATCGAAGCTCTGGGGAGCATCTCCTCATTAGTGCCATTCAGGCCCAAGTGGCTGCCGTCGTAAATGGCGGTGACTTCCGTGAACAAGTAGGCACGCAACTCCGCTCTGGACGTTCTTCTGGCCTGCAAAAAAGTGAAAAACAGAAATCCGGTGCCGACGGCGCTAATGAGGACCGCCCAGAAAGAATAGTTGGCCGCATTTCTGGACGCCTCCGCAGCTTCCCATTGGGCGCAAAGGTCGGAATCGCGCTTGGTCTCGCCTTTTTTGCAGCCAGCATCTTGGGCGGCGGGGACTTCGGTGATCGCCACATGTATCGGCGCTGGCTTGGCTCCGCTGGCGTTTGTGGCCTCGCTGGGCTGTTTTGGTGGCTCGCCCGATGAAGCGGACGCGAACCCAAGGGCGACGGCGAAAACCAGAAAACGCATCGCCATTTACTGCCCTGTGTTTAGCGACTCCACAACGGGGTCACGAAAGGGCAGGATCGCATGATGCATGGCTCCCTCTTGAAACTTCGGCGCTACACGCGGAAGTTTCCCGGCTGCTGGTGGAGCACGTTCCGGCAGCCCGTCGCTACAGCTGGTCAGGTATTCCAGGCGATACTCGCTTATTTTGTTTTGGTGCTCGTTCTCGAGACAGCCACACCAGAGGTGCGCGACATGCTCGCCACTGAATGGGCGGTGTGGGTACAGGCGCTAGCTGCTGCGATCCTTTTATGGGCCGCCGTAAGCACCCTTTATGCTCCTTATCTTGCTTGGCGGCAGGATAAGCTCAGCGGCATCTGGTACGGAGGCAAGGGCGGCCTCCGTTTTGTCTATTTTAAGCCGGTGTTGGTTGCACAAGAGCGGTGCGTCGGCACAGGCGAAATAGAGCCATTCAAGATTCAGTTTACCGACGCCGAGCCGTCATCATTCGTCTATTATTCAGTTGAAGTTGATGCGCCGCACGTTCTTCCGAAAATCTACGTCTACGTCACTACGGCCATAGTGGTGGGGCAAATGGAATATGGGCGGTCTTGCCTAGCAGCGGGAACCAAGCTGCCCGCTGACCGAACTGCCACTCTGCTTGTCCGCATACCGGAAGAGTTCGTGGCTATCACTGTTCGGGTGTATATGCGCGAGTTCATTATTGGCAAAATGGAGGACAGAGATGGTGAGCGGCGACGGCCAGACAGGGCGGTTCGACCGTCTGCTTAAGGCAATGTCCGCGGGGCAAGCGCCTAGCGGGAACAAGAATGCATCAGCCGGTCGAGCATCAGGTGCGGCACCGCCCGCATGTTCCAGCGATACTCAAACTCCCCGAGATACTTCGGAAGATGCTTCTGGCTGACGTGAATGTGCGTGCCGTTGATGCCGCGCTTCAACAGGTTCCAGAAGCCCTCTAGCGTGTTCACCGTGGCACCGTAGGGGCTGACATATTCGCTCTGGCTGTGATTGCAGGTCTGGTGCCGATAGCCGCGAAGCTGAATGCCCTTGTAGCTGTGCAATTCGTCAGTGTGGATGATCGAACCCGGCAGCACGTTCTGGCAAATCTCATTCCACAGCGTGACGCGGCGCACGTTCGGAATGATGCGGGTGACGATCTCGCCGTTTGTTTCGAGCATTCCCATGACGTAGGTTTTGTTACCCTTGAAAGCGCGTCCTTTGCCGACCGCCTTGCCGCCGATCAGGGTTTCATCGATCTGGACGATCTCATCAGCGCCGCCGATCGGGTCCGCACCGTCCAGTGCGCCCATGTACTTCCTGATCTC
>JANLYR010000456.1:0-6097 GCA_031365765.1 Hyphomicrobiales bacterium | reverse complement strand
GCGGGGCTGCCCAAGGAAGTGCGCCACAACACCGACGCGCTCGATGCGGTGGGCAACACAACAAAGGCTGTGACCAAGGGCTATGCCATCGGTTCAGCTGGCTTGGGCGCCCTGGTGCTGTTCGCGGCCTATACGCAGGACTTGAAGACCTTCTTCCCCGATGTGCCGGTGACCTTCGACCTGTCGAGCCCATGGGTGGTGGTTGGCCTGCTGTTCGGCGGGTTGCTGCCCTATCTCTTCGGCGGCATGTCGATGACGGCGGTTGGCCGCGCGGCGATGGCCGTGGTGGTCGAAGTGCGCCGCCAGTTCAAGGAGAAGCCGGGCATCATGCTGGGCACCGAGAAGCCCGACTATGCCCGCGCCGTGGACCTGCAGACCAAGGCGGCGATCAAGGAAATGATCATTCCCTCGATGCTGCCAGTGTTCTCGCCCATCGTCGTGTTCTTCGTGATCAATGCGATCGCGGGGAAGGCCGCGGCCTTCTCGTCGCTCGGTGCCATGCTGATGGGCGTCATCGTCACGGGCCTGTTCGTCGCCATCTCGATGACGGCGGGGGGAGGGGCCTGGGACAACGCCAAGAAAAGCTTCGAGGACGGCTTCACCGACTCGAAGGGAATCACCCACATGAAGGGCTCGGACGCGCACAAGGCGAGCGTCACCGGCGACACCGTGGGCGACCCCTACAAGGACACGGCGGGCCCGGCGGTCAACCCGATGATCAAGATCACCAACATCGTGGCGCTGCTCTTGCTGGCGGTGCTGGCGCGGTGAGCTGTGATTAATTGCAGGTTTGGCCGGGCCAGTTCCGGCCAAACTTCATTTTGGAAAGCTGATTTCGCCCGGAGGAACAATGCCCGTTCCTGACTACCAATCGCTCATGTTACCTGTACTGAAAATCGCTCTGGGCGGTGAAGTGCGAATAAGAGATGCCGTTGATAACCTGGCCGATCAGCTTGAAATGTCCGAGTCTGATCGGGCCGAGGTGCTGCCGAGTGGCAAGCAGACTGTTTTTGCAAATCGGGTCCATTGGGCAAAAACATATCTAAAGCAGGCGGGGTGGTACAATCCACGCGTCGTGGTCACTTTCAGATAACGGACAGAGGAAAGTCGGTTCTTGCCGAAAACCCCACCCGGATAGACGTGAATTATTTGTCTCGGTTTTACGAGTTCAATGAATTCCGCGAAAGAGCTTCATCCGACGTAGGGCCAACCAAAAGTCCACACGTTCCGCTCGGCACAATCACAGTTTCAGACAGGACCCCTGAAGAAGAAATGCGGGCGGCGCATCGCCAGCTTAACGAAACACTGGGACAAGAGATACTTGAACGGGTTCGCTTGTCTCCGCCCGCATTTTTTGAAGGTCTAATTGTAACGCTTCTAGTTTCTATGGGTTATGGCGGGACAACTGCGGAAGCGGGAAGGGCTATCGGCAAATCCGGCGATGATGGAGTGGATGGTGTTATCGACCAAGATCCACTTGGGCTTGACCGTGTTTATATTCAGGCAAGCGCTATCAGCCGCAAAATAGCATTGGCTCCGGGGCGATCCGAGATTTTTTCGGAAGTCTAGATATGCACAAGGCGACCAAAGGACTCTTCGTTACTACATCGACATTTTCGAATGCCGCAACTGAGACAGCAGAAAAATTGGGAAAACGGATAGTCCTCATTGATGGACGAACCCTCGCTCAACTTATGATCCGCTATAAAGTTGGCTGTAGGACTGAAGAGGTTCTGGAGATGCAAAGACTCGATGAAGAGTCGTTTGAAGAATGGAAATCTCTTACTGGCTCACGCCCGTTTCTTCCCCGCCACCGCCCGCTCCAGCGTGGCGCGGATGAAGCGTTGATAGGGCATGCCTTCGGCTTCCGCCTTGCGCCGCACGGCCTGCAGAAGGTCGGCCGGCAGGCGCATGTTGATCTGCGCGTCCTTCGCCTGAAACTCGAAATGCGCGGGCTTGAATTGCGAGAAGTCCAGGCCGGACAGGTCCTGCTCGAGAAGCGCCTCGGCTTCGGCATCAGTCCTGAGTTTTGGAATACGCTTCATATTTCTGCACCTCCTTCTCGTGCATGTAGCGGGCGCTGACCGGTCGAACCAATGTCACGCCATCCCTTTGGCGATGGGTGAAGGCAACGAACATCGGCCGTCCAGCCGCATTGCGCGCAATGGCGATGTATCTTTGTTCCTTGTCCGAGTGCTTCGAATCGGGTGCGATCAGGGCACCAGACCGGAATGCGGCTTCGATTTCGTCGACACCCAAACCATGTTTGAGGCATTTCCCTGAATTGCCGCTATCCCAATCGAATTCGGCGCTCTCGAACTTCACCACAAGCTACTAACAATCGTATAGATAAATGTCAATCAAAATTAGGCCACCACCACATCCCCGCGATCACTACGCCGCGGGAATTGATCTTCTTTTCGCCGGTCAGATGCTCGCCTGTGGCATCGACATAGTCGTGGCTGCCTTGGTCCACCGACAGCACTGTGGCATCGCCCACGGCACCCACTTTCAGCGTGCCGAGTTCGGTGCGCTTCAGGGCAAAGGCTGCGTTGGATGTGGCGCATTTCACCACGTCGTTCAGGCTCATGCCCAGGCACAAGAATTTCGACATGGTGGTGACGAGGTCGAAGGCCGGGCCGTTGATGCACAGCTTGTGCACGTCCGACGAGATGGTGTCGGGCTGAAACCCGGAGGCCAGCATGTTGCGCGCGATCTTGAACGAGAACGAGCCCATGCCGTGGCCGATGTCGAACAGGACGCCGCGTTTGCGCGCCGCCAGAACCGCCGGTCTGACACCGCCTTGCGCCGTGCACGGAGCATTGGGGAAGGGGCGGAAGGCGTGGGTCAGCACGTCGCCCGGCCGCAGTTTGGCGATCACATCCTCGTAAGTTGGCGGCGGCTCGTCGATATGGGCCATCACCGGAATGCCCACTTCCTCGGCCACCTGCAGGGCGACATCGAGGGGGGCTATCCCCTGATCGCCGCTGGCGTGACGGCCCACGCGCACCTTGATGCCGACGATGCAGTCGCGGTTAGCGGCGGCCACTGCGGTGGCGGTGACCGGGTCCATGAGCCGCATATCCTCGCTCTCGCCCACCGCCACGTTCGTTGAAAATCCGAAGATACCGGCATGCGAGACATGCAGATAGGCCAGGATGCGGACAGCGCTCGGCTCGATCACATGCTTGCGGAAACCGGCGAAATTTCCGGGCCCGGCGGAGCCCGTGTCCACCGCCGTCGTGACACCGCTCATGCGGCAGAACTCCTCCGCGTCGATGCCGAGCGAGGTGCCGCCCCAGTAAACGTGGGTGTGCAGATCGATCAGACTGGGCGTCACGATCAGGCCTCCGACGTCCTTCACCACGGTGTCCGGTGCGGCCTGAAGGCCGGGCGCCAGCGCGGCCACGCGGCCTTGGGCAAAGCCCACGTCGAGCACTTCATCGATGCCCTGAGCCGGATCGATGACGCGGCCGCCGCGCAGGATCGTGTCGAAATTCATGCGCGCTACTGGCCTGTCGGCACCTTGGCGCTGCCCCTCTGGGCGGGGCCCGCATTCATCATGCCCTTGAAGATTTTCTGCAGTATGCTCAATTCCACGCCAACCACCGGCGTCTGCCGCGAACTGATGTTGATGACGCGGCCATCCTCCAAGCCATATTGCCCGAAGCTCGTGACCTGATCCGTACCATCGAAGCGGACGGCGATCACTTCGCGGCTGGTTTCGCGCGGCGTCAGGAAGGCGCGGCTCTCGGTCACGCTGGTGATGTAGTAATAGCTGTCGCCCTGCATCTTCACGCTGGCTGTCGTCGAGGGCGATCCCAGGATGCTTTCAACCTCGGATTTTGGCATGCCGTTGTCGATCTGCTCAAAGGTACCGGGTTTGGCCATGTAGCCGCGATGCTCGACGGTGGGCGAGCAGGCCGCGAGAAGGCTTGCGGCCAAAGCGGCGAACAGCCAAATAGGAGTCCTGTTGCGTATTATGGAAATCACCCGAATTCCAGCCATGAGTCGAGACGCCCGATTAGCCTATAACGCGAGCCCGGAGGGAAGCGCAAGGCGATGATTCTTCAACGATTGTTCCGGCCTAAACCCCAGGCCGAGCGCAAGCTCTACGAGGCGATTGTGGCTGCGGCGCGGCATCCCGTTTTCTATGCGCGATGGGGAGTTGCCGACACGATCGACGGGCGATTTGACATGATCATCCTCCATGCTTTCGCGGTGCTGGAGCGGATGAAAGGCGAAGCACCGGAATTTCGCCAGCGGCTCGTCGATGAAATGTTCTCGGACATGGACCGCTCGCTCCGGGAAATGGGTGTGGGCGATCTGTCCGTGGGCAAAAGGATCCGCGTCATGGCGGAAGTGTTTTATGGCCGCATATCGGCCTATGAGTCGGCCTTGCTGGGCGCGCCCGGCGCCTTCGAAGCCGCGCTCGAACGCAATCTGTTTCCAGATGGCGTGCCCGAAGGCGTCCTCGCCAGATTGGCCGATCATGTTCAGGAATTGCGCGCGGCGCTTGCCACTTTACCTTTGGAACGGTTGCAAACGGGGCAAATCGCGTTCACGGAACCACTGCCGTGAAAGCGCCAATCCCGGAATTCTCCCGTCCGATCCCGGTCGACCGGATTGCCCGCGACGGTAGCGACGAAACCATCTCGGCCGATCCCAAGGAATGCGCGGCGTTGGCCAAACGCCTGGGGGTGTTTGCGATCCATTCGCTTGGCGCGGTGCTTCGGGCAGAGCCATGGCGGGGCGGAGGGGTCAAACTCAGCGGGTTGGTTGCCGCCGATCTGGAACAGATGTCGGTGGTGAGCCTCGAGGCATTCCGGGAAATGGTGGAATTTCCTGTCGAACGCTATTTTCTGCCGCCGCATCAGGCGGCGGCGGACATGGAAAGCGATGCCGACCCGATCGAAGGCGGGCACATCGACCTGGGCGAGGTGGTGGCGGAAACACTCGCACTGGAACGCGATCCCTATCCGCGGCGGGCGGATGAAAAATTCGATGCCATCATCGAAGACGGGGCGGAAAAGGTTTCGCCGTTCACCGTGCTTGCGGCGCTCAAACCGGGGAAATGACGGGTCGCCATTTTAAAGTTGTATCCCCCGCGCAAGCCTCTATTTTCGCAGCCGCGGCAATGTCGGCGGGGCAATGAAGGATAATCTGACCATAGCGCTCGACGCCATGGGGGGCGATGTCGGCCCGTCGATGGTGATAGCGGGAGCGGAACTGTCGGCGATCAGGCATCCCACCTATCGTTTCCTGCTGTTCGGCGATGAGAGCCGGATTGCACCGCTGCTGGCGAAAAATCTCCATCTGAAAGCGCGCAGCGAAATCCGGCACAGCGATATCTCCGTCGGGATGGAAGACAAGCCGAGCCAGGCATTGCGGCGCGGGCGCGGCAAGAGCAGCATGTGGCAAGCGATCGAGGCGGTGCGGATCGGCGAGGCGCATGCCGCCGTATCGGCCGGGAACACCGGCGCGTTGATGGCGATGGCCCGGTTCATCCTGAAAACGCTGCCCGGTATTTCGCGTCCCGCCATTGCCGCGATATGGCCGACGCTGCGGAGCGAAAGCGTCGTGCTTGACGTGGGCGCTACGATCGGCGCCGATGCCCAGCAGCTGGTCGAATTCGCCGTCATGGGCGAGGCCATGGCGCGTTGCCTGTTCGGCCTGGAAAAACCCACGATCGGGTTGCTCAATATCGGTGTCGAGGAAATCAAGGGGCTGGAGCAGGTGAAGGAAGCGGCAAGACTTTTGCGTACCCTCGATCTGCCGCTCGAATATGCCGGATTTGTTGAAGGCGACGATATTGGCAAAGGCACGGTCGATGTGGTGGTGACCGAGGGCTTCACCGGCAATATCGCGCTGAAGGCGGCCGAGGGGACCGCCAAGCAGCTCGCCACCACGCTGAAGCTTGCTCTGCAGCGAACCTGGATTTCTAAACTTGGCGCGCTGCTTGCCGCTGGCGCCTTCGCGGCGCTGCGCGATCGCATGGATCCGCGCAAACACAATGGCGGGGTGTTTCTGGGACTGAACGGAGTCGTGGTGAAAAGCCATGGCGGCACCGATGCCCTGGGTTTTGCGACCGCCGTCG
>JANLYR010000408.1:0-9378 GCA_031365765.1 Hyphomicrobiales bacterium | reverse complement strand
AGGCGGACGCTGTACTTGGCCTTGGCTTCGAGTTTTCCCACGACATAACCGGCGGTATCGCAGACACCGGGCTGGCGGCCGCAGAACGAGGCCATGTCGGACACCGTTCGCGTGGCGGCCGAAACCATCGACACGGTATCGCGGCCGGGGCTCACCGCCGCATGATCGTCCGAAGGGGCCGGCATGAAAACCGTGACGCCGGTCAGCACCATGATGATTCGAAAGACACCCATTCCCGTCCGTCCTTTTGCCGGTTCGCCCGCGTTGTACCCCTTAGTTCTTGCCATTGACTGAAACGGTCCGGGGGCAATTGTCTAAAAATTTCACGGTAAAGATAGCGCGGCGTTAATCGCGGCGGCCGGCTGGAAAGGTGGTGTTAACTCCCCTGCGTGCATTTTTAGCCGGAGACGCAAGCCCATGCCGCCCGCATCAGGTGAGTCTGTTGGAACAGTGTCAATGCGCGATGTGATTGAACAGCGGGGAAGGCGGTTTGGCCCGGCGCCGGTTTTTGCCATCGCCGCCGCCGGCGCGATCAGCATCGCCATCGGCTATAATGCCTTCTTCGGGCAGGCCAGCCGCAGCCTGGCGGCCCTCACCGACGGCGCCGCATCAAATCAGGTCGTCGACTCCGAGGCGGTCGAATCGACCACCGTCCGGCTGCGTTACGATCCCGTGGTGGAAGAGGCACAGCGCGAATTGCAGGCCGCCGGATTCTATCGCGGAACGATCGACGGCGTGGCCGGCAAGCGCACCCGGCTGGCAATCGAAGCCTATCAGAAGGCAACCGATCTGACGGTGACCGGCGAAGCCACGAAAGGCCTGATCGAACATGTCCGCTTTACCCGCGAGATCGCCGAAGCCTCGCTCTTTACCGGAACGGTCGAAGCCGATGCCGGGGCTGAGGAGAGGGCCCGCATCCGGCGCGTCCAGACCGGACTGGCGGAGCTCGCTTATCTCCAGGGCGAGATCAACGGCGAAATGAACGCGCCAACCCGCAGCGCCATCATCCAGTTCGAGCGTGACCGCGGCCTGGCCGAGACCGGCGATATTTCCGGAGCGCTGCTGGCCGAGCTGGCCAAGATGAACGGCCAGTCGGAGATCACGGCCGGGCAATGACCGGCGCGCCACGGCTGAAATCGGAACTCTGGGTCCACGCCTTGCTGCGCCGTTGCCAGGTGGAAGGAAAATACGGCGCCATCGTCCACAAGGGCGCGGCCGAAGCGGGTGCCGTCTATGTCATCGTCAATCACCTCGACGGTACGCAGCATTTCTTCGGGCCCGCACCCGGCCCAGCCTATGACAACGAGGGCGAACGCAGATTGATCGAGGATCTGCCCTTTCCGGCGGCGCAGAGCGATATCGACAAGGCGATCGCCCGCAAATTGAAATCGGATCCCGATATCTGGGTGGTCGAAGTCGAGGACCGCAAAGGCAATGCCGGGATCGCCTGCGCCGCCGATTGACGCGTCGTCGAATTTTTGGCGGCTTATCGGTTTATTAACCTCAACCCTCATTAATTCAGTTTGTTAATTGCATCGAGGGACGGACCATGAATGCGGTGATTGAATTTCCAGTGGACCGGGTTTCGCGGCGGCCCCCCGCCACGCGGATCCTCCATCCGGAGGTTCTGATTTTCACCGGGGTTCAGGTCGAGCGCCGCGAATTCACCAAGCCGGAACGCCGGCGGATCGCAAGCACCGCCACCGCCAAGGCTGCCGAACCGTCATGACGACGGTGGCTCCACCTGACACGCGGTCTTGGCCAGCGTTCGCACCACGCCCGCGCGCATTGCTGGCTCACTGAGCGGAATCCAGAACACCGCAACGCCTGTCGGCTCGTTTGTCTGCACGTCCCAGCCGGTGGTGTTGACCGGTTCCTCGTTGCCGGTCTGGTTGATCATCTCAACCAGGCTGGGCGCGAGCGACAGCGTAACGGTGAAATGGGCCGTACCCGATTGCTTGTCGTTGAGCGTATAGATGACATCGCCCGACGCCGAATAAACGGTGAGCGTCCACAGCCCCTCGGGCATATTGGCCACCAGCGCGATCTTGGCGGCGCTGACATCGAAGGCGCAGGCGCCGAAAACATCTTCGGGAGGAAAAGCGGGAAAGAGACGCGCCTGATCCCTGGCCTCGACGATGAAAAACCGGTTCACCCCGCGGTCCGCCACCAGGGCGTCGAGACTTTTATGCAAAGCATAGGAGGGCGCCACCAGGACATAGGCCGCGTGCACCGCGATGGCCAGCACCAGGCTTGTTAAAATCCAGTACAGCCTTGCCACTCAGCACCTCGCCTTGGCGAGCGTGAAAGGCGGAACCGCCGCAGCGTGATCGGCCGAGAAAAATCCAGCGACGGTATAGATGAGCACATAGCGCCCGGCCGTGGGCGGCCTGATCCAGTTGCCGGTCATCGGCTGTGGCGACAGCGTGACGGTGAGCGTGCCATCGGGGTTGCGCACGGCATCGCTGGAGGTGAGAAACGTGCTGCGGGGATCGGTGCCCCGCGTGCCGCTGCCCGCCGAGAGGCTCCACCAGTTGGTGATATCGGGGGTACCGCTCAGGGTATAGGTGCAATCGGCCGAGATACGATTTCCCGCCGAGTCGCGATCGGCGCCGAATTCATGCGTCTGGTCGGATGCGGGAAGCCGCCCCTGCAGCAGATAATGCGCAACCGCGTAAGGATGTGCCGCGGCATCGGGTGAGGTATCGCGGCTGTTCCAGATGCTGCCCGGAGCCGCTGGCGACCAGCCCAGCGATTCGATCGCCACCATCGCACTGCTCACCCCGGCTACAGCGCCTGCCGCGAGGATCAGAGCGACGCCCGGAAGCGTGCGCAAACTCATGGCTAAAAACTGAACAGCGGCTTCTTCTTCCGCTTTTTGATGGCTTTCTTGTCATCCATCGATCCGAAAATCGAATCGAAGAAGGATTTCTTTTTCTTGCTGTCCGTATTGGCCTTGGGCAGCACGAACGCATCCTGCTGCGAGGGCGAAGGCGAGGGCGAGATGGCCTTCTGCTTCGGGCGCTGCGGCTGGTCTTCCTTGAACACGCTGAACATGTCGTTCAGCACCATTGTCACGCCGTCCTGGCTGGCGGTGGCGGGCGTTGCCTCGGTGACGCCGGTATCGACCTCGTCATTGGCGGGTTTGAGTTCGTCGCTCGACGGTTTCAACTGGTCGGCGTTGGCCACGGCGTATTGCGCATAGCTGTCGTCATAGGGGATGCCGGCCAGCCCCATGGGCGTTTTCCCCTGCTCGGCCACCAGCATGATGCTCTTCCAGGTGGGGGCCGGCAGGAGGCCGCCCGTCACTTCGTTCATCATGGTGAAATCGTCATTGCCGAACCACACGCCGGTGACGTTGTTGGCGGTGAAGCCGATATACCAGGCGTCGCGATAGCTCTGGTTGGTGCCGGTCTTTCCACCCTGCGGCGCAAAGCCCAGATCGGCGCGGCGTGCCGTGCCGAATTTCACCACGGCGTTGAGCATCGAGTTCAGTTCGGCGATCTTTTCTTCCGGCACAACCTGGCGCGGCGGCTCCGGATTGTCGCTGGCGCGGCTGTAGATGATATCGCCGTTGGCGCGGCGGATTTCGAGCACCGCATAGGGATCGGCCAGCTTTCCGCCGCCAGCGAAGGTGGCATAGCCCGTGGTGAGATCGAGCAGCGTGATGGCGCTGGTCCCCAGAACCATGGGCGCCCAGGTTTCGAGCACGGCCTTGATGCCGACGCGGTGCGCGGTTTCGATGATCGCCGGCCGGCCGATGTCGATCATCAGTTTCACCGGAATGGAATTGTAGGATTTGGCCAGCGCGGTGGTGAGCGTCACGCGGCCCGCATATTTGTCGGAATAGTTGCGGGGCGACCAGTTGCCGACCGAAACCGGTCCATCGACCACGCGCGTGTCGGGCGTGTAGCCGTTGAGCAGTGCCGCGAGATAGACGAAGGGCTTGAAGGCCGAACCGGTCTGGCGCTCGGCATCCGTGGCGCGATTGAACTGGCTGATTTCATAGTCGCGTCCGCCCACGATGGCGCGCACCGCGCCATCGGGCGCCATGGTGACGGAAGCCCCCTGGGTCACATGGTAACGGGGACCGTCACTGATGAGCACATCGTTGATGATGCGCTGCGACGCCGCCTGCAGCTTGACGTCCACGGTGGTTTTCACTTCGATGACGAAGTCGCCTGTGATTTTCTTCTTCTCGAGCAGCGCCACGGTGTCGCGATAGGCCCAGTCGAGAAACCAGTCGGGGCTGTCGGCGGTGCTCTGCGCCACCACGGTGGCGGGCGCGCGTCTGGCCTGCAGCAACTCGCCCTGCGTGATGAAGCCGGTATCGAGCATCCGGTAGAGCACGGTATTGGCGCGGGCCCGTGCCGCTTCGAGATTGGCATGCGGCGCGTATTTCGACGGCGCCTTGAACAGCCCGGCGAGCATGGCGGCCTCGGGCAGGCTGACATCGCGGATCGACTTGCCGAAATAAAACTGCGCCGCAGCCTCGACGCCGTAATTGCCGCCGCCCAGATAGGAGCGATCGAGATAGAGCTTGAGGATTTCCTCCTTGGTCAGGCGCGCCTCGATCCACAGCGACAGGAAGGCCTCGTGCACCTTGCGGCGGATGGTGCGCTCGGGGCTCAAGAACAGGTTTTTGGCGACCTGCTGGGTGAGCGACGACCCGCCTTGCACCACGTCGTTGGCCCGGGCGTTCTGGATGATCGCCCGGAAGGTGCCGATGATGTCCACCCCGAAGTGGTCGAAGAAGCGCGCATCCTCGGTGGCCAGCACCGCCTTGATCATTTGCGGCGGGATATCCTCCAGAGGAATGGCATCGTCCTGGCGGATGCCGCGCCGGCCGATGATCTCGCCATTGGCATCGGTGAAGGTGACGGCATATTCGCGCCCCTTGTTCCATACATCGCCGGTGCCGGAAAATGGCGGCAGCGCATAGGCCAGGAGACCGAAGGCGACGATCGTTCCGAACGTGGCGCCGTCGTCGATGAGATCGACGGCGACGCGCCGCACGCCCCTGATGCGAAAACGGTGGACGAAAGAGGAATAGGCCGACCCCATGCGTTTGAGCCCGTCCCACGCCTCGAAGACGCCCGAACTCACATAGGAGTCGAAAATCCAGAAAGCACGATAAACCGGGTTGCGGATGGGAAGTTGCGACACGTCGTTCAACCAGTGGCCAAGGGTCGAGCCCTAGAGGGGGAATATGACGAAAACGCGCCGCTGACCAGCGGGTTCAGTCCGAGGCCAGCCGGCTGGCAAAGGCGGCAATGGTCTTCTGGTAGACTTCCGCCTTGTTCCACTCTTTCAGAACGCTGAAATTTCCCTGGCCCGGCGCATAGCCTTCTCCCGCCTGCCAGCCATAGCCCCGGAGATAGTTGGCGATCGAGGCCAGGACATCGGCCTGCGAGCGGATCAGGTCGCGCCGCCCGTTGCCGTCGCCGTCGGTGGCAAAGCGGAGATAGCTCGATGCCATGAACTGGCCCTGGCCGATTTCGCCGGCCCAGGCACCCCGCAACTGCGATGCCGAAAGGTCGCCCCGCTCGATGATCTGAAGGGCCGCCAGCAACTCGCCCTGGAACTTGTCGGTGCGGCGGCAGTCATAGGCGAGCGTCGCCAGCGACCGCAGCACCGGCATCTTGCCCATGTTGACGCCAAAGTCGGTTTCAAGCCCCCAGATCGCCACCACCACTTCCTTCTGGACGCCGGTCGACTTCTCGATGCGCGACAGCAGCTTGGCGTGTTTAGCCAGCATCGCCTTGCCCTTGGACACCCGCGCGCCCGAAATCATCCGGCCCGAAAACTGGGCGAAGCTCTGCTTGAAATGCTTCTGGTTGCGGTCGGCCCTGATGACGGGCGTCGCATAGGTCAGGCCATCAAGGTTGCCGAGCGTCTTTTTCGACAGTCCCTGCTGGGCGGCGACGGTTTTGAAATCGCCGATCCACTGGTCGAAACGCTCCGGCGTCGAGGAACATTTGAGTGCAAGGGCTGGAACGGCGGTGGCTACGAGCAGGGAGAGGGCCAGTAATGGGATTCGCATGATGTCACTCCTGAATTGAGCAAGTTACCGGGTCGCCCCGAGGTTGACAATGTCGGGGACTTCCCTTCCTTAGGGCCGATGCCACAAGCGCCGTTCTGGAAGACCAAGACGCTCGCCGAAATGAGCCGCGAGGAATGGGAAAGCCTGTGCGATGGCTGCGGCCGCTGCTGTCTGAACAAGCTTGAGGACGAGGACACCGGCGAATTCCATTATACCAGGACCGCCTGCAAGCTGCTCGATCTCGGCACCTGCCGCTGCGCCGACTATCCCAACCGCTCGACCCGGGTTCCCGACTGCGTGACGCTGACCCCCGGCAATGTGGGCGCGCTGGGCTGGCTGCCCCGGACTTGCGCTTATCGACTGCTGGACGAAGGGAAGGACCTGGCCTGGTGGCACCCGCTGGTTTCGGGCGATCCGGATACGGTGCGCGAGGCGGGGATTTCCGTATCGGGCACGGCCTATTCCGAAGAGGGAATAGCCGTGGCCGATCTCGTCGATCATTTGTGGAAACTGCCAAAGGCAAAGCGGAGGATGTAGTTTTGCCGTTCCCCGACTCGTCATCCCGGCGAAAGCCGGGACCCATGGTTCAGCATGTGTAATGTCGACAGTTGCGCCGCGTAGGGATGGGTCCCGGCTTGCGCCGGGATGACGGAAAAAAGTGGTCGATGGGTCACAAATTGGGGCCGTTCGCTCTAGCCGTCTTCGTGCTGGGTGTCGGTGTGTTGAAGGGGCGAACTGACCGGAGGCTTTTCTTCAGGGCGCCGGATCTTTGCGGCGGCGTCCTTCACCAAAACATGGAGGCCTTCGCCGCCCGCTCCGATGTGGCGGAGCAGGAGGGTACGCATGCGCGGTTCCCAGAAACTGTTGATGTGATAGGCCGTGTCCTTCACCGCCTGGTCATGCGGGTAGGCGGCGAAGAACGAGGCGATCTGGTTCGCCATGCGCACCATGTCCGGCGTTTCCATTCTACGCTCCGTCGAAAATCATGACGCCGTTGGCCGACAGCGCGGCGAGTTTGAGTCGCGCCTCGCAGGCCAGCGACAGGGCAAGTGCCGTCGGCGCCGAGACGGTGGCGAGCGCACCCACTCCGGCAAGCGCGCATTTCTGCACCAGTTCGAAACTGCATCGGCTCGACATCAGGACGAAGCCGGTCCCGAGATCGGTGCCGCTCCGCGCCAAGGCGCCGATCAGCTTGTCGAGCGCGTTGTGGCGGCCGACATCCTCGCGCGACGTGCGAATCGCTCCGTCCACGGAACACCAGGCGGCGGCGTGGACCGTGCGGTTGATGGCATTCATCGGCTGATGAAGGGGGAGTGCTTCATAGGCGCGCTGCACGGCTTGCGGTGAAAGCTCGACATCGGGAACGCGGCGGCCCGGCATGCGGATCGCGTCCCTGATGTCCTCAATGCCGCACAAGCCGCAGCCGGCGCGGCCTTCGAGCCCGCGCTTCACCATCCGCGAGGTGTTGAGATGGGCGGCGGCCACGGAAAGATCGGCGGCGTAGCCTTGTTCGGACGGCAAAACGAGGATGCCGGAGACATGCGCGGATGATGCGACGATGCCTTCGGCCAGCGCGAACCCCAAGGCGAAATCCTGGAGGTCGGCGGGTGTCGCCATCATCACGGCATAGGGCTGTGAATTGAACAGAAGGGCGATCGGGACTTCCTCCGGCACCTGCCAGGTGGTGGGGACGGCACTGTGCGGGCCATGCAAGGTGCCGCGTGCGGGACGCGACGCCTTCCCATTATCTTTCATCCCGGCGGACGCCGGGACCCATGGTTCGGTGTGAGCGATGTTGGGAGTCGTGGCGCGGACATGTGGATCCCGGCGTTCGCCGGGATGACGTGATTTGGGATTGGCGCTCACTCCGCCGCGACCAGGGGCGCGATCTTTTTGTTCTCTTCCTCGCGCTCCTCCCATTCCTTCTGCCAGTCGGACTGCATGTTGGAGAGCGTCACCTGGACCGCCGTCACCTTGTATTCAGGGCAGTTGGTGGCCCAGTCGGAATATTCCGTGGTGATGACATTGGCGCCGGTCACCGGATGGTGGAAGGTGGTGTAAACCACGCCCTGCGGCATCCGGTCGGAAATCCGTGCACGGAGCGTCGTGGCGCCCACCCGGCTCGACAGTGACACCATCTGGCCGTCATGGATGCCGCGCGTTTCGGCATCGTGCGGATGGATGTCGAGCACGTCTTCGGCGTGCCAGGCGATGTTGGCGGTGCGCCTGGTCTGCGCGCCCACATTGTACTGCGACAGGATGCGGCCCGTGGTCAGGATCAGCGGGAACGAGCGGTTGGCGCGCTCCGGCGTCGGAACGAACTCGGTGATAATGAAGCGGCCTTTGCCGCGAACGAACCCGCCCACATGCATGATAGGCGTGCCATCCGGCGCCTTGCCGTCGCACGGCCATTGCACCGAACCATGCCCGTCGAGCTTTTCGAAGGAAACGCCAGCGAATGTCGGCGTTACCCGCGCGATCTCGTCCATGATCTCGGAAGCCGAGGCATAACCCATGGGTGCCCCCATGGCGGTGGCCAGCTCGGCCACGGTCTCCCACTCCTGTTTGCCCTGCAGCGGCGCCTTGACCGGGCGCACCCGGTTGATGCGGCGCTCGGCATTGGTGAAGGTGCCGTCCTTTTCAAGGAACGAGGTGCCGGGCAGAAACACATGGGCGAAGGCCGCAGTCTCGTTGAGGAACAGGTCCTGCACCACGACGCAGTCCATGTTTTCAAGGCCCGCCGTCACATGCTTCGTATTGGGATCGGACTGGGCGATGTCCTCGCCCTGGATATAGATGCCCTTGAACGTGCCCTCGACGGCGGCGTTGAGCATGTTGGGGATGCGCAGGCCCGGTTCGTTGTCGAGAGCGGCGTTCCACACCTCCTCGAACATCTCGCGGACCGAATCGTCCGACACATGCCGGTAGCCGGTGAATTCGTGCGGGAACGAGCCCATGTCGCAGGCACCCTGCACATTGTTCTGTCCACGGAGCGGATTGATGCCGGCACCGCGCCTGCCGACATTGCCGGTGAGCATCGCCAGATTGGCCATGGCCATGACCATGGTCGAGCCCTGGCTGTGCTCGGTGACGCCGAGGCCATAATAGATGGCGCCGTTGGGCGCGTTGGCGTAAAGGCGCGCCGCACCTCTTACATCGGCGGCGGGAACGCCGGTGACGCTTTCCAGCGCCTCGGGCGAATTCCTCTGTTCACGGATGAATTTCTCCCAGCGGGCGAATTCCTCCAGGTCGCAGCGCTCGGCGATATAGTCTGGGCGCTCGAGACCCTCGGTCACGATGACATGGGCCAGCGCGTTGACCATGGCGACATTGGT
>JANLYR010000399.1:0-13874 GCA_031365765.1 Hyphomicrobiales bacterium | reverse complement strand
TCGCGCTGGTGCTCGGCGTCCTGTCGGGCATAGCCGAGGCCAGCTTCCGCGACCGCGCCATCACCGTGCTGTCGGTGCTCACCACCTCGATCCCGGAATTCGCCTCCGCCACGTTTCTTGTCGCGGTCTTCGTTTACTGGCTCAACTGGCTGCCCGGCTCGTCGTCCTTCTCCAACGGCTTCTCATGGCGTGAACTGGTGCTGCCGGTGTCGGCCCTCGTCATCTACAATTTTGGCTACTACACCCGCATGACCCGGGCCTCGATGGCGGAAGTGATGAACTCGCAATATGTCCGCACCGCCGTGTTGAAGGGTCTGCCTTACAACAAGGTGGTGATGCGGCACGCTTTGCGCAACGCGCTGATCGCACCCTTCACCGTGATGATCCTGCAGCTCAACTATCTGCTCTCGGGCGTCGTCGTGACCGAGGTTTTCTTCGCCTATGACGGATACGGCAAGGCGCTCTACGACGCGGCGATGTTCGGCGATGTCTATCTGATCCTGGCAGGCGCCATGATCGCGGTCGGCGTCGCGGTGCTGTCACAGTTCATTTCCGACATCGGCTACACCTACCTCAATCCCCGCATCCGGTTCGCCTGAGGATCCATAATGACCGATGTCGCCATTTCCACTCCTCAGCGCCCCGGCCGCCACATCAGGATGTTCAAGTCAATCGGCCTGTTGCGCGAGTCGCCCATCGGCATGTTCGGGGCTTTCCTCGTATTCTTCTGGATCTTCATCGCGGTGTTTGTGGATTTTCTGCCCATCCGCGATCCGCTGTCGCAATCGGGCCCCGACCTGCTGAAACCGCTTTTGTCGCCCGCACCCGATGGCGGCACCTACTGGCTCGGCACCGACGACAAGGGCCGCGATATTCTCGCGCGCCTGTTCTACGGCTCGCGGCTGGTGCTGTTCTGGTCGGCCTTCGCCACCGTGGTGGCTTATGCGACAGGCATGCTGATGGGGGTTGCCGCGGGCTACAAGGGCGGCTGGTGGGACGAGATTCTGTCCTTTATCGGCAATGTGTTCCTGGCCTTCCCGCAAATGGTTCTCTACATCGTCATTCTCACCCAGCTCGGTCCAGATTCGCCGCTTGGCGCCTGGCTCGGCGCGCATGGATTTTCAACGGTGTGGGTGAAGGGCCTGACCATCGTGCTGGCGGTGATGTTCGCCACAGCACCCCAGGTGGCGCGCATCGTGCGGGGGTTGGTGCTCGATCTGAAAACCCGCGACTATGTCGCCGCCGCCGAAGTACGCGGCGAAAGCGCCCTCTACATCATGCTGGTCGAACTGCTGCCCAACGCGCGCGGACCCTTGATCGTCGATGCGTGCCTCAGGCTCGGCTATGTGACCATCGCCATTGCCGCACTGGGCTTCCTCGGTCTCGGCCTGCCGCCACCCGATCCCGACTGGGGCAAGATGATTTCCGAAGTCAGGGGCTTCGGCCAGATGGCCGCCAACGCCATGATCTGGCCGGCACTGGCCATTTCATCGCTGGTGCTCGGCCTCAATCTTCTCGCCGACGGCCTCCGCGAAATTTCGTTGAGGGACTGATGTCATGACGGTCACCCCCATTCTCGAATGCAAGGACCTGTCGATTTCCTACTACACGCGCGCCGGTGCGGTTCCCGCCGTCTATGATTTCAACCTGACGGTCAATCCCGGCGAAGCGGTCGGCATCGTCGGTGAATCGGGTTGCGGCAAATCGACGGTGGCGCTCGCCATCATGCAGTATATGGGCAAGAACGGCGCCATCACCGGGGGCGAGATCCGCTTCATGGGCCGCGACATGCGCGCGATGAGCGAGGAGGAGCTGCGCCGCATCCGGGGCTCGCAGATCGCCATGGTCTATCAGGAGCCGATGGCGTCCCTCAATCCGTCGATGCGCATCCGCGACCAGTTGATCGAAGTGCCGATGACGCATGAGGGGATCGGCGAAAAGGCCGCCGAGGCGCGCGCCATCGAACTGCTCGACGCCGTGCGCCTGCCCGATCCGCAACGCATTCTCCATTCCTATCCGCACCAGTTGTCGGGCGGCCAGCAGCAGCGCGTCGTCATCGCCATGGCGCTGCTGTCGAAGCCCAAGCTCCTGCTGCTCGACGAACCGACGACGGCGCTCGATGTCACCGTCGAAGCGGGCGTGGTCGAATTGATCAAGGACATCTCGAAGCGCTTCGGCACTTCCATGATTTATATCTCGCACAATCTGGGTCTGATCCTCGAAACCTGCGACCGCATCTGCGTCATGTATTCGGGCCAGGCGGTGGAACTCGGCTCCGTCGCGCAGGTGTTCGACTCGATGCGCATGCCCTATACGCGCGGGCTGTTTTCCTCGATCCCGTTGCCCGGCACCGACCGCTATTCGCATCCGCTGGTGCCGATCCGCGGACAGTTGCCGCTGCCGCGCGACCGCCCCACCGGCTGCACGTTTTCGCCGCGCTGCGATTTCTTCGTTGCCGGACGCTGCGACAAACCCATTCCGATGATCGATGTGCGGGGCGATCCCGGCCACGCGGTGCGCTGCATCCGCTATGACGAGATCGACTGGGAACTGCACCGGCCGAAGGGCATTCAGACCGAGCCGATGGTGCCGGGCAAGGTCGTGCTCGAAGTCCGCGACATGAAAAAATATTACGAGATTCGCGATAATTCGATTGCCGCCTACCGCGCCGGCACGGGGCTTCGCTATGTCAAAGCCAACGAGAAGCTCGATTTCGAGGCGCGCGAGGCCGAGACGGTGGCGATCGTCGGCGAGTCGGGCTGCGGCAAGTCGACTTTCGCCAAGGTGCTCATGGGGCTCGAACAATCCTCCGGTGGCGAAGTGGTCGTCAATGGCGTGGAAGTGGGCAAGATGCCGGTGCGCAAGCGCCCCGCCGGGATGATTTCGAGCCTGCAGATCGTCTTCCAGAACCCGTTCGAGACGCTCAACCCCAGCCATTCTGTGGGCAGCCAGATCGGCCGTGTCCTGAAGAAGTTCGGCGTGGCGAAAACCCGCGACGAGATCGAGCGCAAGACCTTCGAGTTGCTCGAACTGGTCAAGTTGCCGCGCGAATTCGCCACCCGCAAGCCGCGCCAGCTTTCCGGCGGGCAGAAGCAGCGGATCGGCATTGCCCGCGCCTTCGGTGGCAATGCCTCGGTGGTGGTGGCCGACGAGCCGGTCTCGGCGCGGGTCGTTTCGGTGCAGGCCGCCGTCACCGGTTTGCTCACCGACATCCAGCGCCGCAAGCGCACGACCATGGTGTTCATCAGCCACGATCTTTCGGTGGTGCGCTACCTCGCCGACCGCATCATCGTCATGTATCTGGGCCGCATCATGGAGCAGGGCACGACCGACCAGGTGTTCGCACCGCCCTATCATCCGTACACGGAGGCTCTACTTTCCGCCGTGCCCATCGCCGACACGTCCATTAAAAAGAAACACATCGTGCTCAAGGGCGAGCTGCCCTCGCCGATGAATCCGCCACCGGGATGCCCGTTCCAGACGCGCTGTCACCGCAAGATCGGCTTGATCTGCGAAACCGAATTGCCACCGGTTCAGGATCTGGCTCCGGGCCACAGGATCATGTGCCATCTGCCCGCCGAGGAACTTCGCGCCATGGAGCCGGTCTTCGCCATCGTGCCGAAACGGAAAGCGTCCGCGCTGCTGTAGTTACAGCGTCATGGCCAGCTTGCGCGCTTCATAGATCGCCATGCTGGCGGTGCGGGCCTGTACAGTGTCGCCGGCGGCGTGAATGTTTTTCTCCTCGGCGAGCGCGGATGACAGCTTTTCATCGCGCTCATTGGTGAGCGCCATCACCAGCGAGTCGAAATCGCGCTCCTCGGTGTCGCCGGTATAAAGGTTCATGATCTTGGCGGTGTTGCCGGTCCACGACACCAATGCGCTGGCGAGGATCACTTCGATGCCGAGCTTGGCGAAGCGCTCGCGCGTGGTGTCGCCGGTCATGCTGAGATCGAGCTGGCCCGCGGCTTTTTCCGATGCTGTTACGATTGTCACGCGATGGCGCTGCTGGGCCAGATGGATCGCGGTGCCCGACGCCGGCCACCAGCCGTTGAGGTCGTCGAGGAGGAGCACGTTCGTTCCGGGCACCACCTTGCCTTCGAGAATGTCGTGCGCGGTGTGCACGTTTTCGCTGTCGGCTCCCGGCATGCGGTCGAGATGGGGAAAGGCGCGCTGATATCCACTGCGGGTTGGAATGGAACCGGTGCACAGGATCACCTCGTCGGCGCCGGAATTGCGCACGTCTTCGGCTGTGAGTTCGGTGCGCAGTTCCACCTTCACCTGGAGCTTCTGCAATTGACCCTGATACCAGGCGAGAAAGCCGCCGACCTCGCCCCGTTCCGGCTGCCCCGCCGCCAGCCTGAACTGACCGCCAAGCTCGCCCGATTTTTCGACAAGCCGCACCTGGTGGCCGCGCTCGGCGGCGACTCGCGCTGCTTCCAGACCCGCAGGCCCGCCGCCCACCACCAGCACCTTCTTCGGTTTATTCGCCCGCTCGATCGTGTCACCGTCCCACTGGTGCTCGCGCGACACGGAAGGATTGACCAGGCAGGAAATATAGTAGTCGCGAAACCGGCGCCCGATGCACAACTGGTTGCACGAAATGCACGGGCGGATATCTTCGGCGCGTCCCTCCTTCGCCTTGTTGGCAAGATGCGGGTCGGCGATCTGTCCACGGACGATAGACACGAGGTCGCATTTCCCTTCCGCCAAAACCTTCTCGGCATTGGCCGGAGTCTTGACGCGGGCCTCCATGGTGACGCGCGCGTGCTTGACCACCGACTTGAACGCCGCGGCGTCGTCGCGGGCGAGGAGCATGTTGAAATGAAAGCTCGGCACGATCTTGGAGAACTGGTTGAGATAGCTCCCGGTTCCGACCGAATAGTAATCGACGAGCCCGCGTTGATCGAGCCAGCTCACGATCTCCTGCTTGCCTTCAAGTGAAACCCCACCCGGATATGGCTCGCCGCCCGAGATGGTCATGCCGATGATGAAATCCTCGCCCGCCATCTTCCGGATTCGGCTGGCGACCTCGACGGTGAAGCGCAGCCGGTTTTCCAGCGATCCGCCCCATTTGTCAGCGCGCTTGTTGGTGAGCGGCGACCAGAACTGGTCGATCAGGCAGTTGTAGCCGGCGAACAGGTCTATGCCGTCGAAGCCGGCGTCCCGGTCGCGCCGCGCCGCCTCGACAAACGCCGCGATCAGTTCTTCGATCTCTGCCCCGGTCATCGCATGGCTGCCCCACGGATCGTGGAACGACGGCACGCCCGACGGCGACCAGTAGGGTTCCCAGCTGTTGTCCTGATCGCCATGGCCGCCGACATGATAGATCTGGTGAATCATCACCGTGCCGTGGGAATGGCATTCGTCGGTGATCTTGCGGAAATGCGGAATGACCGCATCGTCCTCATGCAGAAAATTACCGCGCGTCAGCACGGCCGTGCGGTGCGCGGGTGCGGGCTCGATGACGATCATCGCCGCACCTCCCCTCGCGCGCTCGCGGTAATAGCCGAAGTGCCGGGACCCGGGCAGACCCTCGTGGCTCATGTTCGCGGTATGCGCGCCGAACACGATGCGGTTCTTCAGCACCTTGTGGCGAAGTGTCAACGGCGAAAAGAGCGTGGGAAATTGGTGGGACATGGGTTTCCTCAGTCGATGGGGGCGCCGCCTTCCTCGCGGCGGCGGGCGACGAACGCGGCAAGCTCCTCGCGGATGCCAGGGTCGATCGTAGGTTCCTCGTAGGTCCGGAGCGCTTCCTGCCAGATCAAGGTGGCGCGCTCGGTGGCAGTCTTGCCGCCGCCCTCCAGCCACGCGCCGTAATTCTGCGTGGATGAAATGAGCGGGCGGTAGAAGGCCGTCTCGAAGGTTGCGATGGTGCGCTCGGTGCCGAAAAAATGTCCGCCTGGTCCGACCTTTGCCATTTCGTCGAGCGCAAGCGTATCGGCATCGACAAGGACCGGCTCCAGCATCTGTTGCGCCGTCTGCACGATCTCGCAGTCGAGCACGAATTTTTCGTACGACGTGCACAATCCGCCCTCGAGCCACCCCGCCGCGTGCATCAGCAGATTTGCGCCGCTCGCCATGGCGGCTGAAACCGCGTTCGCCGATTCGTAGCCCGAGGCGAAGTCGGCGATGTTCGACGAGCTGAAATTGGACGAGCGCAGCGGCAGATTGTAACGCCTCGCCAGTTGTCCGCCGATCACCGTGCAGCGATGCATGTCGGCAAGACCGTAAGCGGGGGCTCCCGTCTTCATGTCGACATTCATCGCGGCACAGCCGTAAAGCACCGGCGCTCCGGGCTGCACCAATTGAGCGAGTGTGAGACCGAACAGCACTTCCGCCGTGTTGAGCGCCATGGCGGAGGCGATGGTCGCCGGCGTCGATGCCCCCGCCATGACGAAGGGCGTGAGCAATGTCGGCTGGCCGAAGCGCGCCATGTCCATGACGCCCACCGTCATCGGCACATCGTATTGCAGCGGCGTATTGGTGTTGATGATGGAAAACACGCCGGGCCGTTGGGCGAACTGTTGCAGCGTCTCACCGCGCGCGATGGCACACATCGCGATCACGTCGCGGATGCGTTGGCGGCTCTGGCAGAACACGTAAGGAACCTTGTCGGTGAGCGTCAGCATGGCGAAGGCTGCATCGAGATGGCGGTCCTTCACCTCGATATCGAGCGGCACGACCGGCCAGCCATTCATCTGCACGGCGTTGAAGAACTGCGTGAGCTTCAGCAATTCGCGGAGATCGGCGAGAGAACCGGAGCGCCGTCCGCGCAGGAGGTCGGTGCAATTGGGCGGGCCCAGAACCGCCGCGGTCGCAAGGTAATCGCCGCCCAGGCGCATGGCGCGTTCGCCGTTGCGCGGCGTCAGCACCACTTCCGAAGGTGCCGTTACCAGTGCCGCCTCCACAATCTCGCGGCCCAGCCGCACACGCCCGTCGTCTTCGTCAATGAGGGCTCCGGCGCGGGCGAAAATATCGCGCGCTTCCTTCACCTGGCAGCGGACGCCGATCCGTTCCAGGATGTCGAGCGCGGCAAGATGGATGCTTTCGACGGCGTCGTCGGAAATTAGCCGGGCGCGGGGATGGGGATTGACCATCTGCCGCCACGGCGTCTGCACGATATCGCCGGCACGGCGCCGCCGGCTGGGAGCGCCTGTCCGGGCGTTCATGGCAGTGTCGCGAGGAAGTGGGGCATCGCGGATTGCAAGAGTAAGAGGCGTCCGGCGCCTCCGCAAGGGACTTCCCGTTTCTCGCATCGACACAATGCGGACGCGCGCCTAAGGATATGCGATCGGGACGAGGGAACAGCGTTTGTGACGGACAGCGCCGGGGATGTGGATGCGGCGCGGCTGAGACTGTCGATTGTCACCGAGGGCAGCAGTGTCAGGTTTGGCACCAGTGGTGCGCGGGGGCTCGTTGCCGACCTGACGCCGGAAGTGGTGCAAGCCTATGTGCAGGCCTTCCTGACACTCTTTTCCACGCGCCCCTCGCTGATGCTGCTGGGGCACGACCTGCGGCCAAGCAGCCCCGCCATCGCGCGGATATGCCTCGGCGCCCTCGAATCTGCGGGAGTGGCCGTGCAGTATTCGGGAGCGATTCCGACCCCGGCGCTCGCTTGTGCGGCGGGAAGGTTGGAGGCTCCTGCCATCATGGTCACGGGCAGCCACATTCCCTTCGACCGGAACGGGCTGAAATTCTTTTTATCCTCAGGCGAGATCACCAAATGCCACGAGGCCGCGATGGCCGGAGCGAAAGTCGAACCTCCTGCAAATGCCCCGATGGCGGATCTGCCCCGGCCCGATCCCCAGGCGGGCAAACTTTATCTCCG
Source organism: Hyphomicrobiales bacterium (assembly GCA_031365765.1). Lineage (GTDB taxonomy): Bacteria > Pseudomonadota > Alphaproteobacteria > Rhizobiales > Aestuariivirgaceae > Aestuariivirga. The sequence goes on along the minus strand of JANLYR010000399.1, from coordinate 6,046 downwards.
CCGCTATGAGGAACGCGTGCCGCAAGGCGGTTTGCGGGGGATGCGCGTCGGCATTTACGAGCATTCGAGTGTCGCCCGGGATTTTCTGCACCATCTGCTCGATCATGCGGGCGCTGTCACCGTGTCGCTGGGGCGCACCGATGACTTCATCGCGATCGATACCGAAGCGGTCCGCGACGAGGACGTTCGGCTGGCAGGCATATGGGCAAGCGAACACCGTCTCGATGCCATCGTCTCGGCCGACGGCGATGGCGACCGCCCGATGATCGCCGATGAGGAGGGCCGCTGGCTTCGCGGCGACACCGTGGGGATGCTATGCGCGGCGGCGCTCAACGCCAGGGCGGTGGTGACCCCGGTGACCAGCACCACCGCGCTGGAGCAGTCCGGATTGTTCGAGACGGTGATCCGCACGAAGATCGGTTCGCCCTATGTCATCGCGGCAATGGACCGCGCCCAGTCCGAGGGGTGGAATCTGGTTGCCGGTTTCGAGCCCAATGGCGGTTTTATCGTGGGCGAAGGGTTTCGGGTTGGGGACGGCGATCTTGGCTCTCTTCCCACCCGCGATGCCATGCTGCCGATCCTGCTTGTCCTCCTGCGGGCCCGGTCGATGGGTGTGAAAATATCCGCTCTCGATGCCCAATTGCCCCGGCGGTTCACCTACAGCGGCCGGCTGGAGAATTTTGCCACCGCCAAGAGCCTGACACTGATCGCCGCACTTGCCGCCGACGATGAGCTTGCCCGGATGCTGATGTGTCCCGATGCCGGCGCAATCGTGCTTCGCGACGCGACCGATGGTTTTCGCCTGGGTTTTGCGGCGGGCGACATCGTTCACCTCCGAAGCTCCGGCAATGCGCCGGAACTGCGCTGTTACGCCGAGTCCCAATCGACAGCGCAGGCACAACGGCTGTGTAGCGCATGCCTCCGGCGTATTGCAGCGCTGCCCTGAAGGCGGCGCATCGTTCATCCTTGCGCGAACCGTCCCGGTGTTGTTATTCCGGTTATATTCAGAAAGCGGCCGGCGCCCGGCCCAAGGAACCGCCAGCCCATGACATCGACCCAGCGCCGCCCCGGAAAAACGGCCCTCATAACCGGCGTCACCGGTCAGGACGGTGCCTATCTGGCCGAGCTCCTGTTACACAAGGGCTACCTGGTGCACGGCATCAAGCGCAGGTCCTCGTCGTTCAACACGAGCCGCATCGAGCATCTCTATGAAGATCCGCATGCCGAGAATCCCTCTTTCATCCTGCACTATGGTGACATGACGGATTCAACCAACCTGATCCGGATCATCCAGGAAACGCAGCCCGACGAAATTTACAATCTCGCCGCCCAGAGCCATGTGATGGTGAGCTTCGAATCGCCTGAATACACGGCCAACGCCGACGGGCTCGGCACGTTGCGGCTGCTCGAAGCCATCCGCATTCTGGGCCGCGAAAAAGTGACCCGTTTCTATCAAGCTTCGACATCGGAACTTTATGGCCTGGCACAGGAGGTTCCGCAGAGCGAAACCACGCCGTTCTATCCGCGCTCGCCCTATGCCGCGGCAAAACTCTATGCCTACTGGACCGTGGTGAATTACCGCGAGGCCTATGGCATCCACGCCTCGAATGGAATTCTGTTCAATCACGAGAGCCCGTTGCGCGGCGAAACCTTCGTCACCCGGAAAATCACGCGCGCCGCCGCCGCCATCAAGCTCGGCAAGCAGGACAAACTCTATCTGGGAAACCTCAATGCCAGGCGCGACTGGGGCCATGCGCGCGAATATGTCGAAGGCATGTGGCTGATGGTGCAGCAGGAGCAGCCGGGCGACTATGTGCTCGCAACCGGTGTCACGACTTCGGTGCGCACCTTCGTCGAATGGGCCTTCGAGGACGTGGGCTTGAGACTGGTCTGGGAAGGGACAGGCGCCGCCGAGCGTGGACTGGATGCGGCGAGCGGAGCGGAGCGGGTGGTCATCGATCCCCGCTATTTCCGGCCGACGGAAGTCGATCTGCTCGTCGGCGACGCCACCAAGGCCAGGGAGAAGCTCAACTGGATACCCCGGACCTCGCCACGCGAACTGGCCCGCGAGATGGTGCAGGCCGACCTCCTGCTGATGCAGCATTCCGTCATCATGAAGGAAGCATGAGCGCTCCTTTCACGCTCAAGGGCAGGCGCGTCTGGATCGCCGGACATCGGGGCATGGTGGGAGGTGCGCTGATGCGGCGCCTGGCGCGCGAGGGCTGCGAGCTTGTCACCGCGACGCGCGCGGTGCTCGATCTGCGACGCCAGGAAGAGGTCGAGAATTTTGTGAAAGAGGCGCGGCCCGACGCGATCGTCATGGCGGCCGCGAAAGTGGGCGGCATCCTCGCCAACCAGACCTATCCGGCCGACTTTCTCCACGACAACCTCGCGATCCAGACGAATATCGTCGAAGCTGCCCACCGCGAAAAGGTGGCGAAGTTGCTGTTCCTCGGCTCGTCCTGCATCTACCCCAAACTGGCGCCGCAACCGATCCGTGAAGACGCGCTGCTGACCGGCCCGCTCGAACCCAGCAATGAATGGTACGCCATCGCCAAGATAGCCGGCATCAAGCTGTGCCAGGCCTACCGGCGGCAGCACGGCAGTGATTTCATCTCCGCCATGCCCACCAATCTTTATGGACCGGGCGACAACTTTGATGCCGACAGCAGCCATGTGCTGCCGGCTCTCATCGCCAAGGCGCACGCGGCCAAGCTGTCGCGCGCCGGCGCCATCACGGTCTGGGGCACGGGCACGCCGCGCCGCGAATTCCTCCATTGCGACGATTGCGCCGACGCACTGGTGTTTCTGCTCAAGACCTATTCAGGCGACGAGCCGGTCAATGTGGGCTGCGGCACCGATGTGACGATCCTGGAACTGACCCGGCTGGTCTGCCGGATCGTGGGATTTGGCGGCGAAATTCGCCACGATTTCTCCAAGCCGGACGGAACGCCCAGGAAGCTGATGGACTCGCAGAAACTGCGCAACCTCGGCTGGTCTCCGGCGATCGGGCTGGAGCAGGGGATCGAGGAAACCTACCGGTGGTATCTGTCCAGCGCGACGGGGGGCGGTTAGCGCCGATAGCGGGGACAGTGAACATTGTGGCTTGACGGACAGTGCGTTTTGGAATTGTATACAAAACACAATGCACAGTCGACAACCCGCGCGCCTTGACCGCGTCATTCCCGAAGAGCTTGCCGAGATCCTGCAAGCGGAAATCATGCATGGGCGGCTCACGCCCCAATCACGGCTGACGGAGGAAGAGATCGCCCTGCGCTACGGCGTCAGCCGTTCGCCGGTGCGTGAAGCTTTGCGAATTCTGCAGGCTGACGGCTTGGTTGTAAGGGCCGCACGGCGCGGCATCTGGGTGGCGCCGCTGTCGCTCCGCGACCTCGATGAAATCTATTCGTGCCGGGTATCGCTGGAGGGCCTTGCCGCCGCGCAGGCTGCCCAATCGCCCAACGGAAGTTTGAAGGAACGCCTTCTGCAGTTGCTGCCCGCAATGCGGAGCGCGGCGGACAAAGGCGACGTCGAGGAGTTTTTCGCCCGCGACATCGATGGTTCAAGCCTGATCTATCAACTGTCCGGCAACACCACGCTCAATCGCCTTTTGCGCGGGCTCAACAAGCAGGCCTTCCGCTACCGGTACTTCGCCTATTCGCGCCAAAGCAGCATCGTCAATCTGTCGATGACGGGCACCGACGAGATTTTGCGCTCAATAGCCGCTGGCGAAGCCGAGTGGGCGCGGACCCTTACCGAGAAGCTGATCACCAGTATCTGGCACGAGATGCGTCCTGTCTTGTCGGACACCTTCGGGGCAGGCTGACATGCGCACCACGCACGCGTTCTCGGTGATCGACTCGCATACGGCGGGTCATCCGACGCGGGTGATATTCAGCGGCCTTCCGGCGCTGAAAGGCGAGACGGTCAAAGACCAGCGCGACGACTTCCGCGGCAGGCATGATCACTTGCGGGGGCTGCTCCTGCATGAGCCGCGCGGCCATGCGGCGATGGTGGGCCTCATTCCGGTGCCGGCCAGAGTCGCCGACTACGGCGCCTTCTTCATATCTTCCTACATCTATCTCGACATGTGCGGCCACGCCACGATCGGGCTGGCCAAGACGCTGGCAGCAACGGGGCAACTTCAATCCGGAACGCCGGGCTTCAGCCTTGAGACTCCCGCCGGTATCGTCGATGTCGGCCTCCGCTGGAACGCCGATGGCGAATTGCAAACGGTCCATCTCACCAATGTCGCAAGCCATCTCGCCGCCCGCGATGTCGCGCTCACCCTTGCCGATGGCACAACGGTTCATGCCGATCTCGCTTACGGCGGCATCTGGTATGCGATCGTCGATGCGAAGGAAGCGGGCTTGATCCTCGACCCCGATCACGTCGGTGCGGCAATGCAATCCGGGCAAGCCATCAAGACCGCCTACAAGGCCCTGGCAAAGATCAGAGCCGATCTGCCGCAGGCCGATCCAAGTGTGCTTTTCGTGGCCGAGAACGGTGCCGCCGAGGCGCGTCATCTCGTTGTCCTTGCATCCAACAAGTTCGATCGCTCGCCCTGCGGCACCGGAACCTCGGCCCGCCTTGCACAGCTCCATGCGCGTGGCCGCCTTGGTGTGGGCGAGACCTACAAGGCAAAGAGCGTTCTCGGCACCTCCTTTGACGCCGTCGTCGTATCGGCGGCGGATGGCAAGATCACGCCGCGCATCAGCGGCATCGCGCATATCAGCGCATTCAGCACCATCGTCTGCGAGGGAAGCGATCCCCTCGCGCCAGGATTTCTATGCCGATGAGGACAGCCCGAAGGCATGGGAAGGCGGGTCCGCCGCCGGAACTCGGAACAAACAGGAGGAAGCAATGAGGAAACTGGACTACAAATCGCTTTCGGTTTTTATCCTGGCCCTGGCCCTGATGGTCATGACCAGCATGGTACGGCCCGCTTTTGCCGACGACGATCCGTTCGGCGTATTGAACAAGATCAAGAATGCCGGCGTGCTCAAGGCTCCGGTGATGATCGGTGAGGAGCCCGGCTACATCAAGGACCCCGCCACCGGCGAGTGGAGCGGCTTCTATGTCGAGTGGTCCAAGGAGATCGCCGATCTGCTCGGTGTAAAGGTGGAGCCCGTCGAGACGACGTGGGGCAATCTCGCCGCCGATTTCCAGGCCGGCAAAATCGACCTCGCCATCGGCCTCAACCCCAACCCCAAGCGCGGCCTCGTGGTTGATTATCTCACCGTGCCGCTGTTCACCGACGCCTGGGCGCTTTCCGTTCCAACCGGCTCCACGATCAAGACCTGGGCTGAATTGAACGACCCCAAGATGCGGCTGGTGGTTCAGAAAGGCAGCACCATGCAGGTGATTGCCGAGGCGCTGGCGCCAAAGGCGCAGATCACCCCGGTCGAGGACCGCAATCTCGCGGTGCTGGAACTGAAGTCGGGCCGCGCCGACGCCATCGTGCTGGCGATATTCGACGCCTTGCAGGTGAAGAAGGAAGGCATCGGCGATATCGTTCTGCCCGAACCCATCCTGCGCAACCCCGCCACCATCGGCGTCGCGCGTGTTGCCGGCAATGCGGGCTATGTCAACTTTCTGACCAATTGGGTCCAGCAGCAGCGCGCCCTCGGTTTAGCTCAGGGAAAGCTCGCCAAGGCCTGGGAAAAAGCGGGCATCGACCTCTCGGCACTCCCCGCCGGATTCAGCTTCTGACGGCTAACGCGCAAGGGGCCGCGCCGCGCCATGCGGCGCGGTCCCGCAAATCCCGCCGGAGTATCGCATGAACGGTTTTGACACGACGGTTCTGACGCAGAACGCCCATCTCATTGGACTGGGCGTGCTGATCACGATCTACTACACCGTGATCACCATCGTTGGCGGACTGTTGATCGGACTGCTGGTCGGGTTGCTCCAGTTGTCCCGCCATCCCGTGCTGGCTGCCATCGGACGGATTTATGTCGAGTTCTTTCGCAACATCCCGCTGCTGGTCATTCTGCTGTGGACCTATTACGCCCTCCCGATCTTTCTGGGCGTCAACATCACCAAG
>JANLYR010000363.1:0-2485 GCA_031365765.1 Hyphomicrobiales bacterium | reverse complement strand
TTCTTGCGTCACCACGGGTTTCAAGAACAGTTTCGGCGCCGAGTTGTTGATGCGCGCGCAGTGCAGGTCGAGATCGGGCGCCACGCCCTCGAAGGCGCGGCTGCCATCGAAGACGCAGGAACCGAGCCATGGCGCATGGGTCATCGGTCCCATGAGCATGGGATTGCCCTCGTGCCACTGGCCCTTGTACCAGGTCCAGGCCGTGCCGGTCGTTTCCTTCGCGCCCATGATATCCGCTCCTTGTTTGCGGGTCATTTTAGAGACCGGGAACAGCGAAGTCGACAGGCCGGCGCTATTCCATGCGCAATCTGATGGCGCTCCGGGAGGTCCGCGGCCGCGCGATCGAGGGCTTCATGACGGCCCCCCGCTCGCGTCCAGGGTGACGAGAAGCTCGTCCAGTTGCTCGAACTGCTCGGGCATGCCGCCTTCCATGCCTTCGATGGAAGCGTCGAGAGCTTCCTTCGTGGGATAGCGCTCGTGGAAAACCAGCAGCGTCCTGCCATCCTTTTCCTCGAAGGTCACCGTGGTCACGGCACCATCGGCACTTTCCTCGTTGGTCCAGGCGAGGCGCTTGTGCGGTGTCACTTCGATGTACTTGCCGAAGAAAGCCATGGGCCTCTCGGAGGCAGGGTGGCCGAATTCAATACGGTACCCGCCTCCAACCCGGACATCCATCTCGCAGGAGAGGAGCGACATGCCTGTCGACTTCGGCGCCCACCAGCGTTTGAACAGTTCGGGCTTGGTCCACGCCTCGAACACGATGCGCGCCGGGGCGTTGAAGCTTCGCGTGATGACGAGGTCACGCTCGGACGTCCGTTCCACCGTCGTCTGGTTTTTCATGGGGCTAAGCTCACGCGCTTTTCTTTCGTCCATCGGCCTTCTCCTTCAGTTTCAGTTCCGCGACAACCTTGTCCAGATCATCGAAACGTGCCTCCCAAAGCTGGCGGTACCTCTCGATCCATGCCGCCTCTTCCTCTAGACGGCGCAGGCCGAGCTTGCAGGTCCGCACGCGGCCCACCTTCTCCGTGGTGACGAGCCCCGCCTGTTCCAACACGCCGACATGCTTCTTCATGCCCGTGAGGGTCATGTGAAACTTCGAGGCCAAGTCGGTGATCGAAGCGTCGGCGCGGCCCAATTGCTCCAGAACGCCGCGCCGGGTGGCGTCCGAAAGGGCGGCGAACGAGGCATCGAAGCGGATCTGAGAATACTGAACCATATGGTTCAGTATCTAACACACCGGGTGGCGGCCTGCAAGGAGAAGCTGAGCGCCCGGTGCATTGCTGTCCGCCCAAAAGAAAAAGGCGTCGATCAAGGCGCCCTTTCGATGATCAGCCCTGCAGGCCGAGGTCAGGTATCGGAATAAAAGATGTGGCGGCCGATCTTGACAAGACGCTTCATGCTGCGCGCCCACTTTGGTTTGACGTAGTCGGCGTGGTAATTGGTGGCCGACCCCATGGCGGCGAGTTTCGAATCTCCGGCCAATGCTTTCTGGGCGATACCCTTGGCATTTGACCAGGCGGACGCGCTCTTCACATCGTCGGGAAGGCCGTCGCAGGCAAACGAGAACTGACAGGAATTGCGCGAGCCCGAGCCTTGATAAACCACCCCGCAAATCGATTTCGGATAGTCCGGATCCTTGACGCGGTTCAGGATGACCTTGGCCACCGCCAACTGTCCGAGTTCGGACTCCGAACGGGCCTCGAAATAAACAGCGCGGGCGAGGCAGTTTTCCTCGGCCAGCTGCACCCGGCGCTGGGCCACCACCTTCTGCTTTTCGCTGCGCTTCAACTTGAAGGTTTCCTCGACCTTCGCCTTCGACGGCGCCAGCACGAGCTTCTTCTTTTCCGGTTGGGCGGAGGCCTTGAGGTCGATCGCCGCGGGGACGATCCGGATGCCGGAATCGGCCTTCGCCATCACTTTAGGCGGCGGCTGGTAGGCCGCGGCGTCGCCCTTGCCGGCGGTGGCCACGGCCTGCTTCGAAATCGTCGTCATATTGACGATTTCGAAACTGGTGGCACCCGGCAGAAGTGAGCCCTTGGTGACGATATTGGAAATGGGAGCCGCCGCGGGTTCGAGCGTTTCGCCCGGGATGGCGTTGTGGGCGACGGCATTCTGGCCCATGTAGTGGCCCGCGAAGGCGAAGGCCATGACCAGCATGATGCCGCCGAATACCATTGGACCATATTCACGGAGCGCCCCGCGCTCCTCGCGAACGACATAGGTCTCATGGGCTTGGGCTTGCCGCAGCCCTGCTGTGCGCGCTTTTTTCTTCACTTCCCCTCGACACACCGTGGGCCGTAAATTCTTACGACGTTGTTAACACGCGGTAGTCTTATGCCCTGCCCGTTTAACATGGGTTAACCATGCCGGCAACCCAAAGCAGTCATTTTCCTGTCTTAAATCGGGCAGGGTTAATAACTGGTTAATGCTTTGCCACAATTCGAAACATTTAATCTTTTGAAAGACTTGCCTGCGCCGCTGCAAG
>JANLYR010000241.1:0-4301 GCA_031365765.1 Hyphomicrobiales bacterium | reverse complement strand
CGGCGATTTTTCCGCCTCCCGAAATTCTGGCCAAATGCGAACCGGGGCTTTATCTCGGCGAGGAAGCTACCAAGGTGCGCGACGAAATCTGGACTCGCATCCAGGCGGCGTAACGTACAAGCCTTGTCAAACTCAACCCATAGCCGTCACCCCCCGCAGGCGGGGGCCCCACTAACTTCAACAGAAATAGCGGGGTTCCCGCTTTCGCGGGAATGACGGAAATGGAGACAGTGAGCAAGGGGACAATGCGGCTTGGATAGTTCGAGACAAAATCCCCGGGTGTTCTGGACGCTGGCCTTTCCCGGCACGTTCTGGCTCGTGGTGTTCTTCCTCCTGCCGCTAGGCCTCCTCTTCCTCATGTCGTTCGGCGAGAAGGCGGTAATTGACGGACAGGTTTCTATTACCGAGATCGACTACACCGGCACGCTGGTCAACTACATCCGCGCCTTCGATCCGCTCTATCTCGGCATCATTTGGAAGTCGGTATGGATCAGCGCGCTGGCGACAGCACTCTGCCTCCTCACAGCCTATCCGATCGCGTTTGGCATCTGCTTCGCGCCGGAGCGCTGGAAGCCTCTGTTGCTGCTCCTCGTCATCCTGCCGTTCTGGATCAACCTGTTGATCCGCACCTACGCGCTGATCGCGGTGTTCCGCAGCCAGGGTTATCTCAACCAGGCGCTGGGTGTTGCGGGCCTCGGCCCCTATGACATGCTGTACAATAATTTCGCCGTCGTCTTTGGACTGGTTTACGTTTACATGCCATTCATGGTGCTGCCGCTCTACGCAACGATCGAACGTCTTGACAAATCCTTCCTCGAGGCCAGCCTCGATCTCGGTGCAACGCAGTCGCGCACGTTTTTCGATGTCACGGTGCCGCTTACAATGCCGGGAATCGTGACCGGGATAATCCTGGTCTTCATCCCTTGCCTCGGCTCGTTCCTGACACCAGATCTTCTTGGAGGGGCGAATGCGGTGATGATCGGCAATGTCATTGAGCGCCAGTTCAAGGCGGCGAACGACTGGCCATTTGGATCAGCGCTGTCGTTTCTGCTGATGTATGCAACCTTCGGCGCATTGGCGCTCCGCTCTCTCTATGCGCGGCGAAGCGCGGGCGTGGACGTATGAAGCACGCGAAGCTGAAGCCAGGCAGGGGACCGCTCGACTACGGCAACCGCCTGTGGCTCAAGACCCTGTTCGCCGCCATCCTGTTCATGCTCTATGTGCCGATCGTCACGCTGGTCGCGTTCTCCTTCAACACCGACAAGCGCGGCATCGTCTGGCGGGGCTTCACTCTCGACAACTATGTGAAAGCCTGGAACAACGACGCCCTGATCGAAGCCATGACCAACTCCCTGGTCATAGCACTGCTGGCGACGGTTATCTCCACTGTGATTGGCGCGATGGCGGCACTTCTGCTGTGGCGTTTCAGCTTTCCACTAAAAAGCGCCTACGAAGGTTTCATGGCATTGCCGATCGTGATACCCGAAATCTGCATGGGCGTGGCGCTGTTGTTGTTCTTCATCAACACCGGAATGATGGAGGCTGTGGTGGCGACACCCTGGCCGATTAATCTATCGAACATCATAATTGCTCATGTCGCCTTCTGTTTTCCCTTCGTCACCGTGGTCGTGCGATCCCGTCTAGTCGGCTTCAACCGCCAGCTTGAAGAGGCGTCCAAGGACCTGGGCGCCAGCGAATGGCAGACCTTCTGGAATGTCATCTTGCCATTCATGAAACCCGGCCTCATCGCTGGCGCTCTTCTCGCTTTCACCTTGTCGCTCGATGATTTCGTCATCACATTTTTTACCTCCGGCCCGGAAACGGTGACGTTTCCGGTAAAGGTCTATTCGCTGGTGCGGCGCGGCGTGTCGCCGGAGATCAACGCCGCCTCCACGGTGCTCATTGTCATCACCATCGTCGCCACCGCCCTCGCCATGAAATTCCAATCGCCGCAGCACTCCGCCGAAGGCTCACCATGACAGAACCGATCATCTCGCTCCGCAATGTGACGAAGTCTTTTCCAGGCGGGATCACGGCGGTGGACAACGTCTCTTTCGACATCGATCAGAACGAATTCTTCGCGCTGCTGGGCCCCTCTGGCTGCGGCAAGACTACACTGCTCCGCATAATCTCCGGGCTGGAAACGCCAACCAGCGGGCAGATTATCATCGGCGGTCAGGACATGGCCTTCACGCCGCCCAACAAGCGCCCGACCAACATGGTGTTCCAGTCCTATGCTGTCTTCCCGCACATGACGGTCGAAGCCAATGTGGCCTATGGGCTCAAGGTGACGGGCGTGCCGGCCGCCGAAACCAAGCGCCGCACCGCCGAGGCACTTGAGATGGTCAAGCTGACGCATCTGGCTAACCGTAAGCCGGACCAGATGTCGGGTGGCCAGCGCCAGCGCGTGGCGCTTGCCCGGGCTCTGGTGAAGCGGCCCAAGGTGCTGCTCCTTGACGAACCACTCTCAGCACTCGACGCGAAACTTCGCGACGAGATGCGTCTGGAACTGACGAGGCTCCAGGAGAATGTCGGCATCACCTTCATCATTGTTACCCATGACCAGGATGAAGCTTTGTCAATGGCGAGCCGCATCGCCGTCATGGACAAGGGGGCGGTGCGGCAAATCGCGACGCCCGCCGAGCTTTACGAACGCCCCGCCAGCCGTTTCGTCGCGGACTTTATCGGCAAGGTCAATCTGATCGATGCGAAAGTGGCAAAGAGCAATGGCAAGTCGGTGACCTGCGAAATGAAAGGTCTCGGCAGTTTTGATTTTGCTGAAACCAGGCCCTGCGCGGGAACAGTCGCGATCGCGGTCAGGCCCGAGAAACTCAAAATCAGCAAGACCGAGCCCAAGGGCGCGAAACTGATCAAGACCGAAGGAAAGGTTCGCGATGTCGCTTACTACGGTGACACCAGCCACATCGTCGTGGCGGCGCGGGACGGCCTGGACCTCTCGATCAATGTGCAGAATGAATCGCGCGAAGGAGGCTCCGGTGTTGAGCGTGGGCAGAAGATCTGGGTTTATTGGTCACCCGCCGACTCGATCATTCTGACGGAGTAGGTGATGTCGCTTGAAATGAAATCGACCGGCACGACTCCGGGCGACGCCGCCTTCCGCCGCGCCAAACTCAAAGGTACGGAATGGGAGGCGACGTATGCCGGCGCGCTTTCCTTCATGCGGCGCAAATATACGCGCGACCTCGCAGGCGTTGATATCGCGGTGACCGGCATTCCGTTCGATCAGGCGACGTCACACCGCCCCGGTGCCCGGTTCGGCCCCGAAGCGATCCGACGTGCTTCGGCCGAAAATGCCTGGGGCCCGGTCTGGCCGTGGAATTTCGACCCCTTCGACACGCTCGCCGTCATCGACTACGGCGACTGTTTCTTCGACTGGGGATCCAAGGAGAAGTTTTCGGAAACACTGGAACGCCACGCCAGCGCCATCATCGAGACGGGAACCGAGATGGTCTCCCTCGGCGGGGACCATTACATCTCTTATCCGCTGCTCCGCGCCCATGCGAAAAAACACGGACCTCTGGCGCTAGTTCACTTTGACGCGCACCGCGACATGGAGCCCGACGACGGTGGCCGCATCGATCACGGCACCATGTTCGGCTATGCGCTGCAAGAGGGTTTGATCGATCCGGCGCGCTCGGTGCAGATCGGCCTTCGCACCGTGTTCAAGGGGGAAAAAACACACGGCATAAGGATGCTTTATGCCGATGAAATTCACGATTCGACATCTGCGGAAATCGCGCAGGCGATATGCTCGGCGGCCGGAACCGGAAAAGTATACCTGACTTTCGACATCGACTGCCTCGACCCTTCCGTGGCACCCGGCACCGGGACGCCCATTCCCGGTGGCCTCTCGTACCATCAGGCGGCCTCGATCATCCGCAAGCTGACGACGGTGAACTTTGTGGCGATGGATATGGTCGAAGTCGCGCCCCCTTACGACCACGCCGAGATCACGGCACTCGCCGCGTCCGCGCTGGTCATGGAATATCTGTGCCTCCGCGCCTGGCAAAAGGGTGCAAGGGCAGGGATCAGCTCAGCGCATCCCTGATCCGGAAATACATCATCGCGGCGACCAGCATCGGCGTGCGGAGCAGGGGGCCGCCGGGGAAGGGGTAGTGCTTCACTTTTGCCATGAGGTCGAAGCGCTCGGCCTGTCCGCGCACCGCTTCCGCCATCAGCTTGCCGTAGAGCCCCGCCAGCGCCACGCCCTGGCCCGAATAGCCGTGGGCGTAATAGACGGTGGGCGAAAGTCTCCCGCAATCGGGCAGGCGGTTATAGGT
>JANLYR010000250.1:0-2835 GCA_031365765.1 Hyphomicrobiales bacterium | reverse complement strand
TTCAGGGGGAAAGACCAGGGTGCATGAATGGCGCCGCAGCGTATCTGCAACAAACACATACTGGAAGAATACGCTGACGAGTGATGAAGTGGAGTTTGTCCAGAGCCTGAACGGATGGATATTCGCAGAACTTGAAGGATCATGTTCCGAAAAACCGGTCTTCGAAGAGCGGAGCAGTATCCCGGAGATGGTGGCGGAGGCTCGGCAATGACGGCTGACCTGAAGTCCGCAGTTATCGTTTGTGATCATGCTTATATAAATGGCGGTCAGGCCAAGGTGGCTATCGATACGGCGCTGACCTTGCGCGAGCGCGGTCTTGAAGTAACAGTCTTCAGCGGTGTGGGTCCCGTTGATCAGCGGCTCACGGAGGCGGGCATTGAATGCATATGCCTTGACCAACCAGACCTTCTCGGCGATCCAAACCGCGCACGTTCCGCGTTAAGAGGATTGTGGAACACCACGGCGGCTTCGGAATTGCGCAAGCTCCTTGCCCGGTTTGATCCGGAAACCACTGTCGTTCACCTCCATGGCTGGGCGAAGTCGCTGTCACCAAGCATCGGGCCGGTGGTGACTTCCAGTGGAATTCCACTTGTTTATACCTTGCACGAATTCTTTCTGGCTTGCCCGAACGGTGGGTTCTATGACCACCATCAACAATCGATTTGTACGCGCACTCCGCTTGGCCTGAGTTGCTTGGCTGCGAATTGCGATCCACGCAATCGCGCCCACAAGGCTTGGAGAGTGGCACGGCAGGCAATACTCTGGACTGCCGGAAAGATGCCGCGTCATCTGAAGGACGTGATCTATCTCACTGACACGCAGGCCAACGCAGTGCGGAAATACTTGCCAGCCGATACGCGGCTTCATCACCTGCCTAACCCGATTGCCCGCACCACAGAGAGCCGCACGCCCGCCGAAGACAATAATGTATTTCTGTTTATTGGCCGCCTCTCGGCTGAAAAGGGCGGAGAACTGGCGGCGAGGGCCGCACGCGAGGCAGGCGTGAGGATTGTCTTTGCAGGAGAGGGCGAATGCCGCGACCAGATCAAGGCAGCCAACCCCGATGCGGAAATGTTGGGTTGGCTGAATTCAGATCAGCTCAATGATTGGATCAATAAGGCGCGATGCCTGGTTTTTCCCAGTCTCTGGTACGAGGGCATGCCCATGTCCGTTATCGAGGCGATGCAGCGTGGGTTGCCAGTTCTGGTAGCTGACCGGAGCGCAGCTGCAGAATTCGTGCGGGAAGACATAGACGGACTTCACGTTCAGATGGGCAACCTCGCAGCATGGATAGCCGGCATGAAACTCATGAAGGAGCCCGAGCGCGTGGCGCGTTACAGCCAGTCGAGCTTCAAGACTGCTTCGAGCTTCATCGATCCCGAAACCTATGGCAGCCGCCTCATGGCAATTTACCGCGAGGCAGCGGCTGCCCAGCGAAGTGAACGCCTTGTCGGGTCAGGGGCCTTTGCATGAGGATCGCAAACCAAACCACGTCGTTCGAGCTGCCGATGAAAATTGGCATGCTGCTCTGCTTTGCCTTGCTGTCCATTTTCTGGGTCCGGGTTATGGAGATCGGTCCCTTTACGCTCGAAGCTGATCACATCGGCCTTCTCGCGCTCATCCTGGCGAGCTGCTTGAGCTTTCGCACACCCTATTCGGTTTTCCAGGTGATTGTGCGCTGTGCGCCATGGCTGATCGCATATGTCGCCTACATGGTTGTGATGGTGCCGGCTGTATCGGGAACGCCAGCCTTCAGCCAGGTCGTGAGGCAGATGCTGTTCATCGCCGGCTTCATCTGTGTTGCTGCCTATCTTTCGCGCGCGAAAAATCCGGCTGGCGTCATCAGGTGGGGCGGCCTCATCGGGATTGCGATGTATCTCGCCTTTACCGAATACTCCGCGCAGCTGATCGGCAAGAGCCTGATTGGCGCGGTGGCGGAATTTATCGCGACGGGGAGCTTCAAGGCACTGATCTTTGGATTTTTCAGGCCGGTCTTCAATTCTCTGGAAAATGGATCCGATCTCACATTCGTCGCCTCAATGACGAATTCCATCGCGGTGTCGCTTCTGGTGCTCGCCATTTGCGCAAGGGCCGGACACCAAAAGCGCGGAATTGATCTGATCGGACTTGCGGCCCTCTTGGGGGTTCTGTTCCTCGCCCTCATACTGAACGCGCGCTCCGTTGTGCTTGCCGCAGGGATGAGCATGCTGGCCGCATTCATGGTGAGGATCATTGCTGCGCGGTCGGTGTCCTACAACGAGATATTCTATTGGTCTATTGGGATCATGTGTCTGGCCGCCGCCGCGCTGGCGGCGACACTCCTGGGCTCGTCGGCCCTCGATTCGATTGCCGAGGTGTTCCAGTTTACGGATAACTCAGCGGAAAGCCGCATCGAGCAATATGATTGGGCGCTGGCGCTGATCGAAGAGCAAATGTTGCTCGGCCATGGCTATGTCGAAACCGATGCCGGGCTCCCTATTCACAATCTCTTCCTGAGCTCCTGGGCTTACACGGGAATTGGAGGATTCCTTCTCGTTCTCGTGTTCTACGTCAGTCTGGTGTCCTCCTGGCTCGTCTGGCTTTTCCGCATCATGACAAAACCGGGCTCATGGATGCTCGATCTGAGAGTCGAATGGGTCGCGGTCCTGCCGATCCTGCCGCTGTTTCGGGTATGGATTTCAGGGGCCGGTGGCCTTCCGGCCTATGGCGAGTGGATCGCGATTGGACTGTTTTTTGGCTTGCTTATGAGAAACGAAGCCGAACAGAGGGCTGTAGCCCGGCAATCCGCTCTCCAGCGTGAATTAAGAACGAATCCATTTGGCAAACAGATGGAAC
>JANLYR010000239.1:0-20189 GCA_031365765.1 Hyphomicrobiales bacterium | reverse complement strand
CGCGGCAGCGCTGTTTGCGTTCTACGCGGCGCTACTTGGTGTCACCCTGGCTCCAGTTCTCGTGACGTACACCGGGGCATCGGTCACGCGGGTGTTCTTCATCTCGGCAGCTTCGTTCGGCGCGTTGAGCCTCTATGGCTACACCACGCAGCGCGACCTGTCGGCGATGGGCTCGTTCCTGATCATGGGCCTGTTCGGCATCATCATCGCGAGCCTGGTCAACATCTTCCTCAAGTCGAGCGGGCTCGACTGGATCATCTCGGTGATCGGCGTGCTGGTGTTCGCCGGCCTCACCGCCTATGACACGCAAAAGATCAAGGAGATGTACAGCCCGTATGACGACGGCACCGTCGGCGCCCGCAAGGTCGTGATGGGTGCGCTGTCGCTCTACCTGGACTTCATCAATCTGTTCCTGATGCTGCTGCGGATATTCGGCAACCGCGACTAAGCCCGCACCCGTGAATGCAATGCCCGGCCACAGCGCCGGGCATGTTTTTTTTCACACAGATGAAAGCTTTGGCTGGCGCGCCAGCACGCGCAGAACCTGTGCCAGATCCTGGCCACGCTTGAGGATCAGCCCGCCCTGGGCAATGACGGAGTAAAGCCCCTGCTTGCGGGCCAAAGCCGGATCCTTGACGATGCGGTAAAGCGGTACTTCGCTGGCTCGCCGGAAAACCGAGAAGGTCGCCTTGTCGCGGCTGAAATCCATCGCGTAATCGCGCCATTCGCCGGCCGCGACCATCGTGCCGTAGAGCCCCAGAATAACGCCGAGCTCCTTCCTGTCGAAGGCGATCTGTCCGGCGCGCCGGTTGGTTCCCGGTCTGGCTGACGTGCTATCCGGCTGGAGGCCAGTCGCCCCAGACCGGAAAGGAATTATCGGGTCGGTTTCGTCCACATGCAGTGTCCAGAAAAACGCCCGCTGATGATGAACCGGAAGCACCGCAGTGGCAAGGCCGCGAAATCCCTAAATCTTCTTTCCGCCGCAATCCGATCAATGTCTCGCCTCGGTCGGGGGCAACTATCCCAATCGTTGCCCACAATGGTCGGGACAACGTCTTGCCTACCGGAATTTCAGCCCCCCAGCCCCCCGGAGCAAGATTTGGCCAGACCGCCATCTCCCTGGAGATGAATTGTTGCATTGTGTCAGAGCGGCCGGGAATGTTCCCGGCCGTTTCTGTTTCGTGATTGGGCTGAAATCGTATACCGTTGATTAAACTCCCGCCTCAAGGACCACCCGTGCCAGCCATCGTCCCTTTCCGGCAGCCCATCCTGTCGACTGCCGCCGCGCCCGGAACGGTGCTGGAAAAAGCGGTGATCGGCGTCATTGTCATCGCCGCGCTGAAATTCGGCAGCGAGCTTTTCGTGCCGCTGGCGATTTCCGTGTTGCTGGCATTCTCGCTGTCGCCGGTGGTGCGTTTTCTCCGGCGCCGCCGCGTACCCCATGTGCTGGCGGTGATTGCCACGGTGGTTCTGGCATTCGTCGTCATTTTCTTCGTGGGCGCGGTGGTGACGACGCAGGTGACCGAACTGGGCAGCAGCCTGCCGCGCTACCAGTCGGCGCTGCAGCTGAAGGTCAAGGCGATTAGCCATTTCACCGGCGGAGAGGGAGGCGCCTTCGAGCGCGCCGGCGATACGTTGCGCAAATTGCAGGAGGAGCTCGAAAAGGATCAGGCGGCCCAGCCGCCGCCCGCTTCCGGTCCGGGGCTCAGCGAAGGTGCCAGCCCGCGGCCCATCCCGGTTGAAGTGCATCCGCCGCCGCCCACCGCGGTCGAGCAGATCACCACGATCATCGGCGTCGCATTGTCGCCTCTCGCCACCGTCGGCATCATCATCGTCTTCGTCGTGTTCCTGCTGATCCAGCAAAAGGATGTACGCGACCGGGCGATTCGTCTGATCGGCACCCACGATCTCGAGCGCACGACGACCGCCCTCGACGACGCAGCCCGAAGGCTCAGTGCCTATTTCCTGACATTGGTCCTGATGAACACCGGCTTCGGGGTGGCGATCGGACTGGGCCTCTGGGTTATCGGCATCCCCAATCCCATCCTGTGGGGAATCCTCGCCACGCTGATGCGCTTCATGCCGATGGTCGGCGTGTTCATCGCCGCAGCCATACCCGTCGTTCTGGCCGCGGCCGTGGATCCCGGCTGGGTCATGCTCATTTCCGTCATCGGGCTTTATCTCGTGGCCGAAGGCATCATGAACCTGATCGTCGAACCCCTGCTGCAGAGCTCATCCACCGGGCTGTCGGCACTTGCAATCCTTTTGGCGGCGGCGTTCTGGACGCTGCTGTGGGGCCCGATCGGACTGCTGATCGCAGTGCCGCTGACGGCGGTTCTGGTCGTCCTCGGCCGCCATGTGGAAGGGCTGAACTTCCTCCACGTGCTGCTTGGCGATACGCCGGCGTTGACGCCGGCCGAGAGTTTCTACCAGCGGATGCTGGCGGGCGACCCGCACGAGGCGGCGGAACAGGCCGAAAGCCTGCTCAAGGATATGACTCTCGTCGATTACTATGACGATGTGGTGATGGAAGGCTTGCGCCTGGCGCAGACCGACGCCAACCTGAAAAAACTCGAACCGTCGCGGCTTCCAGACATCAGCGAGACGGCGCGCGCCATGATCGAGACGCTGCCGGACCACGTATTCGGGGTCGACGGCGAGGCTGCGGAAGCGATGCCCGAAATTTCGCCGGAATGGCGCGAACCCGGTGCCATCACCTGCGTTGCCGGCCAATCGGCGCTGGACGAGCTCGGCGCCACGATCATCGCCGAACTTCTTCGGCATCGAGGTTTCGAGCCGAAGATCCTGACCATGGCCAATGTCTCGGCCGCCAATCTTGCCGGCAGCGAAATCAACGGCACGAAGCTGGTCATCATTTCAATGATCGATATCGACCATCGCGGTGCCTATCTCAAATTTCTGGTCCGGCGGCTCAGGCGCATTCTTCCGCATGCCCGGTTTCTCGGCGGCTTCTGGAAGCACGAAGAAGGCAATATCCAGCTCGCGGAAATTTCCGGCATCGTTCCCGATACGGTCAATTCGCTCGCCGAAGCCGTGGCGTTCTGCGCCGGGGAGGCATTGAAGGATGCACCCAAAACCGTCGCCGTTGAGGCTCTTTCCGCCTCTTGACCCCGACACTGGCAAATCCGATATGGCTGTCGGAAGTAGTTTGTTGACGAGGAAATGATGGCCAAGGCGGCGACCAAAAAGACCGATGCGGATGCGCCCCAAACGCATGAATTCCAGGCTGAAGTGGCGCGGCTGCTGCATCTCATGGTGCACTCGGTCTATTCCGACCGGGATGTTTTTCTGCGCGAACTGATCTCGAACGCCGCCGACGCGCTCGACAAGCTGCGCTACGAGGCGATTGCCGCTCCAGAACTTCTGGGCGACGATCCCGACCTGAAGATCACGATCTCGGCCGACAAGAAGGCGAAAACGCTCACCATCGCCGACAACGGCATCGGCATGACGCGCGACGAACTCATCGACAATCTGGGTACCATCGCCAAATCCGGCACGCTCGCCTTCGTCGAGAACGCGCGCAAGACCAAGGCCGATGTCAATCTCATCGGACAGTTCGGCATCGGTTTCTATTCGGCCTTTATCGTCGCCTCGAAAGTCGATGTGGTCTCGATGCGGGCCGGAAGCGGCGAGGCCCATCAATGGTCGTCGGAAGGAACCGGAAGCTTCACGCTGGCTCCCGCTGCCGCCAAGGCGCGGGGAACCGCGATCACCCTTCATCTCAAGGATGATGCGGCGGAATTTCTTGAAGACTGGAAGACCGAAAGCGTGGTGCGCGCCTATAGCGATCACATCGCGCATCCGATCATGCTTCACGTCGAGGCCTCGACTTCACGCCAGATCAATGCGGCCAACGCAATCTGGACGAGGCCCAAAGCCGACATCACGCCGGAGCAGTACAAGGAGTTCTTCGGCCACCTCACCGGCAGTTACAGCGATCCGGCACTTACGCTGCACTACCGCGCCGAAGGCCGCCACGAATACACGGTGTTGCTGTTTGTTCCCGGCGAGAAGCCGTTCGATCTCTATGACCCGGGGCGGCGCGGACGCCAGAAGCTCTATGTCAAGCGCGTGTATATCGCCGACGATGTCGAATTGTTGCCACCGTTCCTGCGTTTCGTCAGTGGTATCGTCGACAGCGAGGACATGCCGTTGAACATTTCGCGCGAGATGCTGCAGAACAATCCGCAAGTCGCGGCGATTCGCAAGGCGGTCACCAACAAGGTGCTGGCGGAACTCAAGAAATCGTCCGAATCGGATGCCGCGGGTTTTGGCAAGATATGGGAAAATTTCGGGCCCGTCATCAAGGAAGGGATCTATGAAGACATGGAGCGCCGCGATCAGATCTACGACATCGCGCGCTTCCGCTCGACCAAGTCCGACGCCGTGACGCTCAAGGATTATATCGCCGGACTGAAGGAAAACCAGACGGCCATCTATTATTTGACCGGCGAGGACGCGGCGAAAACCGCGTCGAGCCCGCAGCTCGAAGGCTACAAGGCGCGCGATGTCGAAGTCCTGTTGCTGAGCGACGCCGTCGATTCGTTCTGGGTCAGGACCGCGATGGGTTTCGAGGGCAAGCCGTTCAAATCGGCGTCCCAGGGCAGCGCCGATCTCGATCTCATCAAGCCCAAGGATGAAACGAATAGCCAAACGGGCGACGAAACCGCAACGGCCACGCTCATCGCAGCCCTCAAGCAATCGCTGGGCTCGAGGGTCAAGGATGTGCGGAAGTCGCAGCGGCTAACCGACAGCGCGGTGTGCCTTGTCGCCGACGGCATGATGGACCGCACGCTGGAAAAAATCCTGTCGCGGCAGAAAGATGCGTCGGTGCAGGTCAGCGCGCCGGTACTTGAGATCAATGCGGGGCACCCGCTCATCGCAGCACTGGCGAAAACGCTGCAGGACAAGGGCGCGGCGGCGATCGATGAAGCGGCGCAACTCCTGCTGGATCAGGCCGTCATTCTCGAGGGCGAACCCGTCGCCGATCCCGCTGCCTTCGCGCGCCGGCTTTCCGTGGTGATGACGCAACTCTTCACCTGAAGTGCTGCCGCCGCAGCACTTGCATTACAAATTTTTAAGAACCCTCTTTTCTTTCTGCATAAATTCTGTTATGTGCCGCGCTTACGCCAACTTGAAAAGGAGTCAGCCATGGTAAGGAATTTTACGCGCTGCTGATTTCCGGGACCGCTAGGCCCCGGGGCCTTGAGCGGTTAGCGTACACAGCGCCTTAGGCGCATCCCGCCCACATCCACACCTCGTCAACGGTTCCAGCATCTTCGCGCCTGTTCATGCGCGGGGGCGCACAGCCGATTTGTCAAATTGTCATCGCAAGCAGGCATCCTGCTTATGGCGAAGGAGATCACTTATGTTCTCGCTCAAGTTCGATTTGTTGTTTCCAACGATCGCGTCGGCCAGGGAACTGGCGCGCGCGTTCCCGTTCAAGCGCCGATCACACCCTGTCGAGCAACGCGACCCGCGCGAAATCCAGCGGATCAGGACCGAGCTTCGCTCAGCCCTGGAGGCCCAGCGTTCGAAAGGCCTGGAGCCGCGCTACCATGTCTTCTGATGTCTGCGTGGCGGTGGAAAATTCCGGCAAGGAATGCTCCACCGCCGCCGACTTCAATCCATCACGATGAAGTTCACCTTGGCCACCCCTGAGCGGGTGAGGCCGACAAGCCTGGCGGCGCCGAGGCTCAAGTCGATCACGCGGTTCTTGATGAAGGGTCCGCGATCGTTGATCCGGACCACGACGGATTTTCCGGTTTTGACATTGGTCACCCTGACTTTGGTGCCAAAGGGCAGATTGCGGTGCGCTGCCGTCAGGCCGTTGGGATTAAATCGCTCGCCATTGGCGGTGCGCGAACCATGCTTGTAATAAGAAGCCATGCCGGTGACCGATTTGGCTTGCGAAATTTCCGCCATTCCGGCGATGCCCAAGGCCAGTCCGGCCACGAAACTCACATACTTGAAATTCATTACGACCCCTGTTTTTGTTGCAGCGGGAGCAATAGGGCCGGATGAGGCGAGAATGAGGCGCCTATGACGCTGGGGCAGTTATGCTTTCGACGGCCAGTGCCGGTGGTTTTCCCGCTATGAGGTCGGCGGTCAGGCGTGCGGCGCCGTGGCTCATGGTCCAGCCCATGTGTCCCTGGCCGGTATTGAACCACAGATTGTTATAGCGCGACCGGCCCAGAATCGGCGTGCCCTGCGGGGTCATCGGTCGCAGACCCGCCCAGTATTCGGCCTTTGACCAATCGGCCCCGTCGGGAAACAAGGTCTTCATGGTGGCAAGCATGGTGACGAAATCCTTCGCCGCATGCGCCGTTCCGTAGCCGGTGAATTCGGCCGTGCCGGTCACCCTGATCCGGTCGCCATAGGGCGCGTAGGCAACGAGCGTTTCTTCATCGACGCCGCCGATCGAGGGCGGGTTGTTGCGGCCCGCCACCGGTGCCGTGAAAGCATAGCCCTTGACCGGATAGATCGGCAGGTCATGGCCAAGCTGGCGGGCCAGATGCGGGCTGTAGACACCGAGGCACAGCACGACGACATCGGCTTTCTCCACGCCTTCGTCGGTGCGCACCGCCTCGATCCGGCCCCCACCCAAGTCGAACCCCATGACCGTGGTGGAAAACCGGAACCGGACGCCCCGGGCCTTCAGCCAGTCCGCCATGTTGCGCGTGAACAGCCGGCAATCGCCGCTCTCGTCATTGGGTGCGAAGATAGCACCCGCGATTGCGGATTTGACGGGTGCCAAAGCGGGATCGGCCTTTGCCGCGCCGTCGGCATCGAGGACGTGAATTTCACACCCGTTGTCGGAGAGAATTTTGGATTTCTCCGCCGCCGCCCCCAGCGCTTTGGGGCTTCGATAGAGATACAGCAAGCCGCCGGCGCGGCCGTCATATTTCACCTGGGTGCGCGCGACCGTTTCGTGAAAAACACGCTGCGAGTAGAGGCACAGTTTCACCTTGGCGGTGGTGTTGTGGCGGGCGCGCTCCACCGTGCATTCGTTCCAGAAATGCCGCATCCAGCGCCAGAAGCGGGGGTCCGCACTCAGCTTGAGACGCAGCGCCTGATCGCCCCGCCACAGTGAGCGCAGCAGAATGCCGGGTGCTGCGGGCGACGACCAGGCATAGGCGTGACCCGGCGCCAACAGTCCGGCATTGGAAAAACTGGTAAAGGTAGCGGGCTCGGCTTCGCGGTCTATGACGGTGACATCGAAGCCGTCGCGGTTCAGTTCATAGGCCGTGGTGATCCCGACGATCCCCGCCCCCAGCACCAGGGCTTTCATCGGTCAGAGCGCTGCTTCCACCATGATCTCGACATCGAGACCGGGTGCTGCGAGCTTGGCCTCGACGGTGGCGCGCGCCGGAGCCTGCCCCGGCACAACCCAGGCGTCCCAGGCCTCATTCATCTCAGCCCATGTCTTGATGTCGGTCAGCCAGATATTGGCCTTGATGATCATCGTCTTGTCGGTGCCGGCCTCGCGCAGCGTCTCATCGATCTGCTGCAGGATGTCGCGCGTCTGCTCCTTTACCGATTTCCCCTTGGCCTTCTCGGGCACATAGCCGGAAAGATAGATCTTGCCGTGATGGATGACGGCATTGCTCATGCGTTTGCCGGCGCCGATGCGGGTAAGGGCCATGACGATCTCCTGTTGAACGGAAGGGCTGTCTAGCGCGCTTTCAAAACGGCATCAATCGCCGCCAGCAGAATCCTGGGCAGTGCGTCGAACGCATAGGGCGCATGCAGGCGCTCCAGCATATGATGATAGTCGCGTCCCCACGGCCCGATATTGATGCAGGGGTACCCTGCGGGCTCCGGCATGTTGAATCCGACGCCAGCGAGCGGCGCATTCCCGGGCGACCCTGCCGCGGGACCGCGACCGAAAAAGCTCATGTCGGAAATTCCGGGGAAGTATTGCACGATGCCCAGCCCAAATTGACTGGCGCAGTCTCTCAGCACGCGCTCCAGTCCCGGATCGTCAAGGGTGACGGCCGGGTAAGGGATCGATCCGATGCCGAGCACAATCGCGGGGCCGGGCAATCCCGATCTGGCCCAAGCCCTCTGAGTCAGCAGTCTCGATCGCTCGGGAAAATCGAGATGCAGCATCCCGGCTTCTTCCGGTGCGCTCGGAGCGGGGCCCGCCAGTTCGGCATAGGTCATCACCGGAATGGCGGAGCCCACGCGCGTCGCCGCTCGCGCCATGGCGCGCCTCGCCAATGCCATGCCGATCTCCAGCACCTCCGCCGCACCGCGCCGGTGCTGCAGCGTGTTCCAATAGACCCAGGCCTCAGCCGGCGTCGTCACGTTGTAGCCCGATTTCAGATCTTTCGCGGCAAGTGCCGTGGGTGGTGCTGCGATCTCCTCGCCGGTCGTTTCCGACAGTTCGTGTGCCAGCTCGAATTCACTCACCAGTTCGGCCGCGAGATAGGCCGCATTGACGCCATCGCGCGGGAAACAGGCGTGGGTTTCGCGGCCCATCACGAAGGCCGTCAGCAATTGCTTGCCAATCGAGCCCAGCGCCATCACGCGGCCCGCCGCTCCATCGCCCTGATCCGAAATGGCGTCGAGATTGATAACCAGGACAATGTCGAGCCCCAGCTGTGTCGCGATCTCCGCCAGTTGCGGTGCCGCGCTGCGGGCGCCGGCAGAGCGGTTCTCCTCGTCGCACACCGCCAGGAACAGCAGGTTGGCAGGACCATCATAGGCCTCGATCGCCGCCAGTCCCGCCGCCAGTCCCGCCTTCATGTCGAGCAGTCCGCGCCCGGGGAGGAATTCGCCACTGTCGAAATCGGCCAGGGCCAGCGGGCTTTCGCCGGTGGCGTGCAAGCGGTTAATCAATTCCGGCAGCAGGCGTTCGGGGTCGAAGGCCAAAGGCCGGAGCGTACCGTAACCGTCGACCGGCACCACATCGAAATGTCCGGTCAGAACAATCGTGGCGCGGTTACGCCCGCGCTTGAGGGCCCACACATTGCTCCGTCCCGCGGCACCATCGGCAACGGGGATGGCCCACACCTCATCGAAACCGGTCAGGTATGCGGCCAGCTTCGCCGCGAACAGCGCTTCGCCCTCCGTCCCCGTCACCGAGGCCCAGGAGGT
Organism: Hyphomicrobiales bacterium; assembly: GCA_031365765.1. Classification (GTDB taxonomy): domain Bacteria; phylum Pseudomonadota; class Alphaproteobacteria; order Rhizobiales; family Aestuariivirgaceae; genus Aestuariivirga. Next base: position 11,063 of record JANLYR010000239.1, on the reverse strand, counting down.
GAGCGTCAGCGCGATGTCGCGCGCCCGCGCCGCCACATCTCTCAAGCGAATTTCCGGTCGTAATCGAGTACCGCGTTGAGCAGCACCTGCGATCCCGCGGCGCATTCATCGAGCCGCGTCGATTCCGCCTCATTGTGCGAAATTCCGCCGAGACAGGGAACGAATATCATGGTGGTGGGCGCGACGCGCGCGATATAGGCGGCGTCATGTCCCGCCCCGCTTGCCATGTCGCGGGTGGAGAACCCCGCTTGCGCCGCGCCATGGCGCACGCATGCAATCAAATCGGCCGCGAATTTCACCGCCGGCGATTTCCAGATGCGTTTTTCGTCAAGCTCAAGGGTCAATTCCGATGCGATCTTCGGCAATGCCGCCCGATACGCGGCCTCCATTGCATCGAGCACGGTCTCATCGGGATGACGCAGGTCGACAGTGAAGAATACTTCGCCCGGCACCACGTTGCGGCTGTTCGGCCGGTTCTCGATCAGCCCCACGGAGGCCACACCGGGCAGATGCGCCATGCCCACCTGATGGATTGCCTCGATCATGCGGGCAGCACCCAGCAGTGCATTGCGCCTGAGCCCCATGGGGGTCGCACCGGTGTGACTTTCCTGTCCCCGCACCGTCACCTCGTACCAGCGCATGCCTTGCACGCCGGTGACAACGCCGATCATTTTCTCTTCCGCTTCGAGGATCGGCCCCTGCTCGATGTGCAGCTCGAACATCGCCTGAAACTTCACCCCGCCCACCGGCTCGTCGCCGCGATAACCGATGCGCCGCAGTTCATCGCCGAATTTGACGCCATCGCGATCCTCGCGGGCGTAGGCGTAGTCCTCGGTAAAAACGCCGGCATAGACGCCCGAGCACAGCATCGCGGGCGCGAAACGCGAGCCTTCCTCGTTGGTCCAGTTGACGATCATCACCGGCGCATTGGTTTCGTAGCCAAGGTCCACCATGGTGCGGAGCGCTTCAAGCGCTCCCAATACGCCCAGCACCCCGTCGAACTTGCCGCCCGTCGGCTGCGTGTCGAGATGCGAACCCATGGCGATCGGCAACAGATCGCTTCGTTTCCCGGCGCGCGTGGCAAACATGTTGCCACAGCGATCGATCACGACCTGGCAGCCCAGCGCCTCGCATTCGGCCTTGAACCAGTCGCGCACGCGCTTGTCCTCGTCCGAAACGGTGAGGCGCTTGATGCCGCCCTTGGGTGTTGCGCCGAAGCGCGCCGTTTCCATGAGCTGGTCCCACAGCCGCTGCGGATTGATGGCAAGGTTGGATTTGCTGGTCATGGTTCTACAATTGCACGGCGGCGGGCTGGCTGAAAAGTCCACCGAACGCCTCCATCGTGGTATTGGCGCCGCACACCACAATGCCCACCCGCTCGCCCCGCTCCGGCCGGTAAGCACCCGACAGGAGGCCCGCGAAGGCTGTCGCCCCGCCCGGCTCCGTCACGATCTGCGCGTTGTGCCAGAGGAAGCGCTGGGCGTCGCCGATTGCCGCGTCGTTGACCAGTACAACCCGCTCGACATGGTCACGCGCAATGGGGAACATCAGCGTTCCCACCATGCTGGCGCCGAGTGAATCCACCGCAATGCCGGAAGGCTGGACCGCCACCCTATCATTCGCGGCAAAGGCCGCATGCAGCGTGTTGCAGGTTTGGGGCTCGACCGCGACGATCCGGATTCGTCCGCCATACCAGGCCGCGATTCCGCCGATGAGGCCCCCGCCGCCCACGGCCACAAGCAGCGTGTCGAGTTGCGGCGCCTGCTCCCCCAGCTCGCGGCCAAGCGTGCCCTGCCCCTGCAGTGTAGGTTCACTGTCATAGGCGTGGACGCTGACAGCACCTGTCTCCTGAATGTGGGCTTCGCACAAGGCCAGCGCCTCGTAATAGGTCTTTCCCTGCTGTACGATTTCAGCACCGTAGGACGCGATGCGTCTGACTTTCGCAGGCGAGGAAATTTCGGGCACGAATATCCTGGCTTTGTGACCCAGTGCCCGCGCCGCGAAGGCCACCGCGGCGCCGTGATTTCCGCCCGATGCGGCGGCCACGCCAGCGGGACCCACTTTGCCGCCCACTAGATTGTTGAAGGCGCCGCGGGCCTTGAAGCTTCCCGAATGCTGCAATTGCTCAAGCTTGAGCAGAACCGGCTGGCCGTTGACGGCGATGTCCATCACCGGGGTGCGGCGCACATAGGGTGCGATCAGCCCTGCCGCAGCGGAAATGCTTGCACGGTCGATACTCATGATGATCTCGATCCTTCGCTGAGGGCGCCCGCCACATCGAGATTGAGGCTGCCAATGCTCCGTCGAATGGCGCGTCCCAGCATTTCCATGGCGCGCGGAAGTGCGACGTCCGGGCTGTGCCGAAGGCGATGCGACAGATACATGCCGGCCAGAAAATCGCCCGTGCCATGGGGTACGTTTTCCAGAACGGCGGTGATCTCCTCGCTCACTTTGTCTCGCGTGATGGCAAGCGTGGCAAGCCGTCCTCTGCCAGCCGGGATCGACGTCGCCAGTACTTCGGCCACGGGCAGCGTACGCGCGGCCGTGATGGCATCACTGGCATTCGTGACATCGGACCCGCTCAACCAGGCCAGCTCAAAGCGATTGGGTGTTGCGATGGTGGCAAGGGGGAGCAATTCGTCGCGGATGGCGTCCGCCACGGGAAGCGGCACATAAAGTTCCGATCCATCGCCGATGATCGGATCGACCAGCACAACGAGATCGGGTTTGGCGGCTTTCATGCGGCGGATGGCGCGGGCCACGCCATGGATTTGGTCATTGCTCACAAAATAACCGGTGAACACCGCATCGCAGCCCTCCAATACGCCCATGTCATCGAGCGTGCCGAGAATGCTTGCAAGGTCCGCCGCAGGCATCCGCAATCCGGCCGGTTTGCCATGCTCCGGCTGGTTGGAAAGTATGACGGTCGGTATCGCGATCACCTCGTCGCCCGTGGCCTGCAACGCCGGCACCGCGGCACTGTTGCCGACGGGCCCATAAGCCACCTGCGACGAGATCGCCAGAATCCGCATCAGATCACGTTCCTTTCAAACAGCGGCGCATTGCGCAGGATGCGCTCGAAGCCCAGGCGCGTCAGGTCGGTTGCCCGATACTCACCATGGACGATCAATTCGGCAATGGCGTTGCCGGCACCCGGTCCCTGTTGCAGCCCGTGACCGGAAAAACCGTTGGCGAAGTAGAAATTCTCGATCGCCGTGTGGCGCCCCAGAACGGCGTTCTGGTCCAGCGCATTGTAGTCGTAGTGCCCGACCCAGGCATTCACCACCTTGATCGCCTCGAAAGCCGGAACGCGTTCCGCCAGCACCGGCCAGATGCGATCCTCGAACCAGCCGTAATCGACGTCCCAGTCCATCACTTGCGGCTCCTCATGCTCGTCCGGGGAAAGACCGCAGATGAAATGCTTGCCCTCCGGCCGGAAATAGACGCCGGAGGGATCGACGGTGAGCGGACCCAGATGCAAATCCTCGCTCGCCGCCGGGCAATCGAGAACATAGACGTAGCGCTTGCGGGGACCGACGGGGAGAGTAATGCCGGCAAAGCCAGCCACGGCTCCGGCACCGGCGCCGGCCGCGTTCACCAGGTGACCGCATTCAATGCTTTCGCCATCGCCCAGCGTTAGCGCCACGACCCTGTCATGCGAAAGCTCAATGGCGGTGATATCCGCGTTCACGAGAAGTGCACCTTGTGCCAGGGCACGCTTTCGAAACAGCGTCATCAGAGAATATGGATCAAGCCATCCCTCGCCGCTCAAGCCGAAACAACCGGCCGCAAGGCCTTCACCATTGAGCCATGAAAAGCGCCGCTCGAGGTCGCCGCCCGCCAGTATCGTATTGTCGGCGCCATGCTGGCTTTGCAGCCGGTGATTTTCCTCCAGCACCGGTACACCTTCGGCCGTTGCCAGGATGAGATAGCCCTGCTCCCGGAATCCGACATCCGCGTCGGCGCCAAACTCGGTTTTGAGGTCGCGGATGAGGCGCAGACCAAATTTCGACAGCTCGATATTCTCCGGCGTCGAAAACTGCTGGCGCAAGCCGCCGGCGGAGCGCGCGGTGCAGGAATACTGGTAGCTCGTATCCTTCTCCACGATCGCGATCGAGCCTTCGAAACCAAGCTTCCGCAGATAGAATGCCGTGGCGCTGCCGACCACGCCTCCTCCGACGATCACCACATCGAAATGTTTCATGGAAGAGCGGAAACGCCCGTCATACGATCTCGATCGTCTTCGGATCCCAGCCCTTGGGTTCGGGATATTGCGGATTCATCTCTTCCATCTTGTCCCGGACGATCCGGGCCACGATGGCATTTCGCACCCAGTTGCGGTCGGCGGGGATGATGTGCCAGGGCGCGTGTTCGGTCGAGCAACGCTCGATTGCCGTCTCATAGGCCGCCATGTATTCGTCCCAGAGCTTGCGATCCTCGAGGTCGTCGGGATTGAATTTCCAGCGCTTGTCGGGCATTTCAACGCGCTCCCGCAGGCGCTTGCCCTGTTCTTCCTTCGATATATTAAGCATGAATTTCAGAATGTGGGTGCCGTTCTGGCTCAGTTGCTTCTCGAACTGATTGATCTCGTCGTAACGCTTCTCGATGGCGTCCGGACTGGCGAATTTCCGCACTTTCACCACCAGCACATCCTCGTATTGCGAGCGATTGAAGATGCCGATGAGGCCGCGTGGCGGACAGGCGTTGTGCACGCGCCAGAGATAGTCGTGCGACAGTTCCTCGGTGTTCGGCGCCTTGAACGAGGTGACGGTGACGCCGATCGGTCCGCACGGGTTGAAGACGGCGCGCACCGTGCCGTCTTTGCCGGAGGAATCGATGCCCTGCAGGATGACGAGCAAAGCACGCTTGCCTTCGGCGTAAAGCCGGTTCTGCAACTCGTCGATGGCTTCGGCGTCCTTGCCTATCTGGGCTTTCGTCTCCGCCTTGTCGTTAAATATCCCGTCGCCTTTGGGATCGCTCTTGGCCAGCGTGAAGGTCTTGCCCGGCCTCACCTGAAATTTCGTGGAAAAGGATTTGCCGTTTGCCATTGGATATCTCCTGCCGCGCGAGGGTGGTTGAGGCGCCCCTTGATTGCAAGGGGCCATGGGCCTATCGCCGTTTGAACTGCACAAGGAAACTCCATAATCGTGAATGACGCCGCCGACAACAGCGCGCAGATGGCGGCCCCGGCCTTCCGCCTGCCGGCGCTCGACCAGGACTTCCTGCTCGGCGACACGACGCGGGGCTTGCGATTTCAGCTCGAATATCAGAAGGCCGAGGAGCATCTGCGCGCCTGGGGCGTGGCCAGTACAGTGGTGGTGTTCGGCTCCGCGCGGGTCCGGCTGGACGACGGCTCCGGCTGGTACGAATCGGCGCGGGAATTCGCCAGGCTTTGTTCGGAGAAAGGCGGCGCCAAGCTCGATCACAAGCCGCCGCGCTCCAACGTCATCGCCACCGGCGGTGGTCCCGGCATCATGGAAGCGGCCAATCGCGGCGCCCATGACGCGGGCGCCCCTTCCATCGGCTTCAACATCACCCTGCCGCTTGAGCAGGAGCCCAACGCCTATTCGACGCCCGACCTCACCTTCCGTTTCCACTATTTCGCCATGCGCAAGATGCACTTCGCCATGCGGGCGGCAGCACTCGTGGTGTTCCCCGGTGGCTTCGGCACCCTTGATGAACTGTTCGAGATCCTGACATTGCGCCAGACCGGCAAGATGATGGACCAGTTGCCCGTCGTGCTCTACGACTCGCAGTTCTGGCGCAGCGCTATCAATTTCGACCATTTCGCCAAGACGCGGATGATCCACCCCCACGATCTCAATCTGTTCGGTTTTGCCGATGCGCCGGCCGAAGCCTGGGCCGAACTGCTGCGCCGCGGCCTGAAAATTCCAGAGGAGTAAGCCATTGCCCATCCGCCTCACCTTTCACGGCGCGGCCCGCACCGTCACCGGGTCCTGCTACCTTCTCGAAGTGGGATCATCCCGCGTGCTTTTCGATTGCGGCATGTTCCAGGGCTCCAAAACCGAGCGCGAGCTTAACTACCGCGCCTTTCCCTTTCAGCCCGCCGGCCTGAGCGCCGTCGTCCTCACCCACGCGCATATCGACCACACGGGCCTCATTCCGAAACTGGTAAAGGGCGGATACGGGGGGCGTATCCACTGCACCCATCCGACCGTCGATCTCTGCAGCGTCATGCTGCCCGATTCTGGCTTCATCCAGGAAGCCGATGTGCGCCAGCTCAACGAGCGCAACCGCAAGCGCGGCATCGCTGAGGTCGAACCCATGTACACGGCCGCGGACGCGGTGAAGTCGCTCGAGCAATTCGTAGCGGTTGCCTACGAGACGTGGTTTGAACCGGCGCCCGGTATCCGCTGCCGGTTCTGGAACGCCGGTCATCTGCTGGGGTCCGCATCGATCGAGGTCGAAGCCACGCGCGATGGGGAGAAGCCGTTGCGCATCCTGTTCTCCGGCGACATCGGTCCCGATTCGAAACTGCTGGAACGCGACCCGGAAGCGCCGCAGGGCTTCGACTATGTCATCTGCGAATCGACCTATGGCGGGCGTGACCGCTTCGAGCGCACCGACGAAAAGCGGCGCGAACTGCTGGCCGCTGAAATCAACGCGGCGGCAGTGCGCAAAGGCGCGCTGCTCATTCCTTCATTCGCGGTCGAGCGCACCCAGGAAGTGGTGACCGATCTCGTCACGCTGATGGAACAGGCAAAGGTTCCGCATACCAATATCTTCATCGACTCGCCCTTGGCGAGCAAGGCCACGGCCATCTTTTCGAAATACTCGAAATCGCTGCAAAATGGCGATGCCCTGTACCGGGCCTTTCACTCCGATTTCGTCAAGGCCACGGAAAGTGTCGAGGAAAGCAAGGCTCTGGCGCGGTTCACGGGCTTCCGCATCATCGTCGCGGCGAGCGGCATGTGCGAGGCAGGCCGCATCCGGCATCACCTGAAAAATCATCTGTGGGAAGCCAGCACGACGGTGCTTCTGGTCGGATTCCAGGCAGAGGGCTCGCTTGGCCGCATCCTGCAGGAAGGTGCGACGCGGGTGAAAATCATGGGCGAAGAAGTCAAGGTGATGGCGGCGATCCGCACCATCGAGGACTATTCGGGCCATGCCGATGGACCGGAACTGGTACAATGGCTGAAGGAGCGTCTGCCGATCCGGCGCTCGATTTTTCTCACCCATGGCGAAGAAGAAGGCCAGTTGGCGCTCGCCGCCGATATCACCGGCATGGCGGTGCCCGACGACTGCATCATCCGGCCCAGCCTCGATGATGTTTATGAATTGACAGGCGAGGCCTGCGCGCTGCTGGTCTCCGAAAGCCATCCGCGCATCGATCCCGTCATGGTGGCGCGGATGGATTGGCACAACGATCTGGCCGAGCTGGTCCTCGACCTCAATCAGGAAGTGGCCAAGGCGCCGGATGAGCGAGCCCGCAGCGTCATCCTCCGCAGATTGCGCCGCGCGCTCACCGGCGAGGGCGGCAACGATCCAGGACGCCGCCGCCCACCGGTGTCCGGCCCGTCGCGCAGAAGCAGAGGTTTTGACGAGGGGTAATACCTTCCCCTCTACCGCAAAGCGGGAGAGGAAGGGGCCCGGCATGTGGCAGCATGACGGGAAGGTGAGGGCAAGCCTTCATCACGATCAACGATTACCTGGCATCACCTACTTGCAGCTCGGGCACTTAGCTGGTGTGGCGAAAAGCCTAAGACACGTCAGAGCACGCGAGAAATTACGGTGATAGTGCATTCAATTGTCGCGTAGCGCCAAGGCCGATAGGTTTTGGGAGTTCATCATTGAATGCGCCGTCACCGTAAACGCAAAAATTCATTGAAAGCACTGAAGCTGTCACAACTCCAATCCGCGCCGTTCAATCTCAGTGATTAGCGAACTTGCTTCCTCGCGCGAGTCTTCGGTCACTGAATCACTTTCGTTCACAAGGCGAAGCAGTCGTAGAACGTTGGCCGTCTCGAAATCACTAACGTCAAGCAGTTTTGCAAGTTCCAACAACGCATCGCCGTCGCCGGCTGCAATGGCTCTTTCAAAGTATTTTCTGGCCTCGCGCGCGGCGCCGTGAGTTCTGTAAGTCACTCCCAAATTGTGAAGCGAACTCTCATTTCCAAGCTCCCACGCACGCAGATCCCATTCTACCGACTTGTCGAAATCATACTCAACACCTTTACCGTCACCGTACATTATCGCAACTCTAGAGCAAGAAGAAGCGTCACCATCATTGCACAGCTCCTCGAACATGTTGAAAGCGTCAGTAAACCGACCACTTTCATACAATGCATCAGCCAACTCAAAGGAAGCAGACGGCTTCATGTACTCACCTTACACAAAAGTTCACCCCACCTCGACCCATTTCCGTTCCGCCGCCGACCTTGCCATTCCGTGGATCACTTTTTCGATCTTCAATCCCTCCTCGAAATTGACGAAGGTTTCCTTGCCACTGGCGATGCAGTCGAGGAAATGCCTGCACTCGATCACCTTCAGTTCGTTGAAGCCGAGCTGGTGGCCCGGTGCCGGCACGAAATTGCCGAAGGGCGGATGCGCGCCCGCGGTCAGGATCGTCTTGAAGCCGCGCTGGCCCTCCGGCCCTTCGTTCACATAGAGCCGCACTTCGTTCATGCGCTCCTGGTCGAATTCGATCATGCCCAGGGTGCCGTGGATTTCCAGGCGGATCGTGCTCTTGCGTCCCGTTGCGGCGCGGCTTGCCATCATGACACCGGTCTTGCCGTTGGCAAAGCGCACGCAGGCATGGGCGATGTCTTCGTTCTCGACCGCGCGGAATTCGTCCGTACCCGGAACTTTCCGCGTCTTGTAAACCGTGTCGATGTCGGCCGACACGCTTGTAATCTCGCCGAAGAGGAAATGCGCCAGACTTGTCAGATGGCAGGTCAGGTCGCCCAGCACGCCCAGTCCGCCGGTGGCGATGCGCGAACGCCACGTCCACGGCACCGATTCGGATGCCATGTAATCCTCGTCGACCTGTCCACGAAAATGCATGAGCGTTCCGATGACACCGTCGTCGATCATCTTCCGGGCGTGAAGCAGCGCCGGGTTCTTGGCGTAGTTGTAGCCCAGCAGCGTCCGGCCCTTGGCCTGGCGCGCCGCCACGGTCATGGCCTCGGCCTCGGCGACGGTCAGCGCCATCGGCTTTTCGCACCACACATGCTTGCCCGCTTCGAGGAACGCCACCGCCATCTCGCGATGAAAATTGTTGGGCGTAGTGATCGAGACGGCATCGACGGACTTGTCGCGGATCAGGTCCTTCCAGTCCGTAACGGCGCGTTTGAAACCATACTCGGCGGCGCGCTGATCAAGATCGGGGATGACATCGCACAAAACCTCCATGCGGATTTCGGTGTCGCCGCCGAACACCGTCCGCACATGGCTCCAGGCCATCGCATGACACTTGCCCATGAAGCCCGTGCCGATCACCGCAACACCGATCGATGCCATCTGTCAGTCCTCCATTTCCCTGTGGCCACGAGTATAGAATATCTGATGCATTGTCGTGTGCAATTGCGATACTGTTCCAACGACATCTTGGATAAGGGGGTCTCGGCTCGAATGTCTCCAAACCTCGACTTTTTGTCGGCTTTTGCCTCGCTTTTGGCGGCTTTTCTCGACCATTTTGCGCCCCGAATCGACGTGTTTTGTGGCTGATCCGGAGCCCCCGCCGAGGGACTTTCCGGGCTTGCGGGAGCGGATCGCGGGCCGGGCTCCGGAGCTGCCGAAGCGGCTGACCCAGGTCGCGGCCTACGCGCTCGAATATCCCGACGAGATCGCGTTCGGCACCGTGTCGTCGATCGCCGCCCTGGCGCATGTGCAGCCTTCGACGCTGGTGCGCTTTTCGCAGGCGATGGGCTATCAGGGTTTCTCCGAGCTGCAGGAAGTTTTCCGCTCGCGTCTGCGCGACCGCATCCTCACTTATGACGAGCGGATCGCGCAGCTTCGCGAACATGCTCTCGCAGCGTCGAAACCCAATGTAGTGTTTCACGGCTTCTGCGATGCCTCGGAGAAATCGATCGCCGCATTGCGCGAGACGCTCGATCCGGCGGCGCTCGACCGCGCGGTGGAGATGCTGGCCCAGGCCGGGACGATCTATCTCATCGGGCTGCGCCGGTCGTTCCCGATCTCATCCTACATGGCTTATGCCTTCGGAAAACTCAGTGTACGGAGTGTCCTGATCGACGCGGTGGGCGGGCTGGCGGCCGAGCAGCTGTCCTTCGCCACCGTGGCCGATGCGGTGCTGGCCATCAGCTTCACGCCCTATGCCAGCGAAACCCTGGCGCTCACGCAGGCAGCGGCGCGGCGCGGCGTGCCCGTCGTCGCCATCACCGACAGCCCGTTCTCGCCGCTGGCGCAGAACGCCGCGCTGTGGATCGAGATCGGCGAAGCAAACTTCGAAGGCTTCCGCTCAATGGCGGCAACCCTGACGCTTGCCATGACGCTGACGGTAGCGGTGGCGGAGAAGCGGGGACAGAGCGGCTAGCTACTCCACCGGCGGCGGATCGGCCGCTGCATTCCCCGCTCCCAGCACCTGCTGGTCGAAGTCGATGATCGAGCCTGACATCAGGCCTGATTCTTCGCTCGACAGGTAGGCGACGCAGCGGGCGACTTCTTCAGGTTTGAGCAGGCGGCCCCACGGTCTTCCCGCTTCGGCCTTCTTCAGCCAGTCCGCATCGGCATCGTGATAGGTCTTCATGATGCGGTCTTCGCCGGGCGTGTCCATCCAGCCGATGTTCAGACCGTTGACGCGGATGTGGTGGCGCATGACGCTGTAGGCGACGTTCCTGGTCAGCGTGGCCAGCGCTCCCTTCGAGCCGCAATAGGCGGTGATGAAGCTCTGGCCACCATGGCCCGACATCGACAGAATGTTGACGATGGTGCCCTTCGTCTTGCTCTTCTTCATCAGGTGCAGCGCGTCCTGCATGAGGAAGAAAGGCGCTCTGACATTGATGTTGAACATGTTGTCGTAGAGTTCGGGACTCGTATCCCAGATGGTTCCGCGATCGGTGATGGCAGCGGCGTTGACCAGC
>JANLYR010000209.1:0-2103 GCA_031365765.1 Hyphomicrobiales bacterium | reverse complement strand
CAGACCAGCAGCACTGCCAATGTGCAAGTCCTTATCGCGGATCCATATGATCGTGTCATCACCGTCAACCTGCCTGATCGAGCATGGCGTGGAGCAGCACATTACACCCGGCGTCGGCGTCGGCTTGGGTGATACGCTCGGCCTCGTTGTGGCTGATACCACCTTCGCAGGGGATAAAGATCATTGCAGTCGGTGCAACGGTCGCAATATACAGGCTGTCATGGCCAGCACCCGACACCATCTTCATATAGCTGTAGCCCAGCGCTGAGACTGATTTTTCGACTGACCTTACACAGCCATCATCGAAGGTCGTGACAGGCATAAACCAATGTTCTTCGACGCTTCCGGTCAGTCCAAATCTGATGCATTCCTGCTCGACACAGTCACGCAGCGCGCGGTCCATTTCGTCAAGCGTAGCGGCATCGGGGTGGCGCAGATCAGCGTTGATGATCAGGCGGTTCGGAACCGTGTTACGCGAGCCCGGAACCGCTTTGATGTCGCCGAAAGTCGTCCGGCCCCATGGCCCAAATTGGGCTGCAAGATCATAGCAGAATTTCATGATCGGAAGGGCCGCAAAGAAAGGATCCTTGCGGACTTCCATTGGCGTGGGGCCGGCGTGGGTAGACTCGCCGTCGATCACGATATTGTACCACCGCGCACCTTGAATACCGGTCAGGACGCCAATTTGTTTGGCCTCGGCTTCCAGGATCGGTCCCTGTTCAATATGGAGCTCAAAGGCGGCCTTGATCGGTTTAGCGGCGGCTGGGGTACAACCGGCATAGCCGATCCGTTTCAATTCTTCGCCGAAGCTCTTGCCAGCCTTGTCGGTAATCGCGAGGCAATCGGCAAAATCAAACACTCCACTCCATACGCCTGAGCCGATCAGCGCGGGCGAAAATCGGGCGCCTTCCTCATTCGTCCACACCACGATTTCGATTGGATGTTGCGTCTCTATACCGTGATCGTTGAGCGTTTCGATGACTTCTAGTCCAGCAAGAACCCCGTAAACGCCATCATATTTCCCGCCGGTAGGTTGAGTATCGAGGTGCGAGCCCGCGATCACAGGCGCCAAACTGTCGTCACGTCCGGCGCGACGGGCAAATATATTGCCCATAGCGTCAACAGTGATCGCACAGCCTGCCGCCTCGCACCAGCTAACAAAAAGATCGCGCCCGGCCCTATCGAGGTCGGTCAGCGCCTGACGATTGCAGCCGCCGCCGGCCGTCGCACCGATCTGGCCCAACTCTTCCAGGCGCGACCAAAGGCGCGGCCCAGAAATGCGAGGACCGCCCGTTGCACCCATTTTCGCATCCTCAAACATCGCTGATCCAGTCGGCATGTCAGACCTCAACCTGCTGATCTTGCCACAGACCTTCGCGGACAAGATCCTCAACCGTGGCGGCAATACCGCGCCCAAGCGCCGCAACGAGCCAGTCGATCTGCTCCTTGTTGATAATCAATGGCGGGGACAGGACAATAAAATCGCCCACGTTACGGGCAATCAAACCGTCGTCATAACAGTGGCGCGCCACCCGCCCGCCGATCCCGATATCCTTTGCGAAACTCGATTTACTCGACTTGTCTGCCACAAATTCGAGGCTCATCATAAAGTGACTGCCGCGCACGTCGCCCACGATTGGCAGCGTGCCGAGAGATTTCAGCCGATCCGAAAAATAGGGCCCCCACTGTCGAACATGGCTGAGTAGGTCATCCTTCTCCATCAATTCGATATTGGCGAGGCCGGCCGCGCAACAGACCGGATGCCCCGAATAGGTGAAGCCATGCGAGAACACGCCGGGCCCCTGATTGGGCTGGTTGAGAACGTCATAAATCGCGTCGGAAAAAATCATCGCCCCAAGCGGGGCATAGCCTGAGGATATGCCTTTTGCGGTGGTAATGATGTCCGGAACAATGCCGAAACAAGCGTCCGAAGCAAACCATTGCCCAAGTCGGCCGAACGCGGTCACAACCTCATCGGAAATGTAGAGGATGTCTTGCGCGGTGCAGACCGCCCTCATCCGGGCATGATAGCCTTGGGGCGCGACCAGAACGCCGCCCGCACCCATGATCGGTTCGGCAATGAAGCACGCGATATTTTCAGCG
>JANLYR010000189.1:0-1980 GCA_031365765.1 Hyphomicrobiales bacterium | reverse complement strand
CTGCAAACCAACGGCGAGGAGGCAACTGCCGCCGCAGCCGCCAAACGCTCCGGCTGGACCTGCGTCGGCAACCGCTGCGACACAGTTATAAAAGGCAAGCGCCTGGCCTATGTCACGGGTGACGCCGCCAGCGCCGTAGATTGCGCCGGCCTCGACATCCTCATCGCCGACTTCCCCCTGCGTGGCACCTGCCGCATGATGGCAACCCGCATCGACCGCTTCGACCTGTGGCGGGGCGGCCACGGCAGGGAATCCAGGTTAACGGTCATTTGAGTTGAAGGATTTCGAGGAGGAAGTCAGGATTCCATCCGGCTGATTTTCTGCGGGTTTTGACGCTGCCCTTGGTTTTGTTGGCGCGCACGAGGCCGAGCGCGAAGCGCCGGAGCGTAGCCATGTTCTTAGGCCCGTGGCCTGAGCGGTATCGCGACAAGTCGTCGTGGAAGGCAACGTCGAGCAGCCAGTGCATGCTCTCGACGCCCCAATGGCCGCGCACGGCATCCGCCAGCCTGTCGATGTCGAGCGGCGCGGATGAGATGAAGTAGCGGGTGTCGATGGTGCATTTGTCTTTGTGCTCCGTCCGGTTGACCGCCCGCACCAGGGTTTGGATATGCTGGAAGCGCGGCTGGTCCGGATCGGATTTCGCGCCCTTGATCCAGCCGACGACGTTCGAGGCCGTTGAGATGCGGGTTTCGATGCGGCCATGGCCCTTCTCGACCACGCTTCTGGTGACCAGTTCCGCCGCCGGAGCGCTGTCGAAGTAGGACTTCACGGCGGCTTCGAAGCTTGGATGGTTACCTTTCAGGGCGAGAACGAAGCCGGCTCCGTGTGCCACGATCTTGTCGGCGATTTCAACCTGGCAGCCCATGGCGTCGATGGTGACGAGGGCGCCTTTCAGTTGGCCGGCACTGGCCAGATGATCGAGCAGTTCGGGAATGGCGGTGATTTCGTTGGTTTTCTCCGCAACGCTTAAGCTCGCCAGGACCAGGCGGGCGTTCGCCGCATAGGCGGAGAGCGTGTGCAGCGCCTTGAGGCCCTTCGCTTTGTCGTGGCTGCGCCGCGCGGTTTTTCCGTCGATGGCGATGAGATCGTGGCGGCCGGGCCACAGCGCCTTGATCCAATCTTCGAAGCAGCGCCCGAACAGAACGGGATCGACGCGGTTGACCAGCGCGCGCATCCAGCGCTCGCAAGGCACGCCGTTGTGATAGGGCGCGAAGCGGCGCAGAAACCCCTGATGCTGCTCGCCCCAGGCGACGATGTCGTCGAAATCGTCGCACGACGCGATGGTGGCGCAGGTCAGAAGCAGTAGCACCTCGCGCAGTGGATAAACGATCCGCCACGGCTCGCGCCCGTCCTCGAGCCGGGAAAAATGCCGCAATAGCAAAGCCACCCGCGCCCGCGGCGCGTCCCAGTCCAGCGCAAATCCCGTCACATCGCTCATCGCCAAGGCGCTCCTCGAATCAGAGCGCCAGGGAATCATCTTCCCCGCGTCAATGCAAAACCGCCGTTAACCCGAGTGCCGAGCCGTGGATGCTTTCGATGCCGGGCTTGACAAACAGCTCGAAGCAGCCCGGATGCACGCCGCACAGCAAGGTCAACCGGTGGCCCTGATCGATCGCCGCGATGGCGGCCGGGACGAAGTTCTGGCTGAAGTCGATCTTGCCGCTGGCGGTGTCCATGGAAAGAGCCAGGCCAGCCTGGGTTTCCACATACGTCACCTCGGTGAAGCCCTCGGCATGGAGCAAATCCTCGGCGACATATTGCGGCGCCATGCACACGCTGGGAATCTTTGGCAGACGGAGTCGTGTGGTTTCCGGCGGTGGCTCGGCGCGGGCCGGTTGCGCCGATCCAACGAAGCCCGTTGCCCCGGCTGCCGAAAGTCCGGCCAGGAAACGGCGGCGGTTCTGCAAGTTCGTCATGGAATGTTTCCTCTCTTTGATTTTCAGGTCTTCATCTCGCGCTTGAGTTCGTTGAGAAAGCGCC
>JANLYR010000152.1:0-3822 GCA_031365765.1 Hyphomicrobiales bacterium | reverse complement strand
CGAAGAGGTGCTGGTTGCCGGATTTGATGATGTGCCGGAGGCGTCGTGGGGTGCTTATGACTTGACGACCGTGGTTCAGGATGGTCGATTGATGGTTGCCGAAGCCATGGCAATCCTTGAATCTATGATGTCGTCCAGCAGTTCTGCAGGCGGAGTCCTTCGTATGATCCCATCTCAGTTAGTAGAGAGGTCAACCACTCTCAAAAAAAGACTTGAGGGACATGACTGAAAAATCTTCTTGGTTTTTAGGTTTCTTAAAGTTTCATAACTGCAATGATTCGCATAACTGAGCGTTATGGAATTCAAACCAATTACCTCACTTATGTTCGCGTAGGCAGTAATTGGGCAAGTTGCGCTCTCGGTAGCTTTCGATTCCAATGGTAAACTGTGCACAAGGGATTTTATTCAAATCATTATCACCCAAGCGGCCCGGGCCATTGTTTTCCTGAGCAGTTAGCGCATAAGTTTTTACAGCAAAGAAAACTGCTTCGGGAGGACGAGAAACTATGGCACTGCGCAAGATGGCAGCCAAGGCTGGAAAGACTTCGAAGAAAGCCGCAAGGAAACCAACCAGCACGGCGACAGGAAAGCCGGCTCGCAAGGTGGTAGCAGTTGCAAAGCGGAAGCCTGTGCCAAAGAAGCCCACCAAGGCAGCAACCCCGCCAAACCCAACTCAGATAGTGAAAAGCTGGCTCAGGCGCTTTGACAAGTCACTGATGGCGCGCGATGCGGAGGCCGCGGCAAATCTCTTTTGCGCCGAGAGCTACTGGCGCGATCTTGTTTCCTTCACCTGGAACATCAAAACAGTGGAAGGCCGCGAGCAGATCGCCGACATGCTGAAGGCGACGCTGAACTCGGTGAAGCCCTCAAAGTGGCAGGTGCAGGGAGAGGCCAGCAAAGCCGGCGGCCTCGTCGAGGCCTGGATCAGTTTCGAAACGGCGACGGCACGAGGCTATGGCCACTTGCGCCTGAAGGACGGTAAGGCCTTGACACTGCTCACCACCATGATCGAGTTGAAAGGCCATGAGGAACCTTCCGGTACAAGGCGTTATATGGGTGCCGATCACGGCGCACATGCTAATCGCAAGAACTGGCTGGAGTGCCGCCAGGAAGAGGAAGCGCGCCTCGGCTATGACGAGCAGCCCTATGTGGTGATCGTTGGCGGCGGCCAGGGTGCGCTGGGTCTTGGTGCAAGGCTGAGGCGGCTTGGCGTTCCGACCATCATCGTGGAGAAGAACGAGCGGCCGGGCGACTCCTGGCGCAAGCGCTACAAGTCGCTCTGCCTGCATGATCCGGTGTGGTACGACCACATGCCCTACCTGCCCTTCCCCGATCACTGGCCGGTGTTTTCGCCCAAGGACAAGATCGGCGACTGGCTGGAGATGTATGCCAAAGTGATGGAGCTTAATTTCTGGGGCTCCACCGAGTGCAAGCATGCTTCTTACGACCGAAACAAGAAAGAGTGGACCGTCGAGGTCGTGCGGAACGGCAAGCCCGTGACGCTTCGCCCCAAGCATCTGGTGCTTGCGACGGGGCAGGCCTCGTTTGCCAACATGCCGAGCTATCCGGGCATGGAAAAATTCAAGGGCGAGCAGCATCATTCGAGCCAACATCGCGGTCCCGACGCCTATAGTGGAAAGAAGGTCATCGTCATCGGCTCCAACAACTCATCGCATGATATTTGCGGTGCGCTGTATGAAGCGGGCGCTGACGTGACTATGGTGCAACGTTCGTCGACGCATGTGGTGAAGTCCAGTACGCTGATGGATATCGGCCTGTCGGCTCTCTATTCCGAGAAGGCGATAAAGAACGGCATCGATCATCACAAGGCGGACCTGATATTCGCATCGCTGCCCTACAAGGTGCTGCCTACCGTCCAGGTGCCGTTGTATGAGAAAATGAAGAAAAAGGACGCCGATTTCTACAAGCGCCTGGAGAAGGCAGGCTTCATGTTGGACTGGGGCGATGATGGCTCGGGCCTTTTCATGAAATATCTCCGCCGCGGGTCGGGCTACTATATCGACGTCGGCGCATCGGAGCTGGTGGCTGACGGCAAGGTCAAGCTGAAGAGCGGCGTCTCGGTAAAGGAGATCAAGGAAAACTCCGTGGTGTTCTCGGATGGCAGCGAGCTCGAGGCCGATCTCATCATCTATGCCACGGGCTATTCCTCGATGAACGGCTGGGCTGCAAAGCTCATCAGCCAGGAGGTGGCAGACAAGGTGGGAAAGGTTTGGGGCCTCGGTTCCGGCACCACCAAGGATCCCGGCCCGTGGGAAGGCGAACTCCGCAACATGTGGAAGCCTACGCAGCAGGAAGCACTGTGGTTTCATGGCGGCAACCTGCACCAGTCGCGGCACTATTCGCAGTTCCTATCGCTACAATTGAAAGCGCGATTGGTAGGGATCAACACACCAGTCTACGGCATGACTCCAGCTTATCATCTGAGCTGATCGTACTTCTAAAAAGGGGCGAGACTCGCGTTCTCCGGCCCTTATCGTTTCAGCGGCGCAGCTGCAACCTCGCAATATAACTGACTCCAGCAAAGAATTGGAGGATTGACCAATAGTTGCATTAGACTGCTTCTGGCTCAGAGCTGACTTTCTGAATCACCCAGCTAACTTCCGCTTTTACCATAGACGGACTTCCGTCAGCTATCGGTCGGCATGTTCATGAGTATAAATCATGAATGCAATCCATGCCTGGCTATGCCCTAACGGTTCTTCGCAGTTGGTCGCACTGCATAACTTCTTCGCACCAAGACTGCGCAACAATTCCTTTGCGGCATCGCCGACGTCGGCCCGCGCCAGCGCAGTATTGCCCCTCTTGTCAACTGCGCTGAGGTCGGCACCACTGGCGCGCCAACAATTTCACCATATCAAGTTTTCCTACTTCTGCTGCATGGAATAGGGGCTTCTGGCCACTGGTTGTGCTCTTGGCGTTCACATCAGCGCCAGTCGATAGCAACAGGGAATCGATCTCCTTATGCTTGCCTATTGCAGCAAAATGAAGAACCGTGTCCCGTAGCTACTTTCCCGGGCCATTACATCCGCACCGTGGCCGAGGAGCTCTTGGCAACGCCAATCCGGGATTGCGCACGGCGACCATCAGCGGCGTTTTCCCCTCGCCATCAGACGCATCCACTTTCGCACCTCGATTCAACAACAGCGCCGCCATTGACGCCCGTGATGGTTGCCACAACATCGGACAGGCTTTCGATGTGTCAAATGTCGCGTGCCGTCCAAACATTGATGCTGGCATCGAGAAGTTTGCCGCCCAAATAAATAGGCTCTCGCTCGAGGACGTGGAGACTTGACTGCTTCTTGGATTGCATTCCGGGCATTGGGCCGCCGTAGCAAAAAGCAGTCCGTCAGAGCGAGGTTTGTTCTCAGTAAATTTGCATGACACACAGCCACTGACGAGCGTTTTGACAAGTTCGGTTTCTGCGCCGCATTCGGCACAGGGGAGACCTGACTCAGATTTGACGGTTCCGAAACCCGGCGTTCCGCAGGCCGGGCAAAGGTTGGCCAGGCGCCTTGCAAATTTCTCCGCCAGTCGAGCGACCTCCCTCATGCGGGTTGGGCTGAGGTGGGCGCGCATATCGGTCTCGACACGTGCTTTTCAATCTTCAGAGGACTGAGAAACATCTCGAACAAGACGGGCGAGGAGGTCTGGATTTATGATTCCCTTGTGAATGCGGCCCTCTCCGCTGTTGGGTCGAACGATCACGGCGTGAGATGGAAACCCGACCCGGTCGAGAAATCGCTCCAAATCCTCATCCGGAGCAATGTTGATGTGATCAAAGTTAGTGCGCTCGGTCAAAAG
>JANLYR010000229.1:0-7153 GCA_031365765.1 Hyphomicrobiales bacterium | reverse complement strand
GCAACCCAGAAGAAAATGATGTCGAAGCCGGTCACCAGCACATCGGTCTTGTAGTGGCGTTTGAGCTCTGGCGTGGCGTCCGGCCAGCCCATCGTGGAGAACGGCCAGAGGGCGGAGGAAAACCAGGTGTCGAGCACATCGGCGTCGCGCTCAAGTGCCACGCGCGCGCCATAGTGGCGCTCCGCCGATTCAAGGGCCAGGCCTTCCGTCTCCTCGACAAACACCGTGCCATCGGGACCATACCACGCCGGGATTTGATGTCCCCACCACAATTGCCGTGAAATGCACCACGGCTGGATATTCCGCATCCATTCGAAATACGTCTTCTCCCAGTTTTTCGGAACAAAAACAGTGTCGCCAGTCTCCACTGCGGCGATGGCGGGCCGTGCCAGTTCGGCGGCGTTCACATACCATTGCTCGGTCAGCCAGGGCTCGATCACCACATCGGAGCGGTCGCCATGCGGCACCTGATGAACATGGCGTTCGGTCTGCTCGAGAAGCCCCTGCTCCTCCAGCAGAGCGACAATCCGCTTGCGCGCCTCGAAACGATCGAGCCCGTGCAAGGCAAGCGTCGACGGCGGCACCGCGGAGCCCTCAAGAAACGCCTCGTTCGCCTCTATCTGAATCTTACCAAACTGATCCAGTATGTTGATCTGATTCAGAGAATGCCGCTTTCCAACCTCGAAGTCGTTGAAATCGTGCGCTGGCGTGATCTTGACAGCGCCCGTGCCCTTTTCCGGATCGGCATAGTCGTCGGCGACGATGGGAATGAGGCGGCCGACCAGCGGCAGGCGCGCCATTTTATCTATCAGATGCTGGTATTTCGGGTTGTCGGGATGAACCGCGATGCCGCTGTCGCCCAGCATGGTTTCGGGCCGCGTCGTTGCCACGGTTATCGTCTCGTCGCTGCCTTCGATCGGATAGCGGATATGCCATAGCGAGCCCTTCACCTCCTTCTCGACCACTTCAAGATCGGAAATGGCGGTCAGCAGCTTGGGGTCCCAGTTGACTAGCCGCCTGTCCATGTAGATCAGGCCCTCGCGGTAAAGCTGGACGAACACCTTGAGCACGGCCTTCGACAGCCCCTCGTCCATGGTGAAGCGCTCGCGCGACCAGTCGCACGACGCTCCCAGGCGGCGGAGCTGCTGGGTGATGACACCGCCGGACTCATCCTTCCACTGCCAGACGCGATTGACAAAAGCCTCCCGGCCCATGCTCCGCCGGTCGGTCTTGTTCTCCTGTTGTAGCAGGCGTTCGACCACCATCTGCGTGGCGATCCCGGCATGGTCGGTGCCCGGCTGCCACAGCACATCCCTGCCCCGCATGCGCTCGAAGCGGATGAGAATATCCTGGAGGGTGAAAGTGAAGGCATGGCCGATATGGAGCGAGCCCGTGACATTGGGCGGCGGAATGACAATGGTATAGGACTTGGCCTTGGGCCGGCGGCCCGGCTTGAAAAACCCGGCGCTTTCCCATTCCTGGTAGAGACGGCGTTCCATTTCGGCAGGCGTGAAGGTCTTGTCGAGCATTGGGGATGGCCGCGCGGCTTGGTTGAGGTGCGGGCCGCCTTAAACACCAGCCCGCAGCCGCATGCAACGTTTACCACTTGCGGGGCGGAGCCTTCTTGGCCTCGCCGGTGAATTGGAGACCTGTCAGGTCGCCGCGGCGCCACATGACCCGCGCTGGACGGATAGTATCGTCGCCCGGCATCAGCAGACGAAACTCTGCTGGAATAGACGCCTGGTTCGCGCACCGGATGCGGGCGCCCGTCGCCGACACGTCCTTTACCACGCAATCGATCACCGACGTATAGTCGAGCGAAACGATCTTCCCTTCTTTGAGCACTCTGTGGCGCTGCGTGGTTCGCTCGGTTTGGTTCATAACAACCCTGGTGACGTAACCACCGGAGATTGAACTTTGTTCCCACGCGCCCCTTAACGGACCTTTAACGCGTGCGCCGCGCCACCCGCTCGATTTCCTCCCGGACCAGCCGTTCGACCAATTCCGGCAGATTGTCGTCAAGCCATTGCTTCACCATGCCGCGCAGCAGTTCGCGGGTCATGTCCTCTATCGACCGGTCGCCGGTGGCGCGGCTGAGCAGGCTGTCCGCCAGCCGATGGAAAGCGACACTGGCGGCCGCCGAAGAGTCGGGAGACATCACAGGCGTTTCGAGCGGATGGGGCATCTGCACGGGGAAACCATGGTCCACGTCGCGGATGGAGGGGCGCTCGCTCCGGTGATCGCTCGGCCGCGTGTCGGCGTCGGCGTAGCTTGGACGAAACGCCGGCGGGTTGGAAAACTCAGGGGCGCGCCTCGTTCGTTCGGAATCTCCACCAAGAATACCGGCAAACACCGGCCGCATCGGCGTGACCGGCTGAGATGGGGGCGCCGAAGTTCTGGCCACGCCCTCCGTGGTGCGGTTGCGATTGATCCGGCTGCGCAGTTCTTCGATCTCGTTGGCGACCGCCGGCAGCAGTGGCCGGGCCTGAGCCTCGCGGCCCGAGGCCACGTGCGGCGCAGGGCGTGGCGCGGGATGGGAATCGCCCAGATCGTCGTTGATCGCCTTCCTGATGGAAGCGAGCAGCTCCTCCATTTTCGGTTCCGCCGTCACCCGCCTACCCCAAAGCCAAACCGGAAGGACAATGAATTACGTCACGCGGATTCGATTGTCGATATCGATCCGCATTTACTCCACTGTCTCGACGTCCGTTCCGATCCATTTGTTGCGAACCCGGCGATAATTTTCCTCAACGTCGTAAACCGCGACCCCGAGGCCCAGATGCTGCGGCGTCAGTTGGCCGGTCGCGGCAAGCAGCTGATAGGCGGCCACCACGCGGTCGCGCTCTGCCTGGACCAGCAATATCCGCGCGGTAACCACTTCGCGCTGCGCGTTGAGAACATCGAGCGTGGTGCGCGAGCCAGCCTGATATTCTTCTTTAACGCCCTGCATGGCGAGCCTCGTCGCCGAAACTTGAATCCGCGCCGCCTCGATCGTTTGGCCCAGTGCTACATAGAAATTCCACGCCGAGGCGACCGCCTCGCGCACCGCGCGGCCGATTTCGATGACTTCGATGCCGCGCTGGCTGGCGATCTGCTTGGCCTCGCGCACCGTCGAATAGACGAGACCCGCTTCGTAGATTGGAATGGTCAGCACGCCGGCGACCGTCTCGGAATGGGAGTTGCCGAGGTCTCGCCCCAGATCGTCGATCAGCGTGGCGCTTGCCTGGAGCGAGAGTTGGGGAAGCAGGTCTCCTCTGATGACCTTCACCTGATGGAGCGAGGCATCCTCGACAAAAGCGGCGGCCAGCACCGTGGGGTTCGTTTCACTGGCAATGGCGAATGCCGCTTCCAGAGTTTTCGGCAGACGTGCGATTTTGGGATATTTCAGCGACCCCGGCGGATGCCCGACGATCTTGTCATAGTTGGCCACGCTGGCTGCCAGCACGGCGCGCGACGTGGCGTGATCGGCCTGCGACTGGCCGAGCCGGGCCCGGGCTTGCGCCGTATCGGTCTTCGTCGTCTGACCGGCATTGAAAAGCTCGTTCGCGGCGCGCAGCTGTTCGTTCAGCACGGTGATGTCCTGCTGCCGCAGCGCCACGATCTGCCGGTCGCGGATCACATTCATATACGCCTGCACGGCCTGGAACAGGATGTTCTGCTCGACCGCGAGAAGGTTGAAGCGGCCGGCCTCCACCGTCGATTCAGCCTGCTTGGTGCCTTCGACCGTCTTGAAGCCGCGGAACAAAGGCTGTGACAGGCCGATGAACAGTTCAAGCGAATCGGTTTCCCCCGTCTGGTTGTCGCCCGGCGTATCGGTGAATGCCCATGTGTGACCCAGTTGAGCTTCGGCGGTCACCTGCGGCCGCCAGCCGGACAAAGCCTGCGGCACCATCTCGTCCGTGCCCCGCTGCCGGGCCCGGTCGGCCCTGATGGTGGGATTGGTCGAATAGGCCGAAGCCAGAGCCTGGTTCAGCGTCTCGGCCAACACCTCGCTTGTGGGCAATAAAAGCAGGACCCCGGAGAGGAACACCGTCCGCAACATGGCCGTCATGGCAACTCCTCACAGTCAGAACAGAAATTCCGGCTGCCGCATGACAAAACCGGGAAGTGTTCCCACGGATGCATCGAAGGCCGCCCGCCGCGTCGGCACGCCGCCTGCAAAGGTCCACAGACAGGCTTTCGCCATATTCGATTGGCCGAGAACGGCAACGAGCCTGCCGGACGGCGCAACCTGCGAAAAAAGATCAGTGGGAATCTCCTCGACTCGCCCTTCGACGAATACAATATCATAGGGAGCACCCGCGCCATAACCCTCCGCAAGCATCCCCTCCACAATCTTCACATTGGCGAGCGTTGCCGTCTGCGAGCGAAGTCTCTCGATCAGGCGGGAATCCGATTCGAGCGCCACGACGTGATTGGCAAGACGCGCCAGCACCGCCGTCCCGTAACCCGACGCGGCACCCACATGCAGAACGTTGTCGGTTGGCTTGACGGTAGCGAGATGGACGAGCCGCGCCAGTGCCATGGGCTCGATCATCACGCGGGGCGGCTGGCTCCCGGTAGCTGGCGATATTTCGATGTCCTCATCGACATAGGCGAGGTTGCGCTTGTCGCCGGGCACGAAGTCCTCGCGCGCGATCTGCGCCATTGCATCGATGATGCGACGGTCCGTGATGCCGTTGGGCCGAACCTGGGATTCGACCATATTTTCGCGCGCCAGGCTGAAGTCGATCATTCTGTTGGCAGTCCTTTAATCGCCGCTGTGATAAACAACGGCGCGGCGCAAGTCCATGACGCAGGTTGATTTGCGCACGGGGCTTGGACTATAAGCGCCGGCACAGGGGCCTCGTGGCGGAGTGGTTACGTAGCGGACTGCAAATCCGCGCACCCCGGTTCGATTCCGGGCGAGGCCTCCATCTCACGATTTTGTTACGTCACCGGTCAAAGCGGGCTTCCCCGCAATGCGCTTGTCGCCTTGACCAGATTGCGCTCACCGGACTAAACTTCCCCCGCTCACACCACCACGCTTCGAGCCAACCGCTCATTTCACAGGTGACACCATGTTGAGACAATCCCTCTTGATCGGCGCGGCACTTCTGACCATGGCGCTCGCGCTTCCGGGTTCAAGCAGTCCGGCGGCGGCTTTTCCGGTGGCACGGACACCCGCAGTGGAAACCGGCGTCGTACTTGTCAACCATCGGCGGTCGCACGATCGCTACCGGCGCTATCATCGCCGTTCCTGGAACGATCGTGGTTACCATCGCGGCTCCGGCATCTATCTGAATTTCGGCGTGCCTTACGGCTACTACGGAAGCGGCTACGGCTATGATGACGGTTATGACGATGGCGGCTACGGCTACTACGATGACGCCCCGGTTTATCAGCGTTATTACAGCAATCGCGGCGGCTCCCATGAGCGCTGGTGCCTGAACCGCTACCGCACCTACAATCCGCGCACCGACACCTTCATCGGTTACGATGGCAGGCGTCATACCTGCCGGGGACCTTACTAGAAATCGCATGGCGCGCGGGCGCGGACTATCCGTGCCTGCCGTCCCGGGGTTCACCATAGCCGACGCGGCGGGCGAATTTGGGCCAGTGCCGATGCAGCCACGCGCCCGACCGCACGGTGAAATTGCGCCGGAAGCGGCGGACGGGCGACAGATCGACCGACAGGATGATGACGCCAAGCGGTATCATCCAAAACCCGAGGATCGGCAGGAAACCCAGAAGTCCCGCGAAGATAAGCGCAATGCCTAGCGCGATGCGCAAGACCGGATGGCCAGGCAGACGGACGGAGTAACCGGCGAAACTTGTTTTTGCCATGGTCCCTGATCGTTGTGAGAACGGTATATGGGATGACCATAGCATAATTTGAAGTTGCTGTGACCCGCGGCCCTCTGCTAAAGCCTGCCCGGCATTCCCCGATAGCTCAGCTGGTAGAGCATTCGACTGTTAATCGAAATGTCGCTGGTTCGAGCCCAGCTCGGGGAGCCAACTTTCATGTTTCACTAGCCGCCTTGGATGCGCACGAACGGGCGAATATGGTCCCCAAGGCTATCCCGCTCCCTGGATCGCGGGCGCGACAACCCAGCCATCGGCACCGCTATCGAAATTCACCGTCCACCAGGTGTAGCCGTTCTTGGTATCCGGACCGGCGGTAATGGTGCCCTGCACCGAAACGGCCTGCGTACCCTTGATCTTGCTGGTCGTGCTCGTGCGGCCATAGATCGTGGCGGTGGTGACCGTCTGCACCCGCGAACCGACCGCGATCGGCGGAGGAGGCGGTGGCGGGGGAGGCGGGGGAGGCGCGTCCAGCGAGAATTCCGCCGCACCGATGTCATAAGCGGGTCCCTGTGGAAGGATGGAGCCGTAGAAGTCGAACAGGCTGGCACCCTGGCGGCCGCGATCGATCAGCGGCGACGAAGCTTTCAGCAGATAGGCCGAGAGACTGCCGAGCCGGTCGGCATCGTTGATTGTTGGTCCGCTGCCTGCGGCAACCAGTTGCGGATCGACATCATATCCCACGGGGGTGCCGTCCAGGGTTTCCTGCCGGGTCACCCGCCACGCCGCGAGCGAGGCATAGTCGACGCCACCCCAGTCGAACGAATAACGGCCGCCATCGGCCCAATACGCATTGTCCTCGAATTTGAGGCCGTAGGTCGACTGCGCATAGACCAGGCGCACGCCGCCAGTCGAAATCAAAATGTTGCTGCGGAATTCGACATTGGCGAAATTGGCGCCGACCGCTCTCACCGCCTTGGGCTGCGTCGTCCCCGAAGGCGAAATATAGACCGTATTGTTGTAGATGGCGCTGTCGGTGATGGGGCCAGGTTCGCTCCACAACGCGATTCCCGCATAGTTGTTCTTCCGGCCATCGTTCTGGCTGATATTGTTGCGGATGATGTTTCCCGACATCGGCCCCGCACCGGCGAACTGGCATATCATCAGGCCGGGTCCATCGTTGTCGTGGGAATAGTTGTACTGCAGCACCGAATTGGTGGTGCCGCCATCCAGATCGAAACCGCCGCCATCTTCGCCGCCTTTGGAGGTTTTATTCCTGTACGAAATGCAATGCTGGATGACTACGCTGTCGGCCTCATAGGCCCAGATGCCAACGGGTCCGTTGCCGATGCGCGGCATATCCCAACCG
>JANLYR010000131.1:0-5622 GCA_031365765.1 Hyphomicrobiales bacterium | reverse complement strand
CCGGGGTTGCCGCGCGCATGTTCCGGGCGCTGGCCGACAAGGGCATCAACATCCAGGCGATCACCACATCCGAGATAAAGGTCAGTGTACTGATCGACGAGGCCTATACCGAGCTCGCGGTCAGGGCTTTGCACGCAGCTTACGGGCTGGGTGCGAAAGCCTAGCATGCGAAACGCTCCTCCGATCCGAGATGAGTAGCTGATGCCCGCTTCCGCCATTGGCCCGCGCGTGCTGCTCAAGCGACTCCGCGAGGTCATGGCGGAGCCGGTGACGGCGCAGAAGCGGCTCGACAAGATCACCGGCCTCATCGCCTCCAACATGGTGGCGGAGGTGTGCTCGATCTATGTCATGCGGCCCGGCCAGGTGCTTGAACTCTATGCCACCGAGGGTTTGAAGCGCGAGGCGGTCCACAAGTCGAAGCTGAAATCGGGCGAGGGCCTTGTCGGCACCATCGCCGAACAGGCGATCGGACTTAACCTGGCCGATGCCCAGCACCATCCATCCTTCAAATATCTCCCCGAGACCGGCGAGGAAATCTACAATTCGTTCCTCGGCGTGCCGATCATGCGGAGCGGCACGGTGATCGGCGTCCTCGTGGTGCAGAACAGGACGCGGCGTCACTATTCCGAGGAGGAAGAAGAGGCGCTGCAGACAACGGCCATGGTCCTGGCCGAGGTCATCGCCTCGGGCGAGCTGAAAGAGGTGGCCCGCGAGGTGGCGGCCGACGTCGCCCACACGCGCCGTCATCATCTGCGCGGCGACGCGCTGGCCGAAGGCATAGCACTTGGCCACGCCGTGCTGCACGAGCCCCGCGTCGTCATCACCAATCTCATCGCCGAAAGCATCCCTGCGGAAAAGCGCCGGCTTGAAGAGGCGGTGGCGAGGCTTCGCGAGCAGGTCGACCGCCTCGTCGATGGCTCGGATGCACTCCGCACCACGGACTATTCCGACGTGCTCGAAACCATCCGCATGTTCGCCCATGACAAGGGCTGGGTGGCGCGATTGCGCGAGGCGGTCGATACCGGGCTCACCGCCGAGGCCGCGGTCGAGCGCGTGCAGAACGACAATCGCGCCCGCATGATGCGCACCCCCGATCCCTATCTCCGCGAGCGCATGCATGATCTGGACGACCTTGCCAACCGGCTGCTGCGCATTCTGACTGGCGCGGAGGCCACCGCCTCGCGCGGTGACCTGCCGGAAAATGCCATTGTCGTCGCCCGCAACATGGGTCCAGCCGAGCTACTGGATTACGACCGCGCCAAGCTCCGGGGCGTCATTCTGGAGGAAGGCGGCAAGACCAGCCACGTGGCGATCGTCGCCCGGGCCCTGGGTATTCCCGCTGCGGGCCAGGTCGCGGGCATCATCGATCTGATCGATACCGGCAGTCCGCTCATCATCGACGGCGGCACCGGCGAAATCTTCGTGCGCCCGACCACCGACCTGCAGAAGGCCTATGCCGAGAAGGTCCGCTTCTACGCCAAGCGGCAGGCCCAGTATGCCGAACTTCGCGACCACCCGGCGGTCAGCAGGGATGGCGTCAAGATCGAGCTCAACATCAATGCGGGCCTCCTGGTCGACCTGCCGCATCTCCATGAATCGGGCGCGGAGGGCATTGGACTTTACCGCACCGAACTGCAATTCATGATGGCCCAGCGCTTTCCGCGCCTCACCACGCAGGTCAGACATTACAGCGCCATTCTCGAACAGGCGGCCGGCAAGCCCGTGGTGTTTCGCACCCTCGATATCGGCGCCGACAAGACCCTGCCCTATCTCCGGCAGCCCAAGGAAGACAATCCCGCCATGGGCTGGCGCTCGATCCGCATGGCGCTCGACCGGCCGGCTTTGCTGCGCCTGCAACTGCGCGCCTTGCTGACGGCGGGAGCCGGGCGGACGATGAAGATCATGTTTCCGATGATCGCCGATGTTGATGAATACCGCCGCGCCTGGGAAGCCGTCGAAACCGAGAAGGCGTATCTCGCGGCGCGCGGCCACAAGCTGCCGGCGAAGCTGCTGATCGGCGTTATGATCGAGATCCCGTCCCTCATCTGGCAGCTCGACCAGCTTTTGCCGCTGGTCGATTTCGCCTCGATCGGTTCCAACGACCTGGTGCAGTTCCTGTTCGCCTCCGACCGGGGAAATCCCAAGCTGCAGGGGCGCTACGATCCGCTCAGCCCGTCGGCGCTCGGCGCCATGCGGCAGATCGTCGAGAAGGCGCAGCAGCATGACAAGCCCGTCACCTTGTGCGGCGAGCTCGGCGGCAGGCCGCTGGAGGCCATGGGCCTCGTCGGCATCGGGCTGACGTCGATTTCCATGGTGCCCTCCGCGGTGGGGCCGGTGAAGGCCATGATCCTGTCGCTCGATCGGGCGAAGTTGTGGGCGGTGATGGAGCCGCTGCTCAAAAGCCCGCTTCATTCGATGCGGCCGGAGCTGCTTGAATTCGCCCAGCGCAACGGGGTCGTTCTGTAGTTGTTGAACGTTGGCGCGAGAGCGGATAACAATCCGCAACGGGGGAAATGCGCATGGCATCGGTGATCGAGGCGCGCGGTTTGAGCCTGACCTTCGAAACCGCCGTCGGCCCGGTTTATGCGTTGTCGAAAGTCGATCTCTCCGTCGCGGATGGCGATTTCGTTTCGCTGATCGGACCCTCGGGCTGCGGCAAGACAACTCTGCTCCGCGTCATCGCCGATCTCGAACAGGCCAGTTCCGGCACGATCGCGGTCAACGCCATGACGCCGGCGCAAGCCCGTCTCGCACGCGCCTATGGTTACGTGTTCCAGGCGCCGGCCCTTTATCCCTGGCGCACCGTCGAGCGCAATGTGGCGCTGCCGCTTGAGATCATGGGCCTCGATAACCAGGCGGAGCGTGTCAGGCGCAATCTCGAACTGGTCAATCTCGGCGGCTTCGAGAAGAAATTCCCCTGGCAACTGTCGGGCGGCATGCAGCAGCGGGTGTCGATCGCCAGGGCGCTCGCCTTCGATCCGAAACTCCTGTTGATGGACGAGCCCTTCGGCGCGCTCGACGAGATCGTGCGCGACAAGCTGAACCAGCAACTCCTCGAATTATGGGACCGCACGAAAAAGACCGTTGTCTTCGTCACCCATTCCATTCCCGAAGCGGTGTTCCTGTCGACCCGCATCGTGGTCATGTCGCCAAGGCCCGGCCGCATCATCGACGTGATCGAAACGAAATTTCCGAGACAGCGCACCCTCGACATCCGCGAGACGCCCGAATTCCTCGCAGTCGCCCACCGCGTCCGCGAGGGCCTGAGGGCTGGAAAAAGCTATGAAGATTAATTTCAATAAACGTTATCCCGACGAAAGCCGGGATGACGAAACTGAGATGAGCTCCACGGCAGCGATAGGTAAACGATCCGCACCGTCAGAAGGCCACGCCGTTCCCGTCGCCGTGATCTGTCTCGTTCTTCTCGTCGTCTGGTACATCGCGGCCATCCCCATGAACGCCGTCGTCGCCGAGCCAAAAATTGCCGCGGCGGGCGGACGCCTTGCCGATGTTCTCGCAGTGTCGTGGAACCTCGACCGGCCGGTCATTCCGGCCCCCCACCAGATCATTATCGAAATGTGGAAATCGATCGCCGCCGTGCCGCCGTGGTCGATCAAATCTCTCGTCTGGCATAGTTGGGTGACACTCTCCTCCGCACTCCTCGGGTTCGTTTTGGGAACGCTGCTCGGCATCGCACTCGCGGTCGCCATCATCCATTCGCGCCTTCTCGACAAAAGCCTGATGCCGTGGATCATCGCCTCGCAGACCATTCCGATCCTGGCGATCGCCCCCATGGTGATCGTGGTGCTGGGCTCGATCGGCTTCACCGGACTGGTGCCGAAATCTCTGATCTCGATGTATCTGTGCTTTTTCCCGGTGACCATCGGCATGGTTAAGGGCCTCACCTCGCCCGACCCCATGCAGCTCGACCTGATGCGCACCTACAATGCCAGCCGCCTCCAGATTCTGCGCAAGCTCAGGTTTCCAGCCTCCCTGCCTTTCCTCTTCACGTCCCTGAAAGTGGCGATCGCCATCGCCCTGGTCGGTGCCATCGTCGGTGAACTGCCGACAGGCGCGCAGGCGGGGATTGGCGCGCGCCTGCTCAACGGCTCCTACTACGGCCAGACGGTGCAGATCTGGGCGGCCCTGTTCACCGCCTCCTTCGTCGCCGCCATGCTGGTCTGGGGCGTCGGCGTGGTTGAAAGGGTGACGGCGCGGATGATGGGTGCCCGCGCATGAGGACACGTTCCGCCAGTGATGTCCTGGCGCCCGTGCTGTTCGGCATCGCGGTGCTGGTGTTGTGGCAGCTCATCGTCCGGGGTTTCAACGTGCCGCAGGTGCTGCTGCCGGCACCCAGCGACATCGGCGCCAAATTCGCGTCCTCGCTGCCCATCCTGTGGGTCGATTTCGTGCAGACCTTCGTGCGCGCCGTCTTACCCGGCTGGCTGATCGGCTCGGCATCGGGCTTCCTCACTGCCATTCTCTGCGACCGCGTGCCGTTCCTGAGACGGGGGCTGCTGCCGCTGGGCAATCTGGTCGCGGCACTGCCCATCGTCGGCGTGGCCCCCATCATGGTCATGTGGTTCGGCTTTGACTGGCAATCGAAAGCGGCGATGGTCGTGGTGATGACTTTCTTTCCCATGCTGGTCAACACGCTGGCGGGCCTCAACGCCTCGGGCCATCTCGAGCGCGACCTGATGCGAAGCTACGGTGCCAACTGGGCACAGACCCTGCTCAAGCTCCGCCTGCCCTATGCCATGCCGTTCGTTTTCAACGCGCTCAAGATCAACTCGACTCTGGCGCTGATCGGGGCCATCGTCGCGGAGTTCTTCGGAACCCCGATTGTCGGCATGGGCTTTCGCATTTCGACGGAAGTTGGCAGACTGGGGCTTGACATGGTGTGGGCCGAAATCGCCGTGGCGGCGCTGGCGGGGTCGGCTTTCTATGGGTTGCTCGTGGCTCTTGAGCGGGCCGTGACCTTCTGGCATCCATCCTACAGAACTTGAAAAGGAGAAGCGTAAGATGAAGAAATTTCTGTTCGGCGCGGCGGCGGCTGGCGCCCTTCTGGTGTCTTCGGTTTCGGCCTGGGCCGAGGCGGTGACGCTGCAGTTGAAGTGGGTCACGCAGGCCCAGTTCGCCGGCTACTACGTGGCGCAGGCGCAAGGCTTCTACAAGGACGCAGGGCTCGACGTCACGATCAAGCCGGGCGGTCCCGACATCAATCCGGAACAAGTTCTCGCGGGCGGCGGCGCCGACGTGGTGGTGGATTGGATGCCCTCGGCATTGGCGACCCGTGAAAAGGGTTCGAAAGTCGTCAACATCGCTCAGCCCTTCAAGAAGTCGGGCATGATGCTCACCTGCCGCAAGGAAACCGGCATCACCAAGCCGGAAGACTTCAAGGGCAAGACGCTGGGCGTGTGGTTCTTCGGCAATGAATATCCGTTCCTGTCGTGGATGAGCCAGCTCGGCCTTTCAACCGCCACATCTGTCGCGGAGATCGTCAGCCGAGTGTCCAGGTGATCGCGCGATACGCCACGACGCAGCCTGTGCCGAGCGCGGCGCCGGTATCGTTGCGCAGCGCCAAACTCCATCCGTCGGCCGGGACTTGGCTCAGATACTGCC
>JANLYR010000125.1:0-6299 GCA_031365765.1 Hyphomicrobiales bacterium | reverse complement strand
GGCGGAAAAGCCGCCCTGATCGCCTCCACCAGGGGTCCCATGCGGCTGCCGAGCGAGCCCTTGATCATCACCGCATCGCCCGGCTTCAGTTGTGCCAGCAGCGGATCGCGAAGCTCCGCGGAGGTTTCGGCATAGGCCCCGCGCCGGAACGCGGGCGTCCTTGCCCACAGATGGGCCATGAGAGGCCCGGCGGCGTATAGGACATCCACGCCCGCTTCGTCCACTGG
Source organism: Hyphomicrobiales bacterium (assembly GCA_031365765.1). GTDB lineage: Bacteria > Pseudomonadota > Alphaproteobacteria > Rhizobiales > Aestuariivirgaceae > Aestuariivirga. Next base: position 6,072 of record JANLYR010000125.1, on the reverse strand, counting down.
CGAGGATAGGTCGGCATGGAGCCCCGGTGCGAAATCGCCAAGCTCGAGCATGTCGCCCAGCACCGCAATGCGCCGTGCGGCCTTGGGCCCCTGCGCCAGGAGCGAAAGTGCCGCCCGCATCGACGTGGGATTGGCATTGTAGCTTTCGTCGATGAGCAGAAACTCGCCGCCCGCGATGACGTGCCGCTCGCGCACGCCCCTTCCCTTCGCCGCCTGCGCCTGCGCCAGCGCCAATGCGCCGCGCGCCAGATCGGCGCCCACGAGCTTCACCGCCGCCAGCACCGCCAGGCTGTTGAGCGCCATATGCGTGCCGGGTAAGCCAAGCCGGTACATCACTGTCTCGCCCATGACGCGCGCGGTGATACAGCAGCATTCGTCATGCAGCGCCACGCGCTCGAGCCGCACTTCCGCGCTGGGATGATTGCCAAATCCGGAAATGCTGACAACGCCTGCGGCCAGCGCCGCGGCCGCAAGCTGTTCATAAAATGGCGTGTCGCGAAAGATCACCGCGTGGCCGTCCGGCTCGACACCGGAGAAAATTTCCGCTTTCGCATCGGCAATCTCGCCCAGCGATGCGAAATGCCCCAGATGGCTTTCGGCGATCGACGTGACGATGGCCACATGCGGCCGCACCATGGCCACCAGCGGCGTGATCTCGCCCGCGTGGTTCATGCCGATCTCGAACACGCCATAGGCCGTGTCGCGGGGCATGCGGGCAAGCGTCAGCGGCACGCCCCAGTGATTGTTGTAGGAGGCAGCCGAGGCATGGGTCGAACCCGAAGCCGACAGCGCGGTTTTCAGCATTTCCTTCGTCGAGGTCTTGCCGACACTGCCGGTGACCGCGACGATCTGCGCCTGGCTTCGCGCCCGGGACGCGCGCGCAATCGCCTCAAGCCCCCGCAGCGGATCGCCGTCCACCACGAGAAGCGGCCCCGCGGCTTTCATCGCATCGCTGACTTGCGACACCACGGCGATGCCCGCTCCCGCCTTGAGCGCCGCCGCCACGAATTCGTGTCCGTCGTGGCGCTCGCCCCTGATGGCTACGAAAACATCGCCGGTGGCGACGCTCCGCGTATCGATTGACACGCCGTTGAGCGGCAGCGTCACCGCGCCAACCACGCGGCCGCCGGTGGCTGCGACCAGTTCATCCGATGTCCACAACGGTTCAGCCATGATAGTCCCTGCCCTCGGCCACGGCCCTGACGGCGTCATGATCGCTGAATGGAATGACCGTGGCGCCGATGGTCTGGCCCGATTCGTGGCCCTTGCCCGCAACCAGCAGAATGTCGCCGGCGCGCAGTTCATCCACGGCCGCGCGGATCGCTTCGGCCCTGCCGCCGATTTCCTTCAATCCCGCGTTTCCCGCCATCACGGCGTGGCGGATGGCGGCCGGATCCTCCGTGCGCGGATTATCGTCGGTGACAAAGGCGATGTCGGCAAGCCGCGCCGCGACCGCACCCATCTGTGGGCGCTTGCCCCGGTCACGGTCGCCGCCCGCGCCGAATACCACCACAAGGCGTCCCGTCACATACGGCCGCAACGCCGCAATGGCGGTTTCGAGCGCGTCGGGCGTGTGCGCGTAATCGACGAAGATGGGCGCGCCCGTTCTGCTCCGCGTCACCAGATCGAGCCGGCCTTTCGCACCCTTGAGCGATTCAAGCGCATGCATCACCAGCGCCTCCTCACCCCCGGTAGCGATCACCAGCCCCGCCGCGACCAGCGCGTTCGACGCTTGAAAATCGCCCGCCAGAGGCAAGATGACCGAATGCCTGGCGCCCGGCCCCTGAACCACCAGGCGCTGGCCGAAACCGTCGCGCTCGGCGTCAAGAAGTTTCAGCGCCGATCCGGAGCGTCCGACGGTAAACACCCGGAGTTTCCGCGCCGTGGCATGCGCCACAACTTCCTGGGCCCGCGCCGCGTCCGCGTTGATGACGGCGGGCGCCCCCTCCGGCAGCAGTTCGTCGAACAGCCGCATCTTGGCGGCGAAATAGTCCTCGAAGCCGTCGTGATAATCGAGATGGTCGCGGGTGATGTTGGTGAACGCCCCGGCACTCAGATGCAACCCGTCGAGCCGAAATTGCGCCAGCCCGTGGCTCGAGGCTTCGAGCGCCAGGTGATTGACGTGCTCATCGCGCAACCCCGCCACGATTTCGTGCAGTTTGACCGGGTCGGGCGTCGTATGCTCCAGGCTTCGATGTCCCGATGGCGAGACCACCCCGACAGTGCCGAGGCTGGCTGCGCGAAAGCCCATGCTCGTCCAGATTTCGCGGACGAACGCCGCCACCGAGGTTTTGCCGTTGGTGCCGGTCACCGCGACGATGAGATCGGGCTGGCGGCCATGAAAACGCGCCGCCATGCACGCAAACAACCGGCGGGGATTGGCGCTGACCACAACCGGAACGCTGGCCTGTAGCGGCTGCCCGGCAACGATCGCCACAGCACCCGCAGCCACCGCCTTCAAGGCGAATTTCGCTCCGTCCACGGAGCTTCCCGGCAATGCCGCGAACACAAATCCGGGCTTGACCGCGCGGCTGTCGGCGGTCAGTCCCGTCACCACGATTGCAGCCGCCTCCGGAGCAATCGCCGCATCGCCGCCGATAAGCCGCGCCAGTGTCGCCGCCACGCGCCTAGCCTTCCTTTTTCTTCGGCGTCTTGGCCTGCTTGGCAAGCTTCTCCAGATCTTCCGGCGTGAACATCGGTTCAACCCCGAGCAGTGGCGCGATCCGCTCGATGATCTTTCCAGCCGTGGGCACGGCATTCCACCCGGACGTGGCGAAGCCATAGGTTTCGGGCGTGGCCTTGGGTTCGTCCAGCATCACCATCAGCAGGTATTTCGGCTTGTCCATGGGAAATGCGCCGATGAACGAGGCCAGGCTCTTGGCCGCCGAATAGCGCCCATTGATCACCTTCTCCGCCGTACCGGTCTTGCCGCCCACCCGGTAGCCGATGACCTCGGCCTTGGTCGCGGTGCCCTCGGTGGTGTTGAGGCGGAACAGATAGCGCATCTTGTCGCTGGTTTCCGGCTTGACGATCCGCTTCGCCAGCACCGCCGCTTCCTCGGCGCTGCGCTTGATGAAGGTCGGCGTCATCATCATGCCCCCGTTCAGCAGGCCCGCCACCACCGCCGCGCCCTGCAGGGGCTGCACGGCGAAACCGTGTCCGAACGCCGCCGTGGCGGTGGCAAGCTTGCTCCATCGCCTGGGCAGCAGCGGCTTGGCACTTTCGGGAAGCTCGGTCTGCAGCCGGTCGAACAATCCGACGCGGCGCAGGAATTCCTGGTGCCCTTCGGTACCCACCGCCAGCGCCATCCGCGCCGTGCCGATATTGGACGAATTGGTGAATATCTCGGGCACCGTCAGCACCCGGCGCTGGGCGTGGAAATCGCTGATCCGCGCATTGCCGATGACCAGCGGAAAGCGCGCGTCATAGCGGCCGTTGAGATCGGTGACGCCATAGTCGAAGGCCATGGCGAAGGTCACCGCCTTGATCACCGAGCCCAGCTCATAGACGCCGCTGGTCATCCGGTTGATCTGGTCGCTGCCGAAGTTCTTGTTCTCGTTGTTGGGATTGAAATCGGGAAGCGAGGCCAGACCGAGCACTTCGCCGGTTTCGATATCGATGACGATGGCGCCGCCCGCGATGGCCCGGAACTTGGCGATCGCCGCGCCCATCTCGTCGGTCAGCACGTGCTGCACCCGGATATCGATCGACATCTGCGCCGGTGCCGGCTCGGTGAATTCCGTTCCGGCAAGCGAAGCGGTATAGATCGCGCCTTGCGTATCGAGATATTTCTCGATGCCGGCGATCCCCTTGGTGTCGAGATCGACATAACCTACCGTGTGGGCGGCAAGCCGTCCCATCGGATAGACACGGCGGCGTTCATTGACGAAGCCGACGCCGGGAATTCCCAGATTGTAAACCGCATCGCGTTCGGCCGGCGTCACCTGCCGCTTGAGCCAGACGAAGGCGCGGCCCGGCTGCGTCAGCCGCGCGCGCAGCCATTTCGCGTCGAGATCGGGCACGGTCGCGGTCATCGCTTCCACCGCCTCGTCGATATCGATGATTTTGCGGGGGTCGGCGTAGAGCGAAGCCACCGCGACATCCGTTGCCAGCAATACGCCGTTGCGGTCGACGATATCGGGGCGAGGCAATCGCTGCTCGTGCGCCACGCGATTTTTGTCCGTGACCGGATCAACCGGCCACAGCGTGAGACGGGCAAGTTGCGCGGTGATGGCGGCGAAAGCCAGGCAGAAACAAACGCTTACCAGCCTGAGCCGATTCTGTCCGTGAAGCCGGGGTGCCGCCGATTGTGTATCGTCAATGTCTTCCACGGTCATTGCATCTTCTTCAGGATGTCGCCGATCGGGTCCTTGCCCTCGGCTTCGAGCTTGATGATCGGTTCCGCCGGGACCCTCTGTCCAAGTTCCTCGAACTTCACGATCTGCGAGGCGGTGACGGTCGTGAGACCGAGATAGGCCCGCGCCAGCCTCTGCAGCCTTTCGGGCCGTGTCAGGCTTGCCCATTCGGCCTTGAGCAGCTTGATCGCTTCCTTCTCATCGCCGATGTCGCGTTTGACCCTGGCGATCTGGCGTTCGGTGCCGCGCGTCGCGTGTTCGAGCGAATAGAGCGCGAAGCCCGAGATGAGAACCGACAGGACGAGGACGGCATTGAACAGCTTGAACATCAGTTTGGCCCGGCACTGAGGGGTGGAGCACTGGTGCGGATCGCGGCGCGGAGCTTGGCCGAGCGGGCGCGTGGATTGGCCCTGATCTCCGCTTCGCTGGCGCTCTGGTGCCCCTTGAACAGCAGCGCGAAACTGGGTTGCGCTTCGGGGCTCCGTTCCGGCGCATGCCGCGACGGTGAAGGTGCCAGTCCGGCATGGGCGATGAGGAAGCGTTTGACGATCCGGTCTTCCAGCGAATGAAACGTGACCACCGCGAGCCGCCCGCCCGGTGCCAGCACGCTTTCCGCGGCCAGAAGTGCGTCCGCCAGTTCGTCCAGTTCGCGGTTCACATGGATGCGCAGCGCCTGAAAGGTGCGGGTCGCCGGATGGATGCGGTCGGGCCGCGGCCGCCCCGTCACCCGGGCGATTGCGGCGACCAGCGCGAAGGTCGTGGTGATGGGGGATTCCGCGCGGCGCGCCACGATGGCCCGGGCGATGGCCCGGGCGCGCGGCTCCTCGCCGAAGTCGCGCAGGATGCGGGCGAGTTCGTCCGCCTCCAGCGTATTGACGGCATCGGCGGCCGTGGCGCCCTCTCCCGACATCCGCATGTCGAGCGGCCCGTCGCGCAGAAACGAAAAACCCCGCGCGCCGTCATCGAGCTGCATCGACGATACGCCGATATCGAGCACCACCCCATGGGCGCTCTGCTTGTCCACCATATTCGCCATCTCGCCGAACCGTCCCTCGATGAGTCGCAGGCGGCCACCGGATTTCTCGGCGATCGGCGCGCCGGCCCTGATCGCCTGCGGATCGCGGTCGATCGCCACCACCTGGCAATCGGCGGCCTCGAGCAGCGCCCGCGTATAGCCTCCGGCTCCAAAGGTTGCATCGACATAGGTCAGTCCGTCGCTGGGAGCGAGGGCCTGAAGCACCTCGGTCAGCATCACCGGAACATGCGGCATTTGATCGGTCATGGTGGCGGAAATCAGGGTGAACAAGGCGTTAATGAGGTCTGGGACATTGCCAAGCCTGCCTTAACAATTCGTTTCAAATTTGATTCATCCCCGGACGGAAAATGCCAGCCGGCCTGTAAGCCGGGTTCTGTCCATGAGGGATCAACCTCACTGGATGACCATTCATCTGGAACGTCCGTCGCCGGACGCTTCGCGCGACCTACCCGGGTGGCGGGCTGGAAACAGCCCTGGGGCTTGCGCCCCGTGCCACCCCTATTCGGTCTTGCTCCCGGTGGGGTTTACCATGCCGCCGCCGTTGCCGGAGGCGCGGTGCGCTCTTACCGCACCGTTTCACCCTTGCTGATGGATCGCTCCCTCAGCGGTCTCATTCTCTGTGGCACTTTCCCTGGGGTCGCCCCCGCCGGGCGTTACCCGGCACCGTATTTCCATGGAGCC
>JANLYR010000057.1:0-2587 GCA_031365765.1 Hyphomicrobiales bacterium | reverse complement strand
CCGACAAGGAGCGCCCGGGCCGCGACCTGGGCTACACGCGCTATGACAAACTGGCGGAGGCGCTCGGAGGGCATGGCGAATTCGTGGAGCGTCCGGAAGACATCCGAGGCGCTCTCGAGCGTGCGATGGCGGCGGTGGAACGGGGGCAGCCTGCGCTGGTCAATGTGGTGACGGACTGGCGGGCCAGGGCGACGACGGTGGCGTTCACGAAATATGCGACGTGAAATACCCTGATTCTCGTCATGACCGGGCTCGACACGGTCATCTTCTTCGTACCGCAGTAAGAAGATGCCCGGACCAAGTCCGGGCATGATGAGAGAGTGATAACTGCGATCAGGTGGCCTTGGTTTTCGGTTTCGTCCTTCTCGGGAGCGATTTCCGCTCCGTTGGCTTGGGCAGCGCTTTTTCTTCGTCGCGGCCCAGATACTGGAAGGCGAGCGCATCGTCTTTCAGCAGGATGCGGACGGTGCCGCCCTTGGCGAGCTTGCCGAACAGCACTTCTTCGGCCAGCGGCTTTTTCACATGCTCCTGGATGATGCGCGACAAGGGCCTTGCCCCCATCTGCTGGTCGTAGCCCTTGACGGCCAGCCAGTCGGCGGCTTCCGTCGAGATCTCGATGTTGATCTGGCGCTCGGACAACTGCGCTTCGAGCTGCAGCACGAATTTCTCCACGACCTTGCGGACGACGATCGGCGGCAGATGGGCGAAGCCGATGACCGCGTCGAGACGGTTGCGGAATTCCGGCGTGAACAGGCGCTTGATCGCCTCCTGGTCGTCGCCTTCGCGCGGATTATGGGTGAAGCCCATCGATTCACGCGCCATGTCCTGAGCGCCGGCATTGGTGGTCATCACCATGATCACATTGCGGAAGTCGACCGACTTGCCGTTGTGGTCGGTGAGCTTGCCGTGGTCCATCACCTGCAACAGGATGTTGAACAGGTCCGGGTGCGCCTTCTCGATCTCGTCAAGGAGGAGCACGGTGTAGGGATGCTGGTCGATGCCGTCGGTCAGCAGACCGCCCTGGTCGAAGCCGACATAGCCGGGGGGCGCGCCGATGAGCCGCGACACGGAATGCCGCTCCATATATTCCGACATGTCGAAGCGCAGCATGTTGACGCCCAACACCTCGGCCAGGCGCTTGGCGACTTCGGTTTTGCCCACACCGGTGGGGCCTGAGAACAGATAGCAGCCGATAGGCTTTTCCGGTTCACGAAGGCCTGCGCGCGCGAGCTTGATCGCCGAGGTCAAAGCGTCGATCGCCTTGTCCTGGCCGAAGACCAGGCGCTTCAGTTCGGAATCGAGGTTCTTCAGCACCGTGGCGTCGTCCTTCGACACGGTCTTGGCCGGGATGCGGGCCATGGTGGCGACCGTCGCCTCGATTTCGGGGCCATCGATGGTCTTGCGGCGCTTTTCTTCTGCCAGCAGCATCTGCGAGGCGCCGGTCTCGTCGATAACGTCGATCGCCTTGTCGGGCAGCTTGCGGTCGCTCATGTAGCGGGCCGAGAGCTGGACGGCGCTTTCAATCGCCGCGTCGGTAAAGCGAACGTGGTGGAACTCCTCGTAATAGGGCTTGAGCCCCTTGAGGATGGCGATGGCATCGGGGATCGAGGGTTCGTTGACGTCGATCTTCTGGAACCGCCTGACGAGCGCCCTGTCCTTCTCGAAATGCTGGCGGTATTCCTTGTAAGTGGTTGAACCGATGCAGCGAAGCGCTCCGCCCGCAAGTGCCGGTTTAAGCAGGTTCGAGGCGTCCATGGAGCCGCCCGAGGTGGCGCCGGCGCCGATCACGGTGTGGATCTCGTCGATGAACAGGATGGCGCCGGGCCGGGCCTCGATTTCCTTGATGACGGCCTTGAGACGCTCCTCGAAGTCGCCGCGGTAGCGCGTGCCGGCCAAGAGCGTGCCCATATCGAGCTGATAGACCACGCAGTCCTTCAGAACCTCGGGGACTTCCTCCTTGATGATCTTGCGGGCAAGGCCCTCGGCGATGGCTGTCTTGCCGACGCCTGGGTCGCCCACGAAAAGCGGGTTGTTCTTCTGCCGCCGGCAAAGGATCTGGATGGTGCGGTTGACCTCCATCTCGCGCCCGATGAGCGGGTCGATGCGGCCCTCGGCGGCCTTGCGGTTAAGATTGACGCAATAGGTGTCAAGCGCATCGGCATCGCCCTTCTTCTTGGGCGATTCGCGATCATCGTCGGCGGCCCCGCCGCCCGACTGCTGGTCCTGCTCGACACCGCGCACGGGGCGGGCATCCGACAGGGTGCTGCGCTTGGCGATGCCGTGGGAAATGTAGTTGACCGCATCGTAGCGCGTCATGTCCTGTTCCTGCAGGAAGAAAGCGGCGTGGCTCTCGCGCTCGGCGAAGATGGCGACGAGCACATTGGCGCCGGTCACCTCCTCGCGGCCCGACGACTGCACATGGATGACGGCGCGCTGGATGACGCGCTGGAAACCGGCGGTCGGCTTCGAATCCTCGCCGCCTTCGGTGATGAGATTGGCGATCTCGTTGTCGATATAAGCCTCAAGGCTCTGGCGCAGCATGCCGATATCGACATTGCAGGCGCGCATCACCGCCGCGGCGTCCTTG
>JANLYR010000008.1:0-2312 GCA_031365765.1 Hyphomicrobiales bacterium | reverse complement strand
TGGTGGTGCCGGCGGATTGCGAAGTCAGCATGAAGAAACTGGCCGCCGCACTGGGCGGCAAGGCGGTGAACATGATGCGCCCGGCCGACGCCGAACGGCTGACCGGCTATCACGTCGGCGGCATCAGTCCGTTGGGGAAGAATAAGCGCGTGCCGGTGGCGATCGAACGGGCGGCGATGACCAATCTGACCGTGTACGTCAATGGCGGGCAACGCGGGTTGCAAATCGAGATCGATCCGAATGACGCCGCGATCGCCGCAAGCGCCGTCACCCACGCGCTGACGGCGTGAGTTCTCCGTCATGGCCGGGCTTGACCCACGGCTGTCCGGTTTAGATTTATCATATGCCGAGGCTCATCTGTCGCTGATCTTGAATGATCGGAGGTGCCGGATCGAGCAAATTGTCTATGGGTCGGCGGTGCAAGAGGTTGGCGCGCACCAGTCTTGCGAACACGATTGGGCTTGGAATGGCTTTCTGCGAGGCCTGGGCGAGGCGCAACAGCAGAAAGGTGATCAGTGCGACGGCAATCTGGATGCGGACGGCATTCTCGGAAGTGCCGACAAAGCGGGTAATCTTGAGGGTCTGTTTGATCCAGCGGAAGAACAGCTCGATGGCCCAGCGGCGGCGATAAAGATCGGCGATTTCCTCGGCGCTGGCATCGAGGTCGTTCGACAAAATGCGCAGCACCTTGCCGGTATCGGTGGTAACGCGGACCTCGCGCACCGGCTCCTGCATTGGGTTGTGCCGGCTTCTGGCCTGACGGGCCGGAAGGAAGCCGATGCGATCGGACAGGATGTTGCCGTGCGGCGTGACCGACAGCTGTTCCACCACGTCGAGCGGCGTGTTGGACTTGAATCGAGTCACGATCCGGCAGCCGACGGCATCGAGTTCAGCCCACCAGGCATAATCGTAATAGCCGAGATCAAAGACATAGGTGGCGCCCGGCTCGATCGGCATTTGCCGGGCCGCGGTGATGTCGTTGACGTTGGCCGCACTGACTGCGGCATAAATCGGACGGTCCGCATCGACATCATAGATCACGTGCACCTTCGCACCGCAGACCCCGGCCGAGAACCGCGACCAACCGGCACTGCGCTCGTTCAGCCGCGCGCTGGTAGCATCGATCAGGTAGGTCGTCTCGGCGAGCTTGCGTCGCAGCCCGCGATGGGCTTGCTTCATCATCATCGCCAATAACCCGGCGAACACCGCGGCCGGCCGCTGTGTGTTCGCATCCGACAAGGTCGATCGTCGAGCCGGCCTTGCGCCCAAATGGTAGATTCGTGCCGTATGGCTCGAAATCCCCGTCACGATCTCGCGCAAACTCGCGGCACCCGAGAGCTGGCCGTAAAGCAGCGCCACAAACTGGCTCTTCGTCGACAGCCGTCGCACCCGTGCATCCGCACCATGCTCCTCCACAAGCCTGTCGAACTGATGCCATGGAACGTGCTTTAGAAGTCCATGAAATACGCTATTGTGATGCGGCATGGCTTGATCCTTCTCCGTGTCCCAAAACGTCGCCAAACGCTTGGAGCACAGAAGAATCAATGCCATGCGCCTTGTCCACTAAAATTGAACCGGACAGCCGTGGCCTTGTGCCGGGCATCCACGTCTTGGCAGTTCCTCCGCAGGAAAGACGTGGATGGCCGGGACAAGCCCGGCCATGACGGAAAGTGAATCAGTTTCAGGTAGTTAGCAAAGCCCCAAAATGCGGGTCGCTTTTCGGTCAGACTCTCAGGGTGAGGGAGATGGAACGCTGCCGCGACTAACGGTCGGCGCGGCTGACCACGTCCATCAATTCGGTGATCTTGCGGCGCTGATCGGCCTTGTCGCCTGACGTGATCGCATGCTCGACGCAATGGGCGACATGGTCGCGCAGGATTTCCTCCTCGACCCGGCGCAGCGCGGCTTTGGCCGCCGCAATCTGGGTCACCACGTCGATGCAATAACGGTCGTCCTCGACCATGCCGGCGAGGCCGCGGATCTGGCCTTCGATCCGCTTCAGACGTTTCAGACAGGAGGTCTTGATCTCGCTACGCATCCGGGTCATATACCCCCCTAGGGTATATTGATCAAGGGCCGGGATCCGGCCGGGAAGCTTTTTGTGGCACAGGCGGATCACCATCACTCTTCTGGCGCGGGTCCGGCCCACGCCCACGCCGCCATCGATCCGGTGTGCGGCATGAAGGTCGACCCGGCGAACGCGAAACATCGCCTCGCCTACAAGGGACAGGACTATTTCTTTTGCAGCGCGCGGTGCCGCGAGCGCTTTGCGGCCGCGCCGGAAAAATTCCTGGCTCCCCGCGAGAGCGAAC
>JANLYR010000462.1:0-5147 GCA_031365765.1 Hyphomicrobiales bacterium | reverse complement strand
CATCTTGCCCGGCTGCAGGCGCCACTTGTGCGTGATGTGTTCCTCGGCGAATTGCAGGCAGCCCATCTCCGAGGCGAGCAGCACATGGCCGTCGTCGGTGATCAGATAGCGCGCGGGCCGCAATCCGTTGCGGTCGAGCGTGGCACCGATCAGGCGGCCGTCGGTGAATGCCATGGCGGCGGGGCCGTCCCACGGCTCCATCAGCGAGGCGTGGTGCTCGTAGAAGGCGCGGCGGTCCTCGTCCATCAGCGGATTGCCGGCCCAGGCTTCGGGGATCAGCATCATCATGGCATGCGGCAGCGAATAACCGCCCATGGTGAGGAATTCGAGCGCGTTGTCGAAACACGCGGTGTCGGACTGACCCTCATAGGAAATGGGCCACAGCTTCGACAGATCCTCGCCCAGCACTTCCGACTTCATGTTGGCCTGGCGCGCCGCCATCCAGTTGAAGTTGCCGCGCACCGTGTTGATCTCGCCATTGTGGCAGATGAAGCGATAGGGATGCGCCAGGGGCCAGCTCGGAAACGTGTTGGTCGAAAAGCGCTGATGCACCAGTGCGAAGGCCGACTGGAAACCTTCGTCCACGAGGTCGCGGTAATAGGAGCCGAGTTCCTTGCCCAGCACGAGCCCCTTGTAAACGATGGTGCGCGACGATACCGACACCGGATAATAAGTCCGGCCCTTGGCGCCCAGCACTTCCAGCACGCGGTTCGACACCACCTTGCGGCAGACGAAGAGCTTCCGCTCGAAATGCGCCTCGTCGCGGATCGTGGGGCCGCGGCCAATGAAAAGCTGCCGATGCACGGGCTCGGTGCCCTTCACCGAATAACCCAGCACCGACTGGTCAACCGGCACGTCGCGCCAGCCCAGAACCTTCAATCCTTCCTCGCGCGCGGTTTCCCACCAGATGCGCTCGATGTCCTGGCGGAACACCGGCTCGCGCGGCATGAACAGGAAGGCCACGCCATAATGCTGGGGGGCGGGCAGGTCGAAGCCCAGGCGCCTGGCCTCGCTCACGAAGAAGCCATGCGGGATCTGCACCATGATGCCGGCGCCGTCGCCAGCCTTGGGATCGGCGCCGACGGCACCGCGGTGTTCGAGATTCTTCAGGATCGAGAGGCCATCGAAAATGATGCGGTGGCTCTTGATGTTATTGATATTGGCGATGAGGCCCACGCCGCAGGCATCGTGTTCGCGGGCGGGATCGTAAAGCCCGTGCGCGTGCGGCAAACCTTCCGGCAGCAGGTGCATCGTCATGGCCAGTTCCTCATCGTCATCCACCCATCATACCCCAGGACCGGGTCTGGTTGTACCCGGTCGAGATTATCCAGAGCGCGTGCGTTGATCCCGGCGGCGCGATCCCGCGCCCGACTGCCTGCCAAGGATCGACCGCCCGCGCCAATTCCGCGCCGGACCGATCCTAGTTTCGTTTGTTTTTAAGACGAGCTCGAAAAGCCATCGCGGCGTGACCGGCAGCGCCTGCCGTCACATTCGTCGACCTGATGCTATTCATCCCGGTCATAAAGCCCGCTCAACCGCTTATTGCATTGCAAAAGGACAGTAGTGTTGTCCTAATATGCCATGCGGCGTGAGAAGGCGCAAGCGGAAAACTGCATCTCCCAAACCCGTCATGCCCGCGCAGGCGGGCACCCCGCTTGTTTTAAAGAACAGCAGGGCCCCAGCCTGCGCTGGGGTGACGGAATGGGGATCAGTTTCGCGGATTACTTCATCAGCTGCCCGCGGATTTCACCGTCGGGATATTTTTCGGTGTGAATGTTGAGATACACCATGCCGTTCTTGATATCGGCCAGCTGCGCATCCGTCAGATCGGCGGAGCCGCTTGCCATGTTGGCCGTGATGTCGACGATCGGCTTGGCGTTTTCACCGGGCTTTGCCGGACCGTGGAAATGCGCCGCCGTCGGATCGCCCGTCAGGCCCTCATGCGAGAGGGTCCAGGTGATCTTCTTGGCATCGGTATCGACCGAAATGTCGGCCGTTCCCTTGCCGGCGCTGTCGTTGGGCGGAACCTCGGTGGCGCCCTTCAATTCGGTCTTGAAGGTCATCATTTCCGCGTGGAGCGGTGCGGCCATCATGTAGATCGATGCCGTGCCGGCGAGTGCAAGCGTGGAAAACAAACGTGTCATTGAAGTCTCCTTGTTAAGAACTGTTTTTTGGTTTGTAAGAAATCCGCCAAAGCGTGCCGTTGCCGTCTTCGCTGATCAGCAGCGAACCGTCCTTTGCCACGGCGACGCCCACCGGGCGGCCCCAGACCTGATCGTCGCCTGAGACGAAGCCGGTCATGAAGTCCTCATATTCTCCGGTCGGTTTGCCATCCTTGAACAGCAGTCTGACGACCTTGTAGCCCGTGCGCTTGCCGCGATTCCATGAGCCGTGCATGGTGACGAAAGCATCGCCGCGATATTCGGAGGGGAAACTCTTGCCGTCATAGAAGGTGATGCCGAGCGGCGCTGAATGCGCCTGCATCAGTATGTCGGGCACCGTCACTTCGGTCTTGAGATCGGGGCGTTTCGATGCGGGCCGCGGATCCTCGTGATCGCCGATATAATACCACGGCCAACCATAGAATTTTCCTTCGCTCACCCGCGTCGCATATTCGAACGGCAGGTTGTCGCCCAGGCCGTCACGTTCGTTCACCACACACCACAATGCGCCGGTGGCCGGCTGGATGGTCATTCCGGCGCAATTGCGAAGGCCGGTCGCGAAAATCTTTTCGCCCTTGCCGTCGGGCGTGTAGCGCAAGACATCGGCGCGGCGCTCTTCGGTATCCCAGGTGGCGCCGAGGGGCTTGGTTTTTTTCCATCCCTCAATCCCGCCATCGAATGGTGCAGGCGACATGTCGAGCGCCACGTTGGAGCCGGAGCCCACGGACAAATACATGGTCGCGCCGTCGGGCGAGAAAACCACGTCCCTGGTCCAGTGATGGGCTTCGGGAATGTTCTCGACGATGTTTTCTTCCTTGGAGCCCGCTTTCAGGTCGCCATTCTTGTATTTGAAACGCACCACCCCGTTGCTGTTGCCCACATAGACCCATTGCGGATCCGGGCCGGGTGGGTAGAACGCAATTCCGTAGGGTTTATGCAGACCCGTGGCAAAAACCGCCTCCTGCTCGATCTTGGCGCTGCCTTCCGCCAGCCGGTAGGTGACAATGCGATTTGCCTTGCTATCGGCCACGAAGATATCGCCGTTGGGCGCGATGCGCAGGGCGCGCGGATTGGTCAGACCGGAGGCAACCCGCTCGGCTGTGAAATTATCCGGCAGCATCACCTTGGCGCCGTCGGGCATTTTCACCGGCATGGCGGGCTGGCTCGCGGATTGTTCCGGAGAAGGGCTGGGCAGATCCTCGGGGCGGATCAGGCGCCGAACACCAGGTGAATCCTGGCGCCAGTCGCCAAAAGCATCCGGACCGATCTTGACGGCGGGTGCGGCGAGTGCCTGACCGGCGGCAAGACAGCCGGCAGCCGCGAAAGCAACGCGAAAGAAAATCATTGAACGCCTCCCGGCCCGTAAAAACCTTGGAATATAAGCAAGGCCAAAAACACCTTAAGGTTCCAGCTCTTCACGCCGTAGTGATCTGCTGGCGCGCTCGTTTTCGTCGCTACTTCAATTTGCCAAGCGCGCGGCGGACCGCTAGCTGTCGCCAATGGTCCTCACCGCCAACATGCGCGGCATCGCCTGTATGGTCGTTGCCGCCGGAACTTTCGTTGCCAACGATACTTGCATGAAGCTCGCGCTGGCCGATCTGCCGCCGCTGGAAGTCCTCGTCATGCGCGGTCTGGCCGCCGGACTGTGGTGCCTGCCGACGCTTCTCTTCTTCGGCTATGGACGGCATCTGGCCTCGATCCTCAATCCATGGGTGCTGTTGCGCTGCCTGTGCGAATTCGTGGCGATCATGAGCTTCATTTTCGCGCTCAACTACATTCCAATCGCCGATGTCACGGCGATCGTCCAGATCGCGCCCCTCCTGGTGCTGGTGGGCGTGGCACTCATTTGGAAAGAGCGGATCGGGCCACTGCGCTGGCTCCTCATTTCATTCGGTATCGTCGGAGCGCTGATGGTGGCGCAACCCGGAGCACCAACCGCGTCCCCCTTCGCCGTACTGGGTTTTGCCACTGCACTCGGATCGGCGGCGCGTGACATCGTTTCGCGCAAGGTGCCTCCCGGCATTCCGGGACTGGTCGTCGCCTTCGCCACGATAATGGTCGTGCTCATCGGGGCGGGAGCGGCCATGCTTGTATTCGAATCCACCATCCGGCCCGCGCCCTATCATGCCGGTTTGATGGCAATAGCCGGTTTCTTTCTGATGTGCGGGCATCTGTTCATCTTCCTGGCCTTCCGCTATGCCCCGGCGCGCGTGGTGGCACCGTTCAACTATGCGTTCACATTGTGGGCGGTGTTGTCCGGGCTCGTGGTATTCGGCGACGTGCCCAACACCCTGGCCGTGGCCGGCATGGGACTGATCGTCCTGAGCGGGTTGGCCGTCATCCTGCTCGAGGGCCGCACCCGGCAGGGGCCCGTCGTTTCACCCGTCTGAACCGGAGTTGCTCGCATGAATTTCGCGTCCGACAATGTCTACGGCGTTCATCCCCGGATCATGGCGGCCATCGCCGAGGCCAATACCGGCACGGCGCGCTCCTACGGGGTGGACGACCTGAGCCGGGCGGCCGAAGAAAAACTTTCGGAGATTTTCGAGCGTCCGGTCCGATCTTTCCTGGTCGCCACCGGGACCGCCGCCAACGGGCTCGCTTTGTCGACGATTTCGTCAGCTTTTGGCGCCATTTTGTGCCACGCGGAGGCGCATATTTTCTGCGACGAATGCAACGCGCCGGAGTTCTTCTCGGGCGGCGCCAAGCTCCTGGGCCTCCCCGGACACCAGGGCAAAATCACGCCCGCGCAGATTGAATCCTGTCTCAAGGGCTTCGTGCGGGGCGAGCATGACCCAAAGCCTTGCGGTGTTTCAATCACCAATGCCACAGAACTGGGAACGGTCTATACACCGGCCGAAGTTGAGAAAATCTCCAGTCTTATCAAGTCTCGCGGCCTCAGACTGCACATGGACGGCGCGCGCTTCGCCAATGCCGTCGCCAGCCTTGGCGTGTCTCCGGCCGCGCTCACCTGGAAGTCCGGTG
>JANLYR010000415.1:0-2210 GCA_031365765.1 Hyphomicrobiales bacterium | reverse complement strand
GTTGTCCGGGCCGCATCTACTCTCCGCAGTGGTCGGATTTCTGCACCGCCGCCAGCGTGCCGCCGCCGGATTGCCCGAATCTAATCACCAATCTCGTGAGTGGTCACCGGTTATTCGCAAGCTTAATGATTTGCGCTCACTCACCGTGTTTTTTCCGGGGGTTTACGCATTGTCAGCCAGATGCTGCGAGGTTATGAGGTGATTTGGGGGAACTTGAATTGAAGATGCTGTCTGTTGGGTATTGGAGCGACCGCTGGGCCGTCGCGGGGCGCCATGCCATCGCTCTTGGTTTGGTTGTGACGCTCGCTGCCTGCTCGGCTGAGTTGCCGATATCGCGTGCCGCGAACCCGCCGCCAATGAGCCTTGCCGAAGCTACCATCGCGCCGGAAAACGTCGCAGCCTGGGCACCGTTGCTGTCAAGCGCGATGGATCCGGTGAAGCCAACCGGGCGCACCGGTGTGATGAAAGTCGGCAAGCCCTATCTGGTTGCCGGACATTGGTATTATCCGCAACACCAACCGACCTATGACAAGGTCGGAATTGCCTCCTGGTATGGCCTCGATTTTCACGGTCACCGCACCGCGAACGGCGAGGTCTACGATATGAACGGCCTCTCCGCCGCGCATCCGACCCTGCCGCTTCCGTCAATCGTCAGCGTGACCAACCTTGAAAATGGCCGGACAATACTTGTCCGCGTGAACGATCGCGGTCCCTACGCGCGGGATCGCATCATCGACATGTCGCGGGAGGCAGCTAACCTGCTCGGTTATAACGGTCATGGTACGGCAAAGGTCCGCGTCCGTTATGTCGGCCAGGCACCCCTCGATGGCAACGACAGCAAGGAGCGGGCGTACCTCGCCCAGCAGGATTGGTATCAGCCGAAGTATGCGAGTCTAGTCAGGAAGCCGATCGTCAAGCAGAAGATCATCGCGGCCGCCTGGACGGCGGACACCGACGCGGTTGTGGATCCAGCCCCGCCCCGCATTCCCGCTGGCCATTCGTTCAAGGTGCGGCTGGGGGCCTTCCGCAGTCAGGACAATGCGATCCGCATGGCGCAGCGGATGAAATCCGTCGGTCCGGTCGCGATCGAGCCCGATATCGCGGTCAATGGGACCGTTTATGTGGTGACGGTTGGTCCCTTCATGGATGGTGGCGGCGCCAACCAGAAACTCGCCGAAATCGCCGGCCTCGGTGTGCCGGACGCGGTGGTCGAGCAGGATTGAGTTGCTCTACACAGCCACGGCCGCGCCGAGCTTTCGCCGGGAAAGGCTCTTTGCCGACGATGCGATGATCGCCTCGACCGTTGTCACTTCCGCATATTCCCCTTGCAGGTTCGCGAGCGATAATTGGTGCACGTCCTCGGCTGGCCAGAGGCGGCCGGTCAGATCGCGCTTTTCCGAAGCCCGGCAGGCATCCGCCGCGAGATATACTCGATACCCCAGATTGCCGCCATGCCGGACGGTCGTCTCGACCGAGTTCTGGGTGAGCACGCCAGCGACCACCAGGTCGGAGATGCCTTGCCGGTCAAGTTCGGCCTCGAGCCCGGTGCCGACAAACGCGCTGTTGGTCTCTTTTGCCACGATCGTTTCGCCGGGTGTCGGCGAAACTGGCGGCAGGAACGCATGTCCGGGCTGGCCGGTTGCATAGGTCGAACCTGGATCCGTCGAATCGTGGCGAATGTGGATGACGGGCAAGGCATTCATCCGCCAGTGCAGCAGCAGCAGCGAGGCCGCGACAATGGCGTCCGGATTATTCAGCCGGCCCCAGCGTGGCGAGAGGATCGCCAGCTGAAAATCAATCAGAACCAAGGCAGTATCGTTGGTAAGGCGCATTACGAACTCCAGCTGTTGGCCTTTGATCCAAACGACCAGCCAACCTCAACATAGCTGAATCATACCCCAAACAGCGTAAGGTTTCACTTGATCCCCGCGCGCGGCCGTCCTATGGAACCCCTGTGGACACGTGCGGCGGCAACGCCTGCGTGCCGGTTCCCGACAGGATGGGGTCGTAGCTCAGTTGGGAGAGCGCCTGAATGGCATTCAGGAGGTCAGCGGTTCGATCCCGCTCGGCTCCACCATCCAGATGGCCTCATTCCGCGTTTCCCGATTGGTGAAAATGATATCGCCTGGCAATTAATCCGGCGTGCGTGCCGACTGACGCTGCCCGATTGTACAGGTCGATGTCGCGCCAATTCGGCGCAGCACTCCTTG
>JANLYR010000403.1:0-2271 GCA_031365765.1 Hyphomicrobiales bacterium | reverse complement strand
CCCCAGACCAGCCAGGCCGAGACACTGCCATCGGCCGCGCGGAATGCTGCCGGAAAAGCCGCGTCGTCAAACACCCTTGCTTCCGGCCTGAGCGCGACGCCCGCATTCACCAGTGACCCGCCACCAAGCCCGCAACCGGTCAGCACATGGATGTCATCGCCATAGCGAAAGTCATAGAGCCCCGCGCTCTTGGCTGCGCCGAACCGTCCGCCCGAAACCATCAGTTCCTTCCGGAGATCCGGAAACCGGGACGGAAAACTCCCCGTCGGATATTCCCGCCCGCGCTCCAGTACACAGACCTTCCGGCCAGCCCGCGAAAGCCGCGAAGCCGTCACTCCGCCGCCATAGCCAGAGCCGACGACGACAACGTCATAGTGTGATTTCAAGCCGGACAGGGGCGTGGCGAGGCGCATGCGGCTCCAGGGGGAATGCGGAAAATTGCTAGGAAGATGAGGGGTTTGCCACGGACCGGCGGGTTTCACAAGCGGCGGAAGTGGTATGCTGAATTCAAAGCTATGGTCCCACAACTCTCAGCGTTCGTTCAAAACTTCTCCACCCAGGTCCGGACTTCGATTTCCCATGACCAGTTGCTGCGCGGCTGGTCGATCAGCTGCAGAAAGGCGTCCGCGATCGCGTCGGGATCAAGCAGCGCGTCGCTGCCGTCATCCGGCCGGCCACTGGCGCGGATGCCGCCGTCGATCACCACATGGCCGATGTGGATCCCCTGCGGGTGAAGTTCCCGCGCCATGGATTGGGCCATTCCACGCAGCGCGAACTTCCCCATCGCGAAGGGCGCGGACTGGGCGTAACCTTTGACGGAGGCCGAGGCGCCGGTGAAAAGCACGGTTCCGCGTTTCAACGGCAGCATCTGCTTCACCGCCGCCTGCGCCACCAGGAATGCGCCAAACGCCGTGACGTCGAGGGCTTTGCGCACCTGTGAGGGATCGAGTCCGGCAAACGCCCCGCGCGTCCGGAACGAGGGATTGTAGATGACGGCCTCAGGCGCGCCCGGCAGCGCCTTGAACAGCGCCGCAACGTCCGCTTCATTTGTTGCGTCGCAAGCGACGGCAGTTGCTCCGGTTTCCTTGGCGAGGGAGGCAAGCTTGTTCGCATCGCGCGCCGCGAGCACCAGCTGATGCCCCCGCGCCGCCAGTTTCCGGGCAATCGAAGCTGACAATCCGTCACCAACGCCGACGATTAATGAAACAGGTTTTGGCATGATTACTTCGCCGCCTTTGCCTCTAGCCGAATCAACAACGATTCAACCCCCCGAATCGCCCCATCTGCGATCTTAACCGCATGTTCGGTTGGCGACAGCGCCTCATCGAGCGCCCGCGCTTTTGCCGCCCGTGTCCGGCTTGAGAACATCCCGATCACTCGCCCGAAAAAGCCTGTCCGCTTCACCACCGGCCCGGCCTTACGCATGTCGGCGGCATGGTCGCTTTTCTGGTGCCGTTGAAAATCCTTCAGCGTCTTCTTGTAAAGCCGGAACTCCTTGAGCTTGATCCGAAGTTCCTTCATCGCCAGCTTATCTTCCGTGGGACCGGTCGTGTTCAGCTGAAAAAAGTCCCCGGAGATGACAATGAACCGGGCCCTGGAAAACTCCATGCCGATCAGCCGCCCGGAATGCATCAGGTCCTCGACGGATTTGCAGTTGCCGATGTGCTTCAAAGGTTCCATGGCGGCCTGAATGAGTGTCCGTTGGCGAATGCTGCCACGTTTTCGCGAATTCCAGCCGCGCTGTCAAAGCGGTAGAATGCGGCAGACGGAATTGTGAGGGTCGGAACGGCAAAGACTGGCCATGCCGAAGTATAGGAGAGTGAACATGGAACAAAAAGAAACGCCGAATTCACCGCGCTGCCAGCTGGTGCGCGCCGGGGCTGCGTTCGTCGGCCGGCAGGCGCTGCCGTACAAGCCGGGAATTTCGGCAGAATCGGTTGGGGCGAAGGCTCTGCATTTGCAACTCGTGACCATCCCGCCCGGCGCGCGCGCCAAGGCGCACCTGCACGAAGGGCATGAATCGGCCGTCTACGTGCTCTCGGGAGAGTCCGGCATGTGGTGGGGCGAGAACCTCGAACATCACATGCTCTGCCGCCCCGGCGATTTCCTCCACATTCCGGCCGGCGTGCCGCACCTCCCCTACAACCCGAGCCCCGACACCCCCTGCACCGCCGTCATCGCCCGCACCGATCCGAACGAGCAGGAAAGCGTGGTGCTGCTGCCGGAACTGGATGGGCGATGAGCCTCATTCGCCCGCCAGCTGCCACTCGA
>JANLYR010000384.1:0-2117 GCA_031365765.1 Hyphomicrobiales bacterium | reverse complement strand
GGTGCTGGCCTCGACTCCCGTCGTGTTGCCTTCGATATTGCAGTTCCTTAGATTGGCGACTGCGAAACCGGCGGTGGTGGTCACTCGCACCCCGGTAAAATGCTTGTGGATTACCGAGTCGCTAATGAAAAGATTGCAGCTCGCGGCGGTGGCTACCCTGACGCCGATACCGGTCGTACTGCCATTGCCTGTGGTGCCGTCAATCACCGAGTCTTCGATCCACACATTAGTGGCAGCAAGAATGCTGATGCCGTTGGTGCCCGTGGACGCTCCGTTAATGTCGACCGAGCGAATGCGAACTGCTTTGCGCACGTCGGCGGGGTCGGTGATGTTGATGGTGATTCCCGTGGTCAAGGCACTAAGGATTCCAGCGAAGCCAGAACCGTGAGTACCATTGATATAGATGGATTTTGTAATGGTGACGGCGCCAAAGCCGCCTGGGTCAAGAACGGAGATCTCGCCGTCTTTGGCCGTTTTGGAGATTGCGCCCGCGAACGTCTTGCAGGGAGCGGTCCGACTGCAGGGGTTAACATCGTCGCCTACGCCAGACACCCATGTTCGGGTAGCCTGAGCTTGCACGGCGGAGGATAACATTAGCGTGAAGGCCATGACTGTCAGGGCCATCAAGGTGAACCGAAAGTTCTTCATTTGGAGTCTCCTTCTTACTTTAGGTTGAGGGATGGCACCAGTAGAATACGGAACTATTCCGGTCACTGCGCCGAGGCTTCCCATGATTAAAAATGCATTTGCTGTTGCCTTTGCTAAACCGCTTCGGCGAGCTGTGGCCCGCCACCTACGGGAGTCTTACTTTCAAGCGGCTTGCCGTTGATTTCATGACCTGCGCCAACCATACGCTGAGTACGACGGCGTGGTCTTTAAAGAACTCTGAAATCCATCTGAGTTTCCTTTCAAAAACTTCTGAAAGCCCGTTGTGCCAAGCGGGCCGCGCCTCTCTCCGATCTGAAAGTACGAACGGAGAAGTGAGAATTCGACCTCAATACCCGCAGTCGGCCACGGTCTCGTTGGTGATGGTCCAGGTGGCGTTAGTGCCGCACGAGACGACGGCGGAAACGAAGCAGCCATCCTGATCTTCACCGATGACCTTGATTTGCTGTGCGTCGCACGAGGCACTGCTGATTGTGGCAGACTGACCTGCTGAGACGCCATTGCCGCCCAGTTGGTCACCTGTCCAATCGTCAGCGTCAACATGTGACAAGTAAACGTAGCGGATCGTGCGGCTGGAGTTGTTGACTATATTTATCGAGCTTGACGAACGGGCGCTTGAAAGCATCGGCATTGCTGCCAAAGCAACGAGCGCTGCACTTAAAATAAGAAAACGAGAGAATTTACGCATAGTATGTGAGTTTCTCATTACTATTCCTCCTCGAGATGTTTTTGGATGGCGGGCGCTCTAGGGAACGCCCGCCATTTCCGTGTTGGGTGCTTAACGAAAGGCCTAGGGACAATTGCTGTTGACCGTGTAGTTTACCCCACTGTCCCCAACCGTCTCACCCGGATTGTGTGGCACCACAACCTTAGCTGTTGCTCTGGTTGTGTTGCCCGAGGCGTCGCGGACACGGAATGTGATGGTATATACCCGACCGTTGCTGTTGCCTTCACGCTCGGACCGCAACTGGACAGACTTACAGTTTGCCGCGATGACGATGTCGTTCAGCGTATTACCGTCGCCATTGCCGTTCTCGATCTCATCGCTGGTTACCTTTTCAATGACCACATCGCTGACACCCAGAGGCGTGTCGCAACTGTCACTCACACCAGTCACAAACTGCGTTACCTGGAACGTAGTGTATTTGTGATTGGGCGGCCACATTGAAGGCGCGTAGCTGTTGAGCGTAAGAGTTGGCGCGATGGTGTCCTGAACAATTACCGTTCGCGTGACTGGCGTCGCTGCATTGCCTGAAGCATCAGTCGCATTGTAGGTAATCGTGTAAGTCCCAACTGTGTTGACGTTCACGGTCCCGGATGGGGTAGCCGCAAAACTTCCCGTGCAACTGTCGTCCGCCGTCGCTCCAAGTTCGGGATAGGAGGTGTGGCATTCGACAATCTGCGGGTTAGCTCCCGTCAGCGTGATGATTGGCGCGATGGTGTCCCGAACA
>JANLYR010000361.1:0-1994 GCA_031365765.1 Hyphomicrobiales bacterium | reverse complement strand
CAGGTCCCAGGTTTTCTCATCAAGGTCGAGCGCGGGGGCCACCTGTTCGACCCCGGCATTGTTGACCAGAATGTCGAGGCCACCCATGAGATCGCAGGCACGGGTCACGGCGTCTCGGCACTGGGTGACATCGGTTACATCGAGGGCGATCCGATGAGCCCTGCCGGAAAGGCTGTCGATGTCGCGAGAGGTGATCGCCACCTCGGCACCGGCCGCGGCGAAGGCTTCGGCGATGGCGCGGCCGATGCCACGGCTGGCACCCGTCACGAGCGCGCGTTTGCCGGCAAGCAGGGTCATGTGCGGATCAGGGTCTTGAGCCCTTCGATCTGACCGGCGGCGATAAGGGCATAGGCCGCGGGGACGTCATCGAGCGTGATTTCCGGAGCCAGAAGCTGGCGGATGGCGGAGGCGCAGGGTTCGAGCAGGGCGAGAGCGTCCGCCATTTCGTCGTGGAAGGCGTGGCAGCCGATGAGGCTCAGTTCGCGCTCGACCAGGATGTTGGGATCGAGATCGAGAAGCCCATGCGAAATTCCGACGAGCGCGATGGTGCCGCCGGGGGCGACTGTGTCGATCAGTGTACGGAGGGATGCGATGCTGCCCGTGGCGTCGATGGCGAATTCGGGCCGCGCATCGGGAAGCGCTACGGTGGCGCCCGTGGTGTCGGCAACAAGCTGGGCGCGTTCGCTGTTGCGGTCGGCGAGGAGGAGGGGCCCGTGACCCAGATGGGTGAGAATGACGGCGGCGAATCCCCCGATCGGCCCGCAGCCGGCGATCAGCACCGGCTTGCCGCGTTTCGGATTGAGCCGGCGTACCGCGTGCAGTGCCACGGCGAAGGGCTCGGCCGTGGCGGCGATGTCATCGGGCAAATGATCGGGGATTTTCCACAGCAGTTTTTCCGGAAGCACGATCTCCTCGGCGAAACAACCGTCGCAGGCCTCGCCGACGAAACCGAGTTTGACGCAAAGCTGGTGCCGGCCATCGCGGCAGGCGGCACAGGCGCCGCACCAGAAGCGCGAATCGGCAACGACGCGGTCGCCCGATTTGAACGCGCCGCTGTCTTCGAGAACAACGCCGGTGAATTCGTGACCGGCGATGGATGGGGCGCGGGTGATCCACTGGCCGGTGCGGAAATTGTGGAGGTCCGAGCCACAGATGCCGGCGCGCGTGACGCGAAGATACGCCCAGCCGGGAGGCGGCACCGGCGCGGGAACGTCCTCGACGCGAAGATCGCCCTTGGCATGGAGGCGCACGGCTTTCATGTCAGCGCGTTTCATCGATTTCGTCGCGCAGTTCCGCGATGATGCGGCGTTTGAGGGCGATGAATTCGGGCTCCAGCACGATGTCGGGATCGCGGGGCCGCGGGATTTCGATCTGGATATCGGCTTTGACGCGGCCCGGCCTGGCCGTCATCACGATCACCCGGTCGCCGAGCAGGATTGCTTCGTCGATGTCGTGGGTGACGAAGGCCACGGTCTTGTGGTCGCGCTCCCAGACACGCAGCAGGAGCTTTTGCATGGTATGCCGGGTCTGGCTGTCGAGTGCGCCGAAGGGTTCGTCCATCAGCAGAATGTCGGGATCGTTGGCGAGCGCCCGGGCGATGGCGACGCGCTGCATCATGCCGCCGGATAACTGTTTTGGATAATGTTGGGCGAAGGCTTCGAGGCCGATCTCGCGCAGGTAGTGTTGGACGATGGTGGCCCGTTCGGAGGCCGGTAGCCCCTTGCGCCTGAGACCGTATTCAACATTCTTTTCAACGGTTAACCAGGGAAACAGCGTGTAGGACTGGAACACCATGCCGCGGTCCGCGCCGGGCTGGGTGACGGGCGTTGCGTTGGAGCGGATCTGGCCGCCTGTCGCTTCGGTGAGGCCCGCCGCCACATAGAGCAGGCTCGACTTGCCGCAGCCGGACGGGCCGACGATCACGGTGAATTCGTTGGGGCGCACATCGAAGGAGATGTCGTCCAGCGCATTGACGCTCTTGGCACCCCTGCCAT
>JANLYR010000356.1:0-2736 GCA_031365765.1 Hyphomicrobiales bacterium | reverse complement strand
GCCCGCGATGGCCGCTGGCGTGCCCAAGCGGCTTTGGCAGATTGGCGACATTGTTGCGCTTGTGGAAGCTGCCGATCCGAAGCCAGCAAAGCGTGGGCCTTATAGGAAGCAGGTAGCAGGTGGCACAACAGACACTCAATGAGCTCGCTGCTTCTCTCCCGAATGGTTTCCATGACGCTGAACTGAACGCGGTTGCAATAGACTATGCGAAGCGAGAATTACGGCTGTCACTGAAAATCTGGGTCGGCGATATGGCCGCTGAGGCCGAAGAGGAGCGCGAAGCTTACAGGTCGGCTGAACTTCTAATATCAGGCCTCATTTATTTCGTATGTGAACCGCCCGATCCTACTTACCCATTTCATTCTGACGGTTCCCTCACAATAGACACCGGAGAAATTCAGGGACTAGACCGGCCGACATCCTTATCATTGCCTCCTGTTTCTGCCGCAGGCTACGTGAACTGGATATTTGTTAAAGAGTGGAATGCCTTCTTCTATGTAGCGGCACTGGATGCGCAACTCAGTTGGCCTATGGAACCCTCAGCGCCGTGAGGCCCAATCCGAGGCCGGGGAATTTCAAATTGACCCACTACCCGATGTCCAATAGTTTCGAACAGGAGGCCCGCCGCCGGCCGAAAGGCCGGAGCCTGCGCCCCATAGCCAGGCTGACCCCGTTTCTGCTGCGCTACCGGGGCCGCATGGCGATAGCACTGGTGGCGCTGCTTCTCGCAGCAGCGGCGACGCTGGTGGTGCCGATCGCCGCGCGGCGGGTGATCGACAACGGCTTCACCACCGCCAATGCCACGCTGGTCAACCAGTATTTCGCGGTGATGCTGGCGGTCGTCGGCCTGCTCGCGGCCGCTTCCGCCATCCGCTTCTATTACGTCATGTGGCTGGGCGAGCGGGTCGTGGCCGACATCCGCGACGCCCTTTTCGGCCATCTGATGAATCTGAGCCCCGCCTTCTATGAGGCCCAGAAAACCGGCGAGGTGGTGTCGCGCCTGACCGCCGACACGACCCAGATCAAATCGGCGTTTTCCTCGACCGCGTCGGTGGCGCTCCGCAATCTTGTGATGTTCGTGGGCGCCATGGTGATGATGGTGTTCACCAGCCCGAAGCTTGCCGGTCTTTCACTGCTCGCCATTCCGCTTGTCGTGCTGCCTCTGGTGGTTTACGGGCGAAAGGTCCGCTCCTTGTCGCGCCTTGCCCAGGACACGCTGGCCAACTCCGCCGCCTTTGCCCAGGAACGGCTTTCCGCCATCACCACCGTGCAGTCGAATGTCCAGGAAGGTTTCGCCCGCAATGCTTTCGGCGAGGCGACCGCCACCGCGTTTGGTGCTGCGGCACAGCGCACCAGGTCGCGCGCCATGCTGACCGGCGCCATCATTTTCGTGGCGCTGGGAGCGATCGTCTGCCTCCTCTGGTACGGCGCGCGCGAAGTGATGAGCGGCACCATGACGGGCGGCACGCTGGGCCAGTTCGTGATCTACGCCATTCTCGCCGCAAGCTCGCTTGGCCAGCTTTCGGAAGTGTGGGGCGAGGTCCAGCTTGCGGCTGGCGCGGCGGAACGGATTTCCGAGCTGCTCGACGAGGTGCCCCACATCGCGGCACCTGCCTACCCCACCGCTTTGCCCCAGCCGTCGCGGGGCGAAGTGGCTTTTCAGGACGTCAGTTTCAGCTATCCGACGCGGGCGGCGGCTTCGGCGCTGAAACAGGTGAGCTTTGCCGTCGCAACCGGCGAAACAGTGGCGATCGTCGGTCCTTCGGGCGCGGGCAAGACCACGATCTTCACGCTGATCCAGCGCTTCTTCGATCCGCTCTCCGGCAGGGTCACGCTCGATGGCATCGACATCAGGACCGCCGACCCGCTCGAGGTGCGCCGCCGTATCGCCGTTGTGCCGCAGGAAACGATCATCTTTTCCGGCAGCGTGCTCGACAACATCCGCTTCGGCAAGCCCGAAGCGGCGGAGGCCGAGGTGCGCGCCGCCGCACTGGCGGCCAGGGTCGATGAATTCGCTGTCAGGCTGCCCAAGGGCTACGACACCGAGGTGGGCGAGCGCGGCATGACGCTGTCGGGCGGCCAGCGCCAGAGGATCGCCATCGCCAGGGCGATCCTCCGCGATGCGCCCATCTTGCTGCTTGACGAGGCCACCAGCGCGCTCGATGCCGAAAGCGAGGCGCTGATCCAGGAGGCACTCGAAAAACTCACCGCCAACCGCACCACGCTGGTCATTGCCCACCGCCTGGCGACGGTGCGCAACGCCGACCGCATCCTGGTGTTCGATCAGGGAGCGCTGATAGCCGAGGGCAAGCATGGCGAACTGGTTGAATCGAGCCCACTTTACGGAAGGTTGGCGAAACTGCAATTCACCGCACCGCCGGGCTGATATCCCGCTTTCGTCATTCCCGCAAAATCTAGAATTCAGCTATTTATCAGGGAGTTAGCGGGGCCCCCGCCTGCGCGGGAGTGACGGTTAAAGGGCAAAGCTCCGCCCGCGCTGGCGCCGGTCATTCCGGCCGCCTTTATGGGCCATCCCGGAGGATGGAGGGGAGGCGCGGGCAGCGCTTCACCGCGAGGAAGGGTTGAGAGGAGGCGGCTATCGCACTCCCCGCGCCCGCGGAATTTTGACCGTTGCCCGCCTTCGACTTTGAAAGGCACGACGCGCCTTTCGCATCCACCGAAGGAGATCCAGCCCGGCGGGCCGGACGGGAATGGCGGGCGGTGGTCCCTGGTTAG
>JANLYR010000350.1:0-3477 GCA_031365765.1 Hyphomicrobiales bacterium | reverse complement strand
AATTTTACAGCGCGCCGCGACACCGCCAGCGAGCCCAAGAGGCCGAAGTTGTTCTTGCTGAGTTCGCGACCCGCGCTTGTCAGATGCGATCCTCGCCCCAGCAACTTAAGAATTGGGACGGCGCGAGCGTCACCTCGTGCTTCCCATGTGCTTCCCAGTGGCATGGACGCATTTGCGGCACGATCGCATCGCGTCGATTAGGTCATTGAAAATACTGAAGAAATCTGGTGCCGCCGGCAAGAATCGAACTTGCGACCCCACCCTTACCAAGGGTGTGCTCTACCCCTGAGCTACGGCGGCTGGGGAGACGGCGCGGAACCTGACACATGCTGGCCTGCACCGCAAGTGCTCGCATAGAATTTTGTAGCTAGCGCGTGATATGTCCGGTGTTTGTAGCTCGTGAATTGTCCGTCTATGGTTTGGTGCGAACACGCTATATCGATCCGGACTACCAGCGGCGGATGGAAGTCGAGGATTTGCTGGCAACACTGCGAGGGTAGAAACCGGCATTCTTTGCTTCAGGTAACCGGCTCAAGATTTCCGACTAGCGTCGGCAGATACTCCGACACTGTCGGATGAATGAACATCGTCCGCGCGATCAGGTCGTAGGGCGCATCGGCCGCCATCGCCAGCAACAGCGATTGCACGACCTCATCGCCGCCGACGCCGAGGATCGACGCGCCGAGAATGCGTTCGCTTTGTGCGTCCACGATCAGCCGCATGAAACCCTTGGTCTCGCCGCGCTCGCGGGCCCGGCCGATCGAGGACATCTGCAAGGTTGCGGAGAGCGCCTTGATGCCCTTGGCCTTCACTTCCTTCAAAGTCATTCCGATGCGGCCTAACGGTGGATCGGTGAACAGGCCGTAACAGGCGATCCGCTCACCGAGATTCCTCTGTTCATGATCGAGCAGGTTTGCCGCGACGACCTCGTAATCATTGTAGGCGGTGTGGGTGAAGGCCCCGCGGCCATTGCAATCACCCATCGCCCAGATGCCAGGCACATTGCTGCTGCACTGACCGTCAACGGAAATATAGCCGCGCGCATCAGTCGTGACGCCTGCTTTATCGAGACCAAGATCGTCCGTATTGGGCCGCCGGCCGACCGCCAGCAGGATATGGCTGCCTTCAATTCTCGGAGCGCCTTCCGCGCAGGAGAGAGTGAGCGCGACTCCGCTACCGGACTTTTCCACATCAAGGCACTCCGCACCGAGCCGGATGTCGATACTTTCGTCGGCGAGGATTTGCCGGACAGCGTCTGACACGTCATCGTCTTCACGCGCGATCAACCGGTCCGCCATCTCGACAACCGTCACCTTCGCACCAAATCGGCGGAATACTTGCGCAAACTCGAGGCCAATATAGCTGCCGCCCAGCACAATCAGGTGCTCCGGCACAACCGTCAGTTCGAGCGCCGAGATGTTGGTCAGATAGGGCACCTCGTTGATGCCCTGCAGGTCTGGAACAGTTGGACGCCCGCCGACATCGAGAAAGATCCGGTCAGACTGCAAAACCTCGCCGTTAACCTCGATCGTTTTCGGGCCGGTGAAGCGGGCATGTCCGGTGAAAACCTTGCCGTTCTCAAGCCCATCCATCCAGCTGCGCACACCGTTCGCGCCGCGTTCGACAATCGCATCCTTGCGGGCTTTTACGCGTGCCATGTCGAGCGTGAAGCCACCTGGAATTGTAACGCCATACTCGCCCGCCCGCCGTGCCATCTGCGCAACATAGGCGCTCGCGACAATCGTCTTGGTGGGGACGCAACCGTTGTTGACGCAGGTTCCGCCGAACTTGCCACGCTCGATCACCGCGACCTTCATTCCGGCATCGGACAACCGGCTTGCTAGCGGAGGTCCTGCCTGGCCGGCACCGATCACGATCGCGTCGAATGTCTGGGGCATTTTCAGTCACTGCCTTTTCATTTCAAATACTTTGGAATCCCGCGTGCCGATTACGGGTCCGGACGACGGCGAGAAAATAGCGTATCTGATGCATTTCCATGAGGAACGTAACCCTCAAGTGACTTCCGCGATCGCCCTCTTCACGGGCGGAAGCGCGGCGGGACCATACCCGGAGGCTGGAAATCGGAGCAGGTTGAGATTTCAGTTACGGCACCAGACTACCTATTTTCTTCTCATCGGACAACCAGCAAGTCCCGAAATGCAAGTCGCAAGACAAAGGTGAGAAAGGCCGCGATCGTGAGTATTCAGGCGATCGACCATACAGAACCGCGGTTTGCCCGTATCGGCCGCGCCCCGAACCTCGACGCAAAGCCCGAAGCATCGCGCGCACCGAAGGACGCTGGCCTTCTTAATGCGTCACCATCATCGCGCACGATCTGCGCGGCCCGCTGGCGAACCTATCACTACTGATTGAGCTGATTGAGACCCATGCGTAAATGCGATCGGTCGCAGCCGTCGCCCAGTCCTCGATGAAAGCGCAAGAGATGATCCAGGCGCTTGAAGCCCTGCTGAATGGCTTCTTGCAACGGACACGCGAGACTGGCGATCCGTTTCGTCAACCCGGATTATCGCAAGCGCATGCCGATTGACGACGCCCTTGCCCTTCCGGACTAATACCGAGCCGATTTGCCAGGATGTTCAGTCCCGGCAATTGGTCCGGTTATTTCGACCAGTATTCGACGAGAGATTTGAATGGCGTCAGCACCTTGGAAGTGCGATTTAGTTTGCGGCATTGCGTATTTGGGCGAACGGGAGACCGGCTGAGCGCCGCCGATCGCTGGCGGGATGAGTGGCCAGAAAGTCCATCGCCATTCGCGAAAACGGATTGAAGGTGTTCAAGATACTGACCGGCGGCTCACCGAAAACCACCTCAGCCGACCTCTCCACCTGCGACCAGTCCAAGGAAGTTGTATGATTTCATTGGATTCTTTTGGCGCACCCGGTAGGAGTCGAACCTACGACCTCTGCCTTCGGAGGGCTAAGGACAGGGGATTTGTAGCTTTCCAGCGCTTTCCCGGAAACTCCAAAAACTCCATAAATATAGGCTTATTTTGCATTGGCATGCCCAGAGATGCCTTGCAATTCCCATCGCGGTGCTTACTATGTGCTTACTTTTTAGAAGGCAGTAAGCACCGATTAGAGGTTCCCCATGCCAAGTGCCAAGCTCACAAAGACCGCCGTGGACAATGCCGACCCAGAAGCCGCTGATTGGTTTCTTTGGGATTCCGAACTCAAAGGCTTTGGGCTGAAGGTCTCAAAGGGTGGGCGAAAGAGCTATGTCTGCCAATATAGGACCGCTGGAGGCCGTTCAGGTGATAACAGGCGTTTGACCATTGGCCAGCACGGATCGCCTTGGACGGTTGAAATGGCGCGTTCTGAGGCCAAACAAATCCTTGGGCGGGCTGCGAATGGTGAAGACCCAGCGATGGAGAAGCAAGACCTCAAGAAACGGCTTTCTGTTGCTGAATTGTGCGACCAGTATTTGCTACACGGTTGCGGAACCAAGAAAGCCAGCACC
>JANLYR010000336.1:0-9241 GCA_031365765.1 Hyphomicrobiales bacterium | reverse complement strand
GTGCCCCTTTCCCCCTAGGCCTGGGCCGACCTCTGTCCGACAAATCCGTCCTCAAGCTTGAGGACAAGCCAGTCTGCATGGACCTGCTCAGCCGATCCACCGAACGAGCCGCGACCAGATCAAACTTGCGCCGTGTAGCATTGCAAAGCCGGTCGAATGCCACGTCCAGTTCACGGGCCTTGGAAGACTCTGAACCCCAGGCAGAGCCCAATATCTTTTTTGCCAGCAAATCATTTCTGTTACCGCAATGATATCACCTTGGTGTTGCGCACATCTCAGTGCGATAAGGTGGCCTGGTTTACCTTTGGGGAGGCGCAAGAAACGGAATGGAGCGCAAGCTCACCACCATCCTCGCAGCCGATGTCGTGGGATATTCGGCCCTAATGGAGCGGGACGAGGCGGGGACCCACGAGCGGCTACGGGCTAGCCGCAAGGACCTGTTCGAGCCTGCCATTGCACATCATCACGGGCGCATTTTCAAGTTGATGGGCGACGGACTACTGGCCGAGTTCGGTTCAGTGGTCGATGCGGTCGAATGCGCGGTGTCGCTGCAGCGCGGCCTTGCTGAACGTAATGTCAGTGTGCCCGAGGGCCAACGCTTCCAAATGCGGATCGGCATCAATCTCGGCGAGGTCATCGTCGAAGGCGAGGACCGTTACGGCGAGGGGGTTAATATCGCGGCAAGGCTTGAACAACTGGCTGAACCGGGCGGCATCTGCGTATCCGCCAAGGTGGCGAAAGAAGTGGAGAAGAAGCTCGCCTTCGGCTTCGAGGCGATGGGGGCGCAGAAAGTCAAGAACATCGTCGAACCGGTCGAGGCGTTCCGGATCAAGCTTAATGGCGGAAGGATTGCAAGCGTTGACGTGGTCCCTGCTCGGAAATCGCTCCTGCGTCCGCTAGCGCTTGGACTTGCGGTGGCGTTGCTGGTCCTGATCGGGGCAATCTACGGTTTCACGCGGTGGACGGGGTCCAGCGGCCTGCCGCTCCCGGACAAGCCCTCGATCGCGGTTCTGCCCTTCGACAACCTGAGCGACGATCCGCAGCAGACGTTCTTCGCCGACGGCATCGCAGAAGATGTGATGACCGACCTGTCGCGACTTTCGGGTCTCTTCGTCATCGCCCGCAATTCATCCTTCGCCTACAGAGGGAAGGCCACCGACCTGCGTCAGGTGGCCCGTGAGCTCGGCGTCCGCCACATCCTCGAAGGCAGCGTGCAACGAGTGGGCTCCCAGATACGCATCAACGTCCAGCTCATCGATGGGACGACCGGCGCCCACCAGTGGGCGGAACGATATGAGGGGACCCATGAAAACATTTTCGCACTTCAGGACAAAGTGACCAAAGCCGTGGTCGAGGCCTTGGCAGTTCAACTCACGGGCGCCGAGCTTGTTGTGCTGGTCCAGCACGATACTACCATTCCCGCTGCCTATGACGCGTTCCTGCGCGGCTGGGAGCATTACCAGCTTACTACCCCCGAGGATTACAAGAAGGCGATTCCGTTTTTCGAACAGGCAACCAAGCTTGATCCGAATTACGGTCGGGCTCACGCGGCGCTCGCCATGGTTTATTTCAGGAGCTACGACCAGCGCTGGAGCGGCAGCTTGGGCATGACGGCGGACGCGGCCTTCCGAAGAGCCCGCGACTACTACAACCTTGCAAAGCTGCGTCCAACCTCGACATCGCACCAGGTTGCAGGAAACATCTCGCGCGAGCGCGGCTGGTATGACGACGCGCTCAAAGAGTTCGAAGCTGCGATAGTGCTCGATCCCAGCGATTCGCTGAGTTACGCCGATCAGGCCTACACCCTGATCTGGGCGGGCCGCTTCGCCGAGGCCGAAGCGCTGATCGAAAAGGCCATGCGGCTCGATCCGCGCTATTCGCCGATCTTTTTGTATTACCAAGGCGTAGCCCAATTTGCGCAGGATGAATTCGAGCAGGCGGAAGAGACCCTTGAAGAAGCGGTGAAGCGAAACCCAGGCCTGTCGCTGCCACGGCTCTATCTCGCGTCAACCTATGGCCATCTTGGCAAGGCCGAAGAATCCGTGGCGATGGTTGAGGAGTTCAGCGCGGCGCGGGTAAAGCAAGGCAATATGCCTTTCGTCCTGATGGAAGTCCGACCTGGCCTCAATGCTGACGCCATGAAAGTTCCGGAGAATTCGAAGCTGGTCGTTGGCCTCGGTACCGCCAAGGTGCCCCTCGATTTCGACGATCCTGCCTATGAAAAACGGAAACTGAAGTCAGCCGAGATCGGCGCCTTAGTTTTTGGTCATCGCCTGCATGGCCGATCGGTCATAACCGGTCTTGAACAAGGTGCGATGGTAGCAGCTGACGGCACGGCCCTGCTGCACGGCAACTGGGGCAGCGGCACCGGCATGGCGAGCGTAAAGGGCGACCAGCTGTGTTTCGAAATGACTAC
Organism: Hyphomicrobiales bacterium; assembly: GCA_031365765.1. Classification (GTDB taxonomy): domain Bacteria; phylum Pseudomonadota; class Alphaproteobacteria; order Rhizobiales; family Aestuariivirgaceae; genus Aestuariivirga. The sequence continues at coordinate 6,825 of JANLYR010000336.1, read as the reverse complement.
CACGACGCGGTGCGGCCCCGTTCTCCCAATTCCCGGCGGAACCCGCGCCCTGGAAAATGAATATCTCTGGTTTACACCGTGGTGGCATACGTTCTCGCAAGTCGAGTGACGGACTCCACCTAGACAAAGCCCGTGCAGGGCCTTGGGGGGATCGGCCTATGTCGGTCCAGTCCAGCGAGAGGCGAAGGTACCCCTTCCAATAGGGCGACCTGGCATTTTTCCCATGAACTCACCTCACACACTGACTCGCCCTGCGTGCGACAGACACGAGGGTACGCTAGCTCAGTTAATGTTCAATCGCCCGTGCTGTGGGACGCTTCTGGCCGACGCCGAAAGCAGCGCATGTGCTGGCAGATGGTGGGAACTATCGTTCGCTCACTGGACACGCCTAAGCGGTAGGACAGATGGTAGGATAGGTTCCACATACAAATTAGATTTCAATGCAATTTCAATAAGATAAAATAAGAAAATGGCGGAGACGGAGGGATTCGAACCCTCGATACGCCTTTACAGCGTATAACGGTTTAGCAAACCGCCGCCTTCAGCCTCTCGGCCACATCTCCGGTGCGCGCCTTTTGCCCCGAATCGGTACGTCGCGCAACCTCCGCCCGCACTCCGATCTTGAATCATTCTAATCCCGACTATTTTACTCGGCTTCTATTGACAGTCGATAAAGCCGCCGCCAAAGAGGGTCCTCGACCTTGAGGAGTTGAAATAACATGACGCTTTCCCGCCGCGTGTTTCTCGCCGCTGCCGCATCCTTGGCCGGCGGCGCGCTTCCCGCCCGCGCCTCAGGCGTCGTCAACGTCTATTCCTACCGCCAGCCCACTCTCATTGATCCCTTGTTTGCGGCCTTCACCAAGGCCACGGGGATTGAGGTGCGCAGCATCTTCGCCGAGAACGGCTTGATCGAGCGGATGGCGCAGGAAGGCCGCAACAGCCCCGCCGATGTCCTGCTGTCGGCCGATGTCGGGCGCCTGGTGGAAGCGGTCGGCCGTGGCCTGGCCCAGCCTGTCGCCTCGCAGTTCATCGCCGGCCGCGTGCCGGCGGCGGTTCGCGATCCGGCCAATCTTTGGTTCGGCCTCACCATGCGGGCGCGCGTCGTTTACGTCTCGCGCGACCGCGTCAAGGACGAGACCATTTCCTATGAGGAACTGGCGGAGCCCAAATGGAAGGGCCGTATTTGTATCCGGCCGGGCAACCACCCCTACAACCTTGGTTTGATCGCCGCCATGATCGCGCACAAGGGCGAGGACGGTGCCCGCGCCTGGCTCGCCGGCCTCAAGGCCAACCTTGCCATCAAGCCCAGTGGCAATGACCGCTCGCAGGCCAAGAGCGTCCATTCGGGCGAATGCGACTTGGCCATCGCCAACACCTATTACATGGGCAAGATGATGACCGATGAGGAAGAGCCCGAGCAGAAGGAATGGGCCAAGTCGACCCGCATCATGTTTCCCGCCTCCCCCGAATTCGGCACCCACGTGAACATTTCGGGCATGCTGATGGCGAAGAACGCCCCCCATCCGGAGAATGCGCTGAAGCTCATGGAATTCCTCGCCGGTGATGAAGCCCAGCGCCTCTATGCCGACGGCAATTTTGAATACCCGGTGAACCCCGCGGTCAAGCCCGCCGAGATCGTCAGTTCCTGGGGCACATTTACGCCCGACACATTGAACCTGGCCGAGATCGCGCGATTGGAACCGGTGGCCGCCCGCCTTGTCGATGAGGTAGGCTTCGACGACTAAATCGATTTTGATTGCAAGCGGAAGAATCTGCGCTAGGGTTGCAGCCTCTGAGGAGAATACGATGATGCGGCTTGCGATAACACTGGTAATTTCAGCTTTGGCCGTGGCTCCGGCCGCGGCCTACGAGAATTTCATTCCGCTCGGCCACAATTATTCTCCCGAGGAGCAGGTGCTGCCGGAATTCAGCGGCACCAAGGACCAGATTAATACGCAGACCGATGTTTACGAAACCGAAGTCTATGTCGGTGAGCGCTTCCAGGCGGAACAGGACAGCCACATGAAGCGCTTCCTGAACAATCAGGAACTTGAAGGCGGCGATTACTCGATCGACTATTGACCCCTGCTCAGTGCAGCGTCATCCAGGCCCGCGCCTGGCGTTGTGCTTCCGCGATCTGCGCCGGGCTCATCTCGCGCGCCACTTCCAGCCGATAGGCTTTCGCCGCATCCGAACCTTTGAGTGCCGCGAGGTTCAGCCATTTGTGCGCCGTCACATAATCCTGCGGCACGTCTCTTCCGATGCAGTAGGCCATCCCCAGGTCGAAAAGGATATCCGCCGTCGCCACCGCCGGGGTGATCGCCGCTCCGTGGTCTGAGGGAAATTCGCTGCGTGCCATGTTGACTGTCCTCCGTTGTCGTTTGCGGCCGATGCTGTTTCACCGGCTCACGGAGGACATTCTTCGCCAGTGCGCCACAACGCTGGATTAACAGGCACGATGAAGAGGACCTGAGCGGATTACGTAAAAATTTCGTGGGTTTTCGGCAAACCCCACGAAATCGGGGCATTTGGTAAACGCCGGAGTGCCAGCTGTGCCCCCGCATTTACCGGGGATTCACCTTGGCGCGCGAACGCCAAAGCCGCTCAGTTCACCGGCACCGCCAGTTTCATCGCCACGGGATAGTGGTCGGATCCCGCGCTGTCGCCAATCGCCTCGCCCTCGGTGGCGCGGATCCCGGGACTGACGAAAATATGGTCGATCGCCATCTGCGGCAGTTCGAGGCGGCTTGGCCAGGTGGGCAGTTCGGTCAGCCGCGTCAGGCCGGTTTGGTCCGCGATGGTCCGGGTAATGCGTGAAAACGGCGTGGCGTTGAAATCGCCCATGACAACCTTGCGGCCCGGAGTCGTGTCGATCAGCGTGGACAAAGCGGCCGCCTGGCGGAATTGCGCCCGCGAATGCGGGAACCGGATCATGTGGACGCCGAACACGGTGAGGCCGCCCAGTTCCGGACCGAAAGTGGCGCGTATCACCGGAGCGCCCTCCCAGTTGACCCGTGCCTCCGTGCTGGCGATCGGAAATTTCGACAGGATCGCCATGTGGCAGTAGTCGATGGCGAAGCATTCAGACTGATACGGATAGCGCGATGCCACGTTCCGCACGATGTCACGCTTGTTGGGCCCGAACTCGATCAGCACGAGGACGTCGGCATCCAGTCTCAGGATTTCGGCTTCGACATCGGCGATCCTCTGGTTGTCGTACCAGGTGTTGAAGCTCGCCACCTTGATCTCGCGCTCGCCCGCCTTTGCCGCTTCATAAACGGCTGGCGACCGGCTCACATAATGCGGCCAAAGCCCGATGCCGATCAGCCCCGCGAACAGAATGACCAGCGCCATCAGAACCTTGGCGCGGGGCATCAGGGCCCCGAACAGAAAGGCAATCGACATCACGGCGAACTGCAGGGTGAACTGCGCAAACACGTCGAAGGCGATCCACAACTGCCCGAGTCGCGAGGCCGCCAGACCGAGAAGGCCGATCGACAGTCCGGCAAGACAGGCTGTCCGGGCCCGGCGCCGCCGCCGCAGCCGTGCCGAATGGGCTGGATCAAGCTGCTCGGAGACTGCCGCCTTGTCGCTCGTCTCGGTCAAAAACGCGCCCCGCTACAGCAGCCGGCTTTCCATGGGCAGAATCTGTTCTGGCGTCCCAAAGCCCGGCAGGGCCTCGAACCGTTTTTTCCACGCCTGGAGATGGGGATAGGGCGAGATATCGATATTGGCCTCGGGGGCATAGCGGGTGACGGCGTAGATACCGACATCGGCGATTGTCGGTTTCTTGCCCACGATCCACTCCGACCGCGCCAGTTCATGCTCGAGCACGGCAAAGGCCGTGCGGGCCTCGGTGTCATACATTACCCGCACCTCGTCGCCGAACTGGCGGAAGCCCCTGGCCCTGGCCCTGAGCCGGAACACCGGCAGCGCCAGCTTGTCCCAGTTCCAGAACAGCCATTCATGAATGCGCTGGCGCTCCAGCGCCGATTTGCCGTCGAATTTTTTGAGCGCCGCCGAAAGATGCAGCAGAATCGCCGCCGACTGAACCAGGAACATCTGGCCGTCGCGCAGCGTCGGTACCTGGCCGTAGCGGTTCTTGACCAGATAATCGGGCTGCTTGTGCTGGCCTTCGCGCAAATTGACGTGGATGTAGGAGACTGGGTGCCGGCACAAAGCCAGCATCAATCCCACGGTATAAGTCGGCCCCGAGGTCATGACGCCATGCAGCGTGAAGCGCTGCCGGTCGCCCGACGAGCCCGAACCGCCGTTTTTCCTTGGCTGCACCGCCGCCACAGCTGACGCCGGCTTCTTGCGTTTCACCGCAGGTTTAGCGGCTTTTTTCGCAGCCGTCTTCTTCGCCGCCTTTTTGGCTGGCTTTGCCATCCCCGAATCCTCCCGAACCGTGAAAATAAGCTCCGGGTACGGACTATAGCGGATAACGCGCGGAAACTGAAAGAGAAACCTGATCCAACCTGGCACAGCCCAGCCATCGCCGCGGGGCATGGCCCGCCCAGGCCCTGAATCAACCTCTCAAGCCAACCGCATAAGCGCTTGATTTATCTATTCTATCCCTAGTTTCGCCTTTAGCGTATCACTCACCGCTTGCGGATTGGCCTTGCCGCCGGTGGCTTGCATCACCTGGCCCACGAACCAGCCCAGCATCGAAGGCTTGACCCGGACCTGCGCAACCTTGTCCGGATTGGCCGCGATAACCGCCTCCACCGCCCGGTCGATGGCGCCTGTGTCGGTAACCTGCCGCAGGCCCCGCGTCTCGACGATGTCCGCCGCCGTTCCTCCCTCGCTCCACAGGATTTCGAACACGTCCTTGCCGATCTTTCCGGAAATCACGTTTTCCCGGATCAGATCCACCAGCCCACCCAGTTGGGCAGCGGAAATGGGTGAATTATCAATACTCAAGCCTTGCTTGTTCAACCGGCCAAAGAGCTCGTTGATGACCCAGTTCGCGGCAAGCTTGCCGTCCCTGCTCCCAGCCACCGCCTCGAAATAGTCGGCCGAGCCCCGTTCCGCCGCCAGCACCGCCGCGTCATAGCCCGACAATCCATAGCCCTTTACAAACCGCCCGATCTTGTCGTCTGGCAGTTCCGGCAGGCTGAGGCGAATGCCCTCGACCCAATCCTCCTCCAGTTCCAAAGGCAGCAGATCCGGATCGGGGAAATAGCGGTAGTCATGCGCCTCCTCCTTGGAGCGCATCGACCGGGTCTCGCCCTTCCGGGCATCGAACAGCCGGGTTTCCTGATCGATCGTGCCGCCATCCTCGATGATGCCGATCTGCCGCCGCGCCTCATATTCGATGGCCTGTCCCATGAAGCGGATCGAATTCACGTTCTTGATCTCACAACGCGTGCCGAATTCGGCCCCCGGTTTCCGCACCGAGACATTGACGTCGGCGCGCAACGAGCCCTGCTCCATGTTGCCGTCGCAGGTGCCGAGATAGCGCATGATCTGGCGCAGCTTCGTCACATAGGCCTTGGCCTCCTCGGCCGAGCGCATGTCGGGCTTCGAGACGATCTCCATCAGCGCGCAGCCGGAACGGTTGAGGTCGACAAAGCTCATGGACGGATGCTGGTCATGCAGCGACTTGCCCGCGTCCTGCTCGAGATGAAGGCGCTCGATGCCAACCTCGACGGCGCGGCCCTCAACCTCGACATGCACCGTGCCCTCGCCGACGATGGGCTGCTTGTACTGGGAAATCTGGTAGCCCTGCGGCAGGTCGGGATAGAAATAATTCTTGCGGTCGAAGATCGAGCGCCGGTTGATCGCAGCCTTCAAGCCCAGCCCCGTCCGCACCGCCTGCTCGACGCAGAATTCGTTGATGACCGGCAGCATGCCGGGCATCGCCGCATCGACCAGCGACACATGGTCATTGGGCTCGCCGCCATATTCGGCCGAAGCGCCCGAGAACAGCTTGGACTTGGCCAGCACCTGGGCGTGCACCTCAAGCCCCAGGATGATTTCCCAGTCACCCGTCGCCCCCTTGATCCAGTCCTTCTTCTCGCCCACGCGTTTCGCGGAATTCAGCATTTTCGCACCTGTCGTTTTGGGCGTCTTGCTACTGGCTTCGGCCTGATCCTTCAAGACCCGGATTTCCGCAGTTCCTTGCGGATCGCCCATGCAAGCCACAGGAATGCCACGAGCATGACGACCAGGACCGCCATGAAGCTCATATCTGGCGTCGACATCTCGCCGAAGCCGCCGAAGCGCCAGCGTTTCCACAGTTCGATGCCGATCACCAGGACCATGAAACCGGCGGCGGCCAGGGACCCGGCGCGCATGACCCTGAGCAGCAACTGGGCAAGTGGCGACACTTATGACATCCCGCCAGGCTGCGGGCCGTCATAGCCGCCGATGATGATGATATCGCCTTCCGAGGCGTTCTTGCGCAACGCCAGTGCCGCGGCATATTCGGGAGAGGCATAGCATGCCCTGGCCGCTTCGAGCGAGGGGAACTCCAGCACCACATGGCGGGCCCGCGCCTTGCCCTCCACGCAATCGAAGGGCCCGCCGCGGATCAAAAAGCGCGCGCCGTACTTGGCGAAGGGCAAGGCATTGGCCGCGACATAGAGCTTATAGGCCTCGGCATCGGCAACATCGACATGGGCGATCCAGTATCCCTTGGACATGGACAATTCTCCTTCAGAGCTTAGGGAGAGACTATGGCCGTGGCGCAGGCCTGTCCACCATTCCCGCCGCACTTTCTTCAACCGCGCCCGCGTGCTACCGCACACCGGCAACCTTGACCGGAAGAGACGATGTCGAAAACCCCGCCCGACCTGTCCACACTCGCTCCGGCCACCAGGG
>JANLYR010000331.1:0-3923 GCA_031365765.1 Hyphomicrobiales bacterium | reverse complement strand
AAGGTCCGCCTCAACCGACTGAACGGCGGCGCGCGCATCAGGCATCCACATGCTGTCGATAGAGGCCCGGTTCTTCGACGCGGAAATGCGGGAAGCCGCCGGCAACTGTTTCGTCCAGGTTGGATTGCCCTATGGCGGCTCGGGCAGTTTCAACGGCCGGCCACTCGCTACGGCGGAAGACTATCTGCGCGCGGCTTTCCATTATGCGGCCATCGGCGGGGACGCCTACTATTGTGCGGCCTCCTACGACATCCAGAAGACGCTGTGCGACAATCATATCCCCGTGGTGGGCCATATCGGGTTGATCCCGTCCTACATTACGTGGACCGGCTGGCGCGCGGTGGGCAAAACCGCCGACGAGGCATTGGCGTTGTGGCGTCAAGCGCGGAAACTGGAAGAAATCGGGGTATTCGGGGCTGAGCTTGAGGTGGTTCCCGACCGCGTTGCCAAGTTCCTTACCGAAAATTCTTCGCTCGTGATGCTGGGGATGGGCGCCAGCAAATATGCCGACGCGCAATATCTGTTCACCGAAGACGTCTGCGGCCATGGCAAGAATCACAAGCCGCGCCACGGCAAGGTCTATCGCAACTTCGCGCCCGAGTTGGAACGCCTGCAGAATGAGCGCATCGCGGCCTTCAGGGAATTCAAGGCGGATATCGCTGCCGGCGGTTACCCCGCGCCCGAGCACACGGTTTCGATCAAGGACGATGAATTCGATGCATTTCTCAAAGCAGTGAAGCGCTGATCGTCAGCATCAACTTTGTATTGAATGCGCGGTCGCTGAACCACAGAAGCGCCACGACAATGATCGCGAGATTTGAAACAGGCATGAAATAGCGGCCCAGTTTTTGCCGACTGGCGAAAATAATAACCGGCAATGCCACGATCACAATAATGAATTGTCCGATTTCAACGCCGATATTGAACGCAAGCAGCGACGCCAGCAGACTTGAGCTTTGCAGGCCGAGGTCGGTCAGAACATTGGCGAAGCCAATGCCATGAATCAGTCCAAATACCAATGCCACCAGCCAGACGCGCTGCGTGACGAGGGGCCAGAGATTGTTGGCGGCGGCAAGCGCAATCGTCGCGGCAATCAAGCTTTCAGCGAGGGGAACAGGCACCACGATCACACCGAAAGCCGCCAGCGCAAGCGTGATGGAATGCGAAAGCGTGAACGCCGTGACGACCTTGGCGGTGTCGGCGAGCAGAGCCCGGATCGATCCGAATTTCTGCCGCATCACGGTGCCCAGCAACAGTGTGATCACAAAGAGAATGTGATCGTAGCCAATCAGGATGTGATGAATTCCGTGCGCGAGCCAGGTCAAGACCAGATTGGCCCAGCCGCCGCCTTGCGGCGTCAATGTGACCGTCTGGGTTGACGGCGTCATGACGAAATTCTGCGAGCCGGTGGACGAGATCACGTTGACCAAACCGCGATGCTGCGCGTCGATATCGAACAGCAGGCGATAGCCGACTTCCAGCGGACCATCGAGACCGGCGCATTTACCGTCGAAGGGAAACACAAGGTAGGTTTCTCCACCGCGAGGTTGTGTAAGCGCGGGACCTCCAACCAGCCGGCACTCGGCACCTTTTGCGGCGATGGTAATTCGCGCCAGCACCGCCTCGGTTACCGCCGTCTCGCGCGATCTGAATTCGCCCCAGGTGATGTTTCCATCGCCGTCGCTGTCAAGGCCAAGCAGTGTGTCGAGGTCGCGCACGGCGACTTCGAGCTTTCCTTCCAGCGCGTTCTCTTTAAGGAGCACATTCAGATAGCCGTAGCTTTGCGAATGGGCGGCCGCTTGGCGCGGCGCGGTCAGCAGTATCGAAAGTGCCGCGACGAGGGCAAGGAGACAGCGCAATCCGGTCAATTGATTTTACCCAACTGTACGAGGAAAGGGGTGAGCCTTGCGTCACGAAGGCCGGTGCGTTCGATGAAATCGAGGGCCGGCCGTGCGGAGGAAGGCATGTGCGCGGCTATCGCGCATTCCAGCAAAAGCCGCGCATCCGGAGGTTCTTTCTGTACCTTCCAGTTTGCGGCGGCCAGTGAAAGCGCGCCTGCCGCGTTACCTTCGACTTCGAGACGGAAGCGTGCTTCTTCGCGCAAATGCACGCGCACGCCGCCCGCCGCCGCCGCGGCGAAGCGCTCGTTGAGCACGGCCGACCATTGCGTGAGGCGGGGATCGCCCAATTTTCTGCCGGCGATGGCGCGGCGGAGTATCAGGATGTCGGCGTCACCTTTGCCGTCCAGCAAGCTCAGCGCTTCGGCGGGGCGTCCACTGTCGAGCAGCAGGTCTGCGTAAGCCGCGATCAGCGATACATCGGGCTTCTCCTCGCGCAAGGCTTCAGTGAAAAATCGGTTGGCGTCGTCTTGGCGGCCCCGTGCGGCGCTCATATCGGCCAAGACCGCCACCGCAAACTGGCGCATGGACGCTTGCTGGCCTGCGCCCAATGTCAAAATCCGCGAAAGCCGCTCGTATGCTTCATCCGCCTTGCCGGACAGCGCATCGGCCCGCGCCGTGCAAACGATCGCGATGATGGGGCTGAGTCTCTCCGGCAGCGCGCCGCAATCGCCGGCCGCACCTTCTATGTCGCCCGTCACCATGCGCACAAAGGCGCGCGACAGCCGGGCCTGTGCGTTGTCTGGCGAGCGGGCAAGGATGGCATCGAGATCGGCGAGGGCGGCGGGAAAATCATGGAAAGCCTGGGAGATCACCGCACGCAGCACTCTTACTTCTTCCGGCGGCTCGGCCTGGTCCCACCACGGGGCAAGGGCGGCCTGCGCCTGGCCATAACGGCGGGGATCGGCATTGCTTCTTCCATCTTCGATGGCCGATCGCGCGGTGCTGAGAGCAAGCGTCAGGTTGCTCCTGTCGGAGGACAAGGCGGTTTGCTCGGCGCGCAGACGCGCCGCGGCCTGATCCCGGTGCGGCGGCACTTTCGCCAGGATTGTGGTGTCATCGGTGGGACGGCTGGGTTCAACGGCGAGAGCGGGTGACGCACAAACAGCGAGGACGGTGAGAGCCGAAATTGCGAGTACGCTATGTTGCCTTGAACCCCGCCGCCATCGCATGATCATGAAACCGGCTCTTTCAAAACAACTGGAATTAAAATGACCGCGGATGGTGCCGCGGTCATTTCGTTCATTTATCCACTTTAGTGATGGGAATGATTCCGCCCATTCATCGGCGTTGCCGCATATGGGAAAACCTGATTGTAGGTTATGTCGTTGGCAGGAACCTTATCGGCATTCACTTGCGAATAATCCGGTCCCGGACCCGCCGCACCCAAGGCGATGATGGCGATATCGATGACGTCATCACCAAACCTGCGGCCATTGGGCCAGCCGCCCGGAATGAAGCCGCCATTGTTGAAGGGATCCTGGAAGGTGCTCTTCAGAACGTCTCCACCAAAAACGCTCAGCCGGTTGAATCCGGGCTGGCCCGAAAGCCTTGCCGGCGGCGTGGTCATGTCAACCTTGATGAGATCGGGGATATAGATCGATTCAAGCAGCCCGGGTATGATCGGGGTTACGCCAAGCAGTCTCGAAATCTCCGGATCGGCCGCATAGGCCCTGAAACGGCCGTCGAACTGCGGTTTTGACTGGTTGTAGTCATCCTTGTCCCGCATCGCGACGAGAGCTTCGTTGAACAGCGGGTTTCCCTGCCGCGCGACCTGTTTCATCAATCCGCCGGCCGCCGGACGCGACGTGGTTGCGTAGACTCCGACGATATCGACAGTGCCAAGCTGCGTGACTGGAATATTCAACGCAATGGTGTGAACGTTGAATCCGCCCTGGCTGTCGAACGGCGCAGGTTTGTCAAACGAAAAGTCGAGGTCGAAGATCGATTGAATATCGGCATAGAAGGCATCGTCGCGCTGGCCGGCAAAAAACTTGTAGCTGCCGCCAATGGTCTGTATGGCAT
>JANLYR010000302.1:0-46535 GCA_031365765.1 Hyphomicrobiales bacterium | reverse complement strand
ACCGGGTTGCCGCGCGCACCGTTAAATACGGGTACGCAGATGGAGCGGTGGTCGGCCGGATTGAACGCCGCCAGCAGTTTCCCGATATCGTAGGCACTGACCAGCGGCATGTCTCCCAATGCGACGAGGACGGCGTCGGTTTCTTTCGGCAAGGCCGATAGTCCGCGCTTTAGCGAAGACGCAAGTCCGGTTGCGTAATCGGCATTATGGACCGATTCTACCGCGAGACCTTCCAGCGCGCCGGTGATAGCGCCAGCATCGTTGCCTGTTACCACGATCACTTTGTCCACGGCGCCGAGAACCGCCTCCACCGTCCGCCGTATCATCCGCTTGCCCGCCACATCGGCGAGGAGTTTGTTGTATCCCATCCGCTTTGACTGGCCCGCCGCGAGTATCAGAGCAACCACGCGTGGCGCGTGCTGAATTTCTAGCGATCTGTCGCGAGGACTTGGCCGTGTGGGAATTTCCGCCAGCAGGCCCCCTGCTCCCATGTCCATGATGTCTTCAGCCGACACATGCAGGCCTGCCATCACGCGCTCAAGCACCCAGTCGAAACCGTTGAGCTTGGGCGAGCGCGCGCATGAGGGAACACCAAGCACGGGCACCCCTTCGAGCCTGGCGAACAGCATAAGGTTTCCGGGATCGACGGGCATGCCGAGATGCACGATCTCACCACCGGCTGCAATAACGCCTGCCGGCACGACGTCGCCCCGGTCGACGATAGCGGATGCGCCGAAGACCAGGATCGGATGGCGGTGCCGGGCGCGCAGTTCCGAAACCGCCTTGCGCACCCCGTCGATGCTGTGTTCACACAGCAGTACGTCTTCAATGACGCCGTCGAGGGCGGCAACGCGCTGGCGCATCGACTCTTCGGACTTGGCCAGCAATGCGGGCTTTGTCTGCGGCAGCCCGGTGATAACCAAACCCACATCGCGGTGGCGGAAGCCTTCGACTCGGATGAGGGGCTCGCCGCCGATGATTTCCAGAGCGCGCGCCAAGGCTTCGCGCGGTACGGCGAAGGGAATGACCTTGACCGTCGCCGTCATCTGGCGTTCCTCTACCACGGCATGGTGCGCCACCGTGGCGAGCGTCAGGCTTTCATGTATCCGGTTGAGGGCATTGATGCGCGCGGTGTCGATGAGGGCAATGCCGTGGCATGCGGCGTGAAGGTTGGCACGACCGGTGAATGGCGCTTTTGCATTGGTGCCCGTGCCTCCAGCCACGGCAGCGATGGCGGCGGCGGCTTCATCCTCAGGGATGTCGTCGGGTCCGAGGCGCGCGGCGAAGACCCTGGCCACTCCGGCTGCGGTGAATTTGGCGATGTCCGCGGCAGACAGTGTTCGGCCTTTCTTGAACACGGCGCCGCCGTGACGAACGGTGTGGGCGAGGATGGCTCCTTCCGCCTCCGCCGACAGGATTTCTCCAAACTCCATGTCAGAGACCCAGGCGGAGCGCGCACGTCATTTCCGCCATTATGGAAATAGCGATCTCGGGGGCGCCTTTCGCACCAATTGGCAGTCCAATCGGCCCGTGGATCCGGGCGATCTCAGTTTCACTGAACCCCTGCGCGCGGAGACGCGCGACGCGGCTTGCCTGGGTCTTCTTCGATCCGAGAGCGCCGATGTAGAAAACGCCGGAGCGGAGTGCATGGGTCAACGCGGGATCGTCGATCCTGGGATCGTGGGTAAGCGCGAGGAACGCGGTGCGGGTATCGAGTCCGATGCGGGGGAGAATCTCGTCGGGCCATTCGGCGTGGAGGATCACGCCTGGAAAGCGCGCACCCGTGGCAAAGGCGCCCCGCGGATCGACAACGACCACGTCGTATCCGGCGAGTTGCGCAATCGGGATGACAGCTTGCGCGATATGGACGGCGCCGATCATTACGACCCGCAGCGGCGGATTGTGGATGCTGACGAAGGAACCACCATGGACACCCGATCTGTCGAACCGGAATGCCTCCTCAAGGTTGGTGGATAGTGCATCTTCCGCCACGCCACCGCGCGCCACGATGCGCTGAGACCCGCTTTCCAGATCGGTGATCAGCGCCACGGCGTTGCGTTTGGCGATAGCATCCAGGAGTTCATTGAGAAGCGCACGCTTCATTCCGTAAGCGGCTCCACATAAACGCTGATCCTGCCGCCGCAGGCGAGGCCAACTTTCCAGGCGGTTTCGTCGGCCACGCCGAATTGCAGGGTCTTCGGCTTTCGCGAGTGGATGATGTCGAGCGCCTCGGTGACAACAGCGCCCTCGACGCAGCCACCGGATACGGAGCCGATGAAATTTCCCTCGCCGTCAACGGCCAACTGGCTGCCGACCGGCTGTGGCGCCGAACCCCAGGTTTCGATGACGGTCGCCAGGGCCACCTTGCGGCCCTCATCCAGCCACTGCGCTGCTTGCTCGAGAATAGTCATGTCGATTTCCTGCCAGCCAATGCCTGGGATCATGCTCCGCCTTCGCCGGTGCGGCAAGCGCCCGGGCCAGATCGGCGAGGCTGTCAAGATTATGGATGGGGCGGAATTCATCAACGTGGGGCATTATGGCCTTGATTCCCGACGCTATCGCCTGAAAACCCTCGAAGCGGAGCAGCGGATTGAGCCACACAATCCGCTTCGTCATGCGCGCCAGATGCTCCATCTCATGGGCCAGCTGAGTGGTGTCTTCACGGTCGAGGCCATCGGTCATCAGCAGGACATGGGCGCCCTGCGTCAGCACGCGCCTCGCCCAGACCTTGTTGAAATCACGAAGCGAGGTACCGATCCGGGTGCCGCCAGACCAGTCCTTGACCGCTCCTGACACCATGACCATCGCCTCGTCCACATCGCGGCGGGCAAGTTCGCGGGTTACATTGGTGAGTCGCGTGCCGAACAGGAATACGCTGACCCGGTCGCGGTCACCCGTCAGGGCGTGCAAAAACTGCAGAAACATGCGGCTGTAGTTCGAACAAGACCCGGATATGTCGCATAGGACCACGAGCGGCGGCTGGCGCATGCGAGGCTTGCGCCGTTTGAGATCGATATAGTGTCCCCCTGCCCTAAGCGAGGATTTCAGCGTCCGGCGCATGTCGATCAGAACGCCGGCATGAGCGGGCTTGAACCGCCGTGTCCTGATTTCCCGGCGATCTCGGTGAAGCCGCAGGATCGCCTGTTTTGCCTGCGCCTGTTCGGCGACCGTCATCTGCTCGAAATCCTTTTTGCGTAGCTGCTCGAAAGCGGATGCGCTCATCGACGCATCAAGCTCCAGTGTGTCCTGTTTCTGTTCTCGCCGGCTCTGAGACTGGTTTTGGTCGAACATGGCCTCGGCAAGGCGCCGGAAGCCCGCCTGCTTTGGTTTGTCTCCCGCGTCGCGGGTGATCTGCTGAAACATGAGCTGCATGAGTTGCTGCAGCATTTTGGGCTTCTTCCAGAAGACGTGGAAAGCCTGATCGAAAAGTTCGCCATGCTCGCGACGCTTGATAAATGTGGAATGGAGCGTCCAGTAAAAATCCTCGCGTTCACGAAGCCCGCCCGATTGCGCCGCGTCGAGCGCGTCGATCACCGCACCCGAGCCAACGGGAACCCCAGCGGCGCGCAGTACCCGCCCGAAATGCATGATATTCTCGACGAGTTTCCCGGAGGGAGGAGGCTGCGTCATGCGCTAGACCCGCGCCATGGTCCTGATCTCGTCCTTGATCTGGTCGAGCAGGCGCTTGGCTTCGGAGCCTTCCATGCGAACGATGTCATCCTGGTATTTGAGCAGAACGCCGAGGGTGTCGTTGACCGTCTGCGGATCGAGTGTCACGCTGTCGAGTTCGTGCAGGGCGCTGACCCAGTCGAGAGTTTCCGCTACACCTGGGGACTTGAACAGGTCGGCTCCGCGAAGCGCCTGCACGAAGGCAACCACTTCCCGGGCGAGCGCCGCCGAGGCATGGGGGCGTCTGGCCTTGACAATGGCGAGTTCGCGCGCGGCATCGGGGTAACCCACCCAATGATAAAGACAGCGCCGCTTCAGCGCGTCGTGGACTTCCCGGGTGCGGTTGGACGTGATGATGACGATCGGTGCTTCTTCCGCCTTGATGGTGCCCAGTTCTGGAATGGTGATCTGGAAATCCGACAGCACTTCGAGAAGGAAGGCTTCGAAAGCTTCATCCGTACGGTCGATCTCGTCGATGAGGAGAACCGGTGCTAGGCCCTTCGGCGCTTCAAGCGCCTGCAACAAGGGCCGCCTGATCAGAAAACGCGAAGCAAAAATATCCTGCTCCAGGCGCTCGCGGTCAAGTTCCCCCGCCGCTTCCGCCAAACGGATCTCGATCATCTGGGCGGAATAATTCCACTCATACACCGCGGAATTAATGTCGAGGCCCTCATAGCATTGGAGGCGGATGAGCTTTCGTCCGAGAGAATCGGCCAGCACCTTGGCAATCTCGGTCTTGCCGGTCCCGGCCTCACCCTCGAGAAACAATGGCCGGCCCATGCGCAGCGCCAAGAACACCACGGTGCCGAGGTCGCGCCCGGCGATGTAACCGGATGCTCTTAGGAGCGAGATCGTTTCATCGATCGACGATGGCAGTCCAGCACTCATTCTGAATCTCTCAGGATTGAGAAAGACTGGGTGGCCGGGTCAAGCCCGGCCATCGAGAGTGCGGCAGCTCACTTCGCCGCTTCGACCGCACGCTTGGCCATGACGGTGATGAGATGGGCCCGGTATTCAGCCGAGGCGTGCATGTCGCTGTTGAGGTTTTTGGATTTGACCGCGATTCCGTCGAGGGCCTTGGGCGAGAAGTCCTTGGCAAGCGCTGCTTCCATCTCCGCCACGCGGAAGACGCCGGGGCCAGCGCCCGTTACCGCGACACGGGCCGAGCCGTCTTTCATCTTCGCCACGAACACGCCGACCATGGAGTAACGCGATGCGGGATTGGGAAACTTGGCGTAGCCCGCCTTTACGGGAATGGGGAACTCGATTGCCGTGATAACTTCACTGGGCTTCAGCGCGGTGGTGAACATTCCGGTGAAAAAAGCCTCGGTGCTGATCTTGCGCTCGCTGGTGTGTATGGTGGCGCCCAAGCCCATGACGGCGCCGGGATAATCGGCGCCTGGATCGTTGTTGGCGACCGAGCCGCCGATGGTACCGCGGTTGCGCACATGCGGATCGCCGATGGCACGGGCGACCATGCGCAGTCCGGGCAGCGCCTTTTGCGCCGCCTTGTCGCCCGCCATTTCGGCGTGGGTTGTACCGGCCTTGACGATCACCGACTTGGCGGTGACAGTTACGCCTGAATTACCGAGGGCACTCAGATCGACGATGTCGGTGGGCGTGGCCAGTCCTTGCTTCATTGTGGGCAGCAGCGTCATGCCGCCCGACATGAATTTTCCGTCCTTCGCATCTTCATGAGCTTGACGGCATCCGCGACCTTGGCCGGGCGGTGGTAGGCAAAATTTTCCATGGTGTTCTCCCCTGCCCTATTCGGCGGCCTTGCGCATCGGTTGCATCGCCTTCCAAACCACTTCCGCGGTGGCCGGCATGGCGATGTCGCGGACGCCGATGGCGTCGGTGATGGCGTTGATGACGGCGGGCGGCGAGGCGATCGCTCCCGCTTCGCCGCAACCCTTCATGCCGAGCGGATTGGACGGGCACGGCGTATTGGTGAAGCCGAGCTTGAAGGACGGCAGATCGTCGGCACGCGGCATGCAGTAATCCATGTAGGAGCCAGTGAGGAGCTGCCCTGAATCCGCGTCATAGACACAATTCTCGGTCAGCGCCTGTCCCACGCCCTGTGCGATACCGCCATGGACCTGGCCCTCGACGATCATCGGATTGATGATGTTGCCGAAATCATCGACGGCCGTGTAGTTGACGATTTTCGTGACACCGGTGTCGGCATCGATCTCGACTTCGCAGATGTGAACGCCGGCCGGAAAGACGAAGTTGGAAGGATCGTGGAAGGCGGTTTCCTTTAGGCCAATCTCGATCTCCGAGGAGTTAAACTTGTGGCCGACATAGGCCTGCAGCGCCACTTCGCCGAAGGCCATCTTCTTGTCGGTGCCCTTAATGGTAAAGGTGCCGTCCTTGAATTCGACATCGTCGGTCGAAGCTTCCATCACGGCCGCAGCGACGCGCTTCGCCTTGGCCTCGATCTTGTCGAGCGCCTTGGAGATCGCCGTCATGCCGACCGCACCCGAGCGCGAGCCGTAGGTGCCCATGCCGAACTGCACCTTGTCGGTATCGCCATGGACGATCGCGACATTGTCGATGTCGATGCCGAGACGGTGGGATACAAGCTGGGCGAAGGTGGTTTCATGACCCTGGCCATGACTGTGAGAGCCGGTCAGCACCTCAACCGAGCCCACCGGATTGACCCGGACCTCAGCTGATTCCCACAAGCCGACGCCGGCCCCAAGCGAGCCCACGGCGGCCGAGGGAGCAATACCGCAGGCCTCGATATAAGCGGAGAATCCGATACCGCGCAGCTTGCCGTTTTTGGCGGCGGCAGCTTTCCGTTCGCCGAAGCTTGCATATTCGGAAATCTCCAGCGCCTTGTCGAGGGTGGCGCCGTAGTCGCCTGCGTCATAGACGAAGATGACCGGCGTCTGGTGCGGAAACGTGGTGATGAAATTCCGGCGGCGGAATTCAGCCGGATCGATCCGCAACTCGCGTGCCGCGGTCTCGACGATGCGCTCGACCACATAGGTGGCCTCGGGGCGGCCCGCACCCCGGTAGGCATCGACGGGAGCGGTGTTGGTATAGACCGCGTCCACCTCGGCATAGATGTTGGGGATGTTGTACTGGCCCGAAAGGAGGGTTGCGTAGAGGTAGGTGGGGACGCATGAAGAGAAGGTGGAGAGGTAGGCACCCATCGACGCGATGGTGTGAACCTTGAAGCCGGTGATCTTGCCGTTCTCGTCCATGGCGAGTTCAGCGTGGGTCACGTGATCGCGGCCATGGGCATCGGCGAGAAAGCTTTCGGTGCGCTCGGCGGTCCATTTGATTGGCCGTCCACCGATGCGTTTCGAGGCCCAGAGACAGACGACCTCCTCGGCATAAATGAATATCTTGGAGCCGAAGCCGCCGCCAACGTCAGGCGCGATAACGCGAAGCTTGTGCTCCGGCGCCAGACCGTGGAAAGCCGAAATGACAAGCCGCGCCACGTGCGGATTCTGGCTCGTGGTATAAAGCGTAAAGTGATCGGACCCGGTGTCGTATGATCCGATCGCGGCGCGGGGCTCGATGGCGTTGGGGATCAGCCGGTTATTGACGAGATCGATCCGGGTGACATGCTTTGCCACCTTGAAAGCCGCATCGGTCGCGGCCTCATCGCCGATCGACCAGTTGTAGACCCGGTTGTCATTGGCGACGTCGTGTATCTGGGCCTTCGATTTCATCGCCTTCGCGGCATCAACGTTGTGCGGTAAAACCGCATAGCTGACATTGACCATGGCCGCCGCCGCCTTGGCCTGCTCGCGGGTTTCGGCGATGACGACCGCGACGTGGTCTCCGACATAACGCACTTTGCCGACAGCGAGGATCGGATGTGGCCCCGCCTTCATTGGTTCGCTGTTCTTCGAATGGATGAGCCAGCCGCAGATGAGCCCGCCAATCTTGTCTTCCGCAACATCCGAACCAATGAAAACGCCGACGACGCCCGGCATCTTTTTCGCTTTGGCGGTGTTGACAGACTTGATCGTGGCATGGGCGTGGGGGCTGCGCACAAAATAAGCGTAAGTCTGATTCTTGAGATTGATATCGTCGGTGTAACGTCCCTTGCCAGTGATGAAGCGGTGGTCTTCCTTGCGCTTCACGCGGGCGCCGATGCCGGTCTCGCTCATGGAAGTCTCCCCTTACATGCTTTGCGCGCCGGCCTGAACGGCGGCGACGATGTTATGATAACCGGTGCAGCGGCAGATGTTGCCGTCGAGTTCATGCCGGATGGTGTCTTCGCTGAGTTTCTTGCCGTTGCGCTTGACGATGTCGATGGCCGACATGATCATGCCCGGCGTGCAGAAGCCACACTGCAGCCCGTGATGCTCGCGGAAAGCCTCCTGCATCGGATGCAGCTTGCCGTTCTTGGCGATCCCTTCGATGGTCGTCACTTCGGCGCCCACGCAGCCAACCGCGAGCGCCGTACAGGATTTGATCGCCTTGCCGTTGACATGCACGACGCACGATCCGCACTGGCTCGTATCGCAACCGACATGCGTGCCGGTGAGTCCCAGATTTGTGCGCAAGAAATCGACCAGCAAGGTTCGCGCTTCAACCTCTCCGCCCACGGTCTTGCCATTCACTCTCATGGAAATCGCCGTCATCGTTTCGCCTCCCACACGGTCTCTGCCCGGACCTGTTCTCGGCGCGCATACTCATCCGCCTCGCGCGCGCGGTCAAGCGCGGCGAATAATATTTCTTCTGGTCAAACAAAGATGGTGCGGCGCAAACTGAAACCTGGGGGGTGGTCTGTGCGTAATGTTAGTTCCATCGCTTAATCCGGGAGATCACATCATGTACCGCATTCTTGCTTTCCTGGTCTTGTTCGTCGGGCTGCCTGTCATGGCGAAGGCCGAAGATCCCGGAATCGCATACCAGCGGGTCATAACCCAGCAGTTGGAGGCTTTCCGCAGCGACGACGGTGCCCTGGCCTATAGTTTCGCCGCTCCCAATGTCCGCCAGATATTTCCCACTCCCGAAACCTTCATGGCCATGGTGAAGCGCGGCTATTTGCCGGTTTACCGGGCTCAGGCCTACCGCTTTGGCGAAGCCCGGAGCGATGCCCAGGGCCGGCCGGGGCAACGCGTCTTCCTGACAGGGCCGGATGGCAAGACCTATGAGGCACAGTACACATTGGAACTACAACCCGACGGTACTTGGCAGATTACCGGCTGCACGCTGCTGGAAATCCCCGGCCTCGATGCCTGACCAGCTTTAGTGGCTGGAACGCAGCCTATTGATTTGAAGTTCGATGATGGTGACCAGGGCTAACATTCTCGTCAGGGAGAGCACCGATCTGTCCGGCACCAGTTCGCCCGGCCAAGCTTCTTGCAATTGCGTCAGCGAGCGATCGAGCTTTTCATAGGTTGCGGGGTTTAAGAGTTTCCACCGCTGCATCGGCACGAGGAGTAGATTTATGGCTTCGTCGATGAAGGCGGACCCGTCGTGATATTCGATGGAATCAATAATTTTTCCGTATTCCGAAGCGGCGGCGTATTCCACGACCGCACTGCGCATCAGCAAAACCGCAGTGTCGGGCGCTAGCGAATCGTTATCGCTCCTCGCCAGGTCAATTGCCTTTGCAAATTCCTGATCTGACTGGATTAAAAATAGAATTGCAGCCTTGGCATCACCCATATCCCCATGCGCAAGTGTTTCCAATGCCGCCTTCAGGGCGGGCGCCGGATCATTCAGCTTGCGGCGCTGAAATTCATTCCCCATCGCTGGCAGGATTTCCGAGATGGGATGCATCATATGTTGCATCGCTTCTTCTTTGTGCCCGCGTTCGATCGCTTTGACCGCCTGGCCAAGATGACCCCGCATCATGCTTAGCCGAACCAGAAACGCGACATCAGGCTCCGCCTCGTCGATGAGCTGCATCATTTCTATGTTGTCGGCTGCTTCCGAGTCGGGTTTGTTCTCCGCGGCGGCGGAACTGAGTTGTATCATCGCGACAACGGCGGCCGAAGCCAGCGCGGCTTTCCAATCCCAAAAGCCGGTCATCTCATGCCCGATACACGAGGCTTGTTGACTGGCTCCCGATCATAGGCGAGATCGATTTGGGTTTGTTTTTCCTGCAATAGCATGGCCGCGAAATCGGCCATCGGCATGGGCCGGCCAAACAGATACCCCTGCACCTGCCCACAATGCATTTCGCGTAGAAATTTGGCCTGAGCTTCGGTTTCGATGCCTTCCGCGGTGACCGTCATATTCAAAATTTCTCCTAACCCGACAATCGCCTTGACGATTCCTTCAACATTTTTGTTGGATCCGAGCGAAGCGATGAACGAACGATCGATCTTCATTTTGTCGAACGGGTAGAGCCACAGGTAGTTCAGGCTGGAATAGCCAGAGCCAAAATCGTCCAATACGATCGACACTCCAAGATTTTTAAGTTTGTCCAGCTTGTCACGGACATTCGCCGTGTCCTTGATCAGGAGGCTTTCGGTAATCTCCAGTTCAAGCCGGGAAGGTAGTATTTTCGTTGCCACCAGCGCTTCACGCACCCTTGCCACAACGTCGCCCCGCTCGAATTGTACGGGCGAAAGGTTGAGCGCAAGCTTCAGGTGCGGCGGCAGCAATTGGAGGGCTTTGCAGCCTTCATGAATAACCCAGTTGCCAATTTCCACGATGAGCCCGGTTTCCTCCGCGAGCGGGATGAATTCGGCGGGCGAGAGGACGCCAAGAACGGGATCACTGAGCCGCAGCAGTGCTTCGACGCCCTCAATGCGTCCGCTTTTCAGATCGAGCACCGGCTGAAAATTGAGTGTAAAACTCTTTTGCAACACCGCAGTTCGCAGGCTGCTTTCAACGTCACGACGGCGCTTCCATTTCAAATCCATTTCGGGGTGGAAAACCCGGAAGCATGCGCGTCCTTCGTTCTTGGCCAAATAGAGGGCGATGTCCGCCGCTTTCAACAGCAATGTCGCGTTTTCTCCATCGCGGGGTCCAATCGCGCATCCAATGCTCGCTCCGGCCAATACTTTCGATCCATTCAGTTCAAAGGGCTCGCTAAGTGCATTGATCACTCGCGAAGCAAGATGCTCGACCCTGGCGTGATCAACATGGCCTCCCTGCACGATCAGGAATTCATCCCCGCCGACCCGGCCTACCATTCCCTCCGTACCCACCGCACGAACGAGAGCCGAAGAAATCTGGCGCAACATTTCATCTCCGGCATCATGTCCTAGTGTGTCATTGGTGGCCTTGAACCTATCAAGATCAACGAAATGAATCGCGACATCCGATTTGCCACGGTTGAGCTTTAGCTGCTTTTCCAAAAACTGGACGATGGCGTGCCGATTTTTAAGGCCGGTAAGCGAATCGTGATATGCTAAATGCTCGACTTCGGATTCAGCGGCTTCTTTTTGCCGGGTGCGCCGAAAATACCCCACCGCCGGTATCCCGAACGTCGCAATCAGAATTAGCAGCATGGCGCCGCCAAGTTCTTCACCGGCGCGCAGATATTGCTGTTGAGATTCGGTGGCATCCACCACCACGGTGACGTATCCTAAAATGCTCGATTGCGCATGAATTGGCACAGTCGCCTCAACGATGTAGTTGGGCTCGGAGGGGGTCAGCCCTTGTCGGACGCTGATGCCGGTCTTTCCCTGCTTTAATTGTGACAATACCTGAGGTGCGATGGATTGCCGATTGTCGGTGAATGTATTCGTCCGTCCTAAATTGTTTGATAGAACCGCTAGCCGGCCGTCAGGGCCGTAGAGGCGAAACCGCCAGACATCGGCAATCCGCTTTGCCTGCTCGAGAAACGCCACCGATTCGTCGGACGGCATTTCGCCACCCAGCATCTCGGGAAGATCCGCCATATTTTCGGTGAAATTCTCCGCCCACTCGCTGGCACGGTGCGCTGCATTGTTTTCAAGGAGCCGGTCGGTGTACCGCCAAACTACAGCCAAGGCAATGCTCAGTGCGGCAACGACAACCACCGCCATCCCGAATACTGATTTTAGACGTAAACCTGACAATACCCACCTTGGTGCTCAAAATTCCATGTTAAACCTTAGGTCGAATTTCTTAAGGTCATATGAAACTTATGGGTGAAAATCGTTAGTTCTGATAACGTTCTTTCCGATGTTACCTACCGCTTAAACCGCAGGATTGGCTCGCCACAACCGCCATGTTGGCGCGGATGGCCGGGGCTTGACGAAAGCGAGTTTAAAAATCATTGATCGGCCCGGCCGTTGTTTTCATTCATCCCCGCTGCCGTCGAGGTTTTCATGAATCCCAAAGTCATCATAACCTGCGCGGTCACCGGCGCCGGCGACACAGTTGGGCGGCACCCGGCAATTCCGGTGACGCCTGTACAGATCGCCGATTCGGCCCTGGAAGCGGCATCGGCGGGCGCCACCATTGTGCACTGCCATGTACGCGATCCGAATACGGGGAAGGGTTCGCGGGGCGTCCATCTTTACCGCGAGGTGATGGAGCGGATTCGCGCCAGGAACAAAGACATCATCATCAATCTAACAGCGGGAATGGGCGGCGATCTGGAGGCGGGTCCCGGAGAAACTCCGATGCTTTGGGGCGCGGGCACCGATCTGGTCGGTCCGCTCGAACGCCTGCTCCACATCAAGGAACTTCGTCCGGAACTTTGTACCCTGGATTGCGGATCGCTCAATTTCGGCGATGGGAATACGCTTGTCATACAGACACCGGCGCAGCTGCGCGAGCAGGCGCGACTGATCCGCTCCTACGGCGTCAAGCCCGAAATGGAAATTTTTGACAGTGGAAACCTGTGGTTCGCCAAGCAACTTCACGCGGAAGGTTTGATCGACGGGCCCCCGCTTTTCCAGCTCTGCCTGGGAATACCCTGGGGGGCGCCTTACGACAGCGAGACCATGGCCTATCAGAAGGCGCAGCTGCCGAAGGATGCGGTGTGGGCCGCCTTCGGCATCGGGCGCAACGAATTTCCCGCCGTGGCGCAGGCCGTGCTGCTTGGCGGCCATGTGCGGGTGGGGCTCGAAGACAATCTGTGGCTCGAAAAAGGCGTTCCCGCATCCAACGGTACGCTGGTGGAAAAGGCGGTGAAGATCATCGAGCTTCTCGGGACGAAAGTGGCGACGCCCGGAGAGGGCCGCGCCATTCTCAAGCTCAAGCCGAAGTCCTAGATGAAGACCGTCGGCATCGCCGGAACGGGACTGATCGGGGCCGGCTGGGCCGCACGGCTGTTGATCCGCGGCGTCGATGTCATCGCCTATGACGTGGCGCCCGCCGCCGAAGCTAGGCTGCGCGCCGCGATCAAGGTGGCCTGGCCATCGATGGAGGATTTGCTCGGAAAGCCGAAGAAGAAGGGCAAGCTCAAATTCACCACCGATTTGAACGAGATGGCGGCGAAAGCTGACTTCATCCATGAGGCGGCGCCCGAGCGCGAAGACCTGAAAATCAGGCTGTTCCGCGACATCGACGCCGTGGCGCGGCCAGACGTCATCATCGCCTCGTCGTCGTCTGGGTTCCTGCCGAGCCGGCTGCAGTCCGAGTGCTCGCGGCCGGAGCGGGTGCTGATCGGACATCCGTTCAATCCGGTCTATCTCCTGCCCTTGGTCGAAACCGTTCCAGGTGAAAAAACATCGCCGGAGGCCATGGATCGCGCCGGCACTTATTTCGAATCGATCGGCATGCAGGTGCTGCGGCTCAAAAAGGAGATTGACGGCTATATCTGCGACCGTTTGCAGGAGGCGCTGTGGCGCGAGGCGCTCCATATCCTCGACAAGGACGTGGGCACGACCGGCGACATCGATGATTCGATCGTTTATTCGGCGGGCTTGCGCTGGGCTTTCATGGGCTCGTTCCTGACCTATCACGTGGCGGGGGGGCCGGGCGGCATGCGGGACTTCATCAAGCAGTTCGATCCGACACTGGAACTACCTTGGACCGATCTCAAGTTTCCCAAATGGAATGACGCGCTGGAACAGCGGTTGGTCGAGGGCTGCGAAGCGCAGGCGGCAGGGCGGAGCGTGGCAGACATCGAAAAAAAGCGAAACGCCATCCTGGTGGACATGATGAAGCTGTTCCGAAAGCACAAGATCGGTGCCGGACTGGTGCTGGATCGCGAGAAGAAAAAGACAAAGCGGAAGTGAGGGCGAATACATGTCACAGCGCGTCATGATCACCGCAGCGGCCGCCGGTATCGGCCGTGCCATTGCCAAGGCTTTCGCTGCCGACGGTGCCAAGGTTCATGTGTGCGATGTGAGCGAAGAAGCGCTCGAGGCCTTCCGCGAAGAGTTTCCCGAGATTGCCGCGACCCATGTAAACGTGCGGAGCGAGGGCGAAATCGACGCCTGGTTCGACGATGCTCTCGATGATTTGGGTGGCCTCGACGTGCTCATCAACAATGCCGGAATCAAGGGGCCGACGGCGCCCGTCGACGACATCGACTACGCGGACTGGCGCGAATGCCTGGAAGTGTGCCTCGACTCGCATTTTCTCTGCGCCAGGCGCGCCGCACCGGTGATGAAGGCGCAAGGATCGGGCTCGATCATCAATCTGTCCTCGACGGCGGGTCTCTATGGTTTTGGCAATCGCACACCTTATGCCGCGGCGAAGTGGGCGGTGATCGGGTTGACCAAATCGCTGGCCATCGAACTCGGACCCCACAATGTCCGCTGCAACGCCATCTGTCCCGGCGCGGTGCGCGGCGATCGCATCAACCGGGTGATTCAGGGGGAGGCGGATTTGCGCGGCGTGGGCTTCGAAGTCGTGGCGCGGGAGATGACCTGGTCTCAATCCATCCCGCGGTTCGTCGAGCCCGACGAGATTGCCGACATGTGTCTGTACCTCGCCTCGCCCGCGGCAAAAATGGTCAACGGCCAGGCCATCGCCGTTGATGGCCATCTCGAAACCATGCATATCCGCTAGATTTTCATGGACTTTTCCCTGAGCGACGAACAGCGGATGATCATAGAGACGACGCGGGCTTTCGTCGCAGCCGAACTCTTTCCGCACGAGGCCGAGGTCGAAGAAACCGGCGTATTGCGGCCCGCGCTGCGCGACGCGTTGAAGGCCAAAGCCATTGCCGCCGGACTCTATGCCGCCAACATGCCAGCGGAGGTGGGTGGGGCCGGGCTCGATACACTGAGCTGGGTACTGTATGAAAAGGAACTGGGAAAGGCTAATTACGCCTTGCACTGGACCTGCGTAGCGAGGCCGTCGAACATCCTCATGGCCTGTACAGGCGAACAGCGCGAGCGCTACCTTCTCCCCTCCGTGCGTGGAGAAAAATCCGATTGTCTCGCCATGACCGAGCCCGGGACAGGCTCTGACCTGCGCGGCATGACGACTTATGCCAAAGCCGATGGAGAGGATTTCGTCATCACCGGCACCAAGCACTTCATCAGCCATGCGGACGAAGCCAGTTTCGTCATCCTGTTTGCCGCGACGGGCGAGGAAGACACCCCGCGCGGGATGAAAAAGCTGATCACCGCCTTTCTCATCGACAAGGGCACGCCGGGCTTCACAGTGCGGCCTGGCTATAAAAATGTTTCCCATCGCGGCTACAACAACTGCATTCTGGAATTCGACGGATGCCGGGTGCACGCGAATCAAATCCTCGGCCAATTGCACAAGGGCTTCGAGGTCGCCAATGACTGGCTGGGCGCCACGCGGCTGCAGGTGGCCGCCACCTGTCTGGGCCGCGCCGAACGCGCGCTTGACCTCGCCAAACAGTTCGCCGTCGATCGTCACCAGTTTGGCCAGCAGATCGGCAAGTTCCAAGGCGTGTCCTTCAAGCTCGCCGACATGGCTTTGGAGCTGAAGGCAGCCGAACTCCTGACACTGGAAGCCGCGTGGAAATTCGACCGGAAAACCGTGACCGACATGGACATGGCGATGGCGAAACTCAAAGCCAGTGAAATGCTGGCATACGTTGCCGACGAGGCCATTCAGATCCACGGCGGCATGGGGCTCATGTCGGACCTGCCGCTCGAACGGATCTGGCGCGATGCCCGTGTCGAACGCATTTGGGAAGGCACCAGCGAAATACAGCGCCACATCATTTCCCGCGCGCTGCTGAGGCCACTGGGCGGATGAACACCTTTTCACGCAAGCGCCCGTTAACCCCCCTCCTCTACCCCCAATCGATAGCCTTCATCGGCGGAGCGGAATGCGATGTCGCGATCTCGCGGACACTCGCACTTGGCTTTGCGGGGAAAATCTGGGCGGTTCATCCAACGCGCGTGCAGCTGGGAGGTATTGCCACGATATCATCGGTGGACCAGATTGACGGGCCGGTGGAGGCGGCGTTTATTGCGGTCAAACGCGAACCCACGATCAACATCGTCCGTATCCTGAGGGAGAAAGGCTGCGGGGGTGCCGTCATCTATGC
Organism: Hyphomicrobiales bacterium; assembly: GCA_031365765.1. Lineage (GTDB taxonomy): Bacteria > Pseudomonadota > Alphaproteobacteria > Rhizobiales > Aestuariivirgaceae > Aestuariivirga. Next base: position 30,523 of record JANLYR010000302.1, on the reverse strand, counting down.
CAGCGGCTTTGCCGAGACCGGCGACAACCATCTGCAGGAAGAGTTGCTGACAGCGGCGAACGGAATGCCGCTGATGGGGCCCAATTGTTATGGCTTCGTCAACGGCCTTGCGCGCGCCGCCCTTTGGCCAGACCAGCACGGAATCAAAGCTTGCGACACCGGCGTCGCCATCGTCACCCAGTCGGGCAATCTCGCCTGCAATTTCACCATGACCAGGAGGGCTTTGCCGGTCGCCGCCGTTTTCGCCATCGGCAATCAGGCGGATGTCGATATGGCGCGGATGGTGGAAGCGCTGGCCGGAGACGACCGAATTACCGCAATCGGTCTTCATATCGAAGGTCTCCCCGATATCACCGCTTTCGCGCGGGCCGCAGAGTTTGCGCGGGACCAGCGCAAACCGCTCGTGGCGCTCAAGACCGGGCGCTCCGAACACGGTGCAAAGCTGGCGCTCACCCATACTTCGTCGCTGGCAGGGGCGGACCAGTTTTATGACGCGCTGTTCGAGCGGCATGGAGTTGCGCGACTCAATACGGTCACGGCTTTCGCCGAGACCCTCAAAGTTCTGCATCACGGCGGCCCCCTTCCAGGCAATCGCCTCGTCTCGATGAGTTGTTCCGGCGGTGAAGCTGCTCTTATCGCTGACATGGCTCTGAAACGCGAAGTCGATTTTCCGCCTTTCGACGCGGTCTCCAAACAAATGGTCGCGGCAACACTCAACGCGTATGTGCCGGTCGACAATCCGCTCGACTATCACACCTTCATCTGGAACCAGGAAGACAAGCTTACGGACACGTTTACGGCGGTTCTGTCGTGCGGGTTCGATATGGCCATCCTGCTGCTCGACATTCCCTCCAATCCCAAAATGAATGCCGCAGCCTGGCTCGTTACGGCGCGCGCGCTGATGACAGCAGCGGCATCGACAAAGTCACGCGCGGCAGTCGTTGCTTCCTTGCCAGAATGCATGCCGATGAACGTGGCGGACGATCTGTCGGCGCGTGGCATTGTGCCGATGATGGGTCTGGATGACGCGCTTTCGGCGTTTGAAGCCGCTGCCGCGATCGGGCGGAACTGGGCGCGTTGCGATGCGGCACCGACTGCGGCTAATTTTCAAATGGTCGACGCTCCGGTTCGTACGTTCACCGAGTTCGATTCGAAGCAAATTCTCAAGAGCCACGGGCTGCATGTTCCCGATGGATATCTGTGCGATGCCGGCAACGCCGTTGCGGTGGCCGAGAAGCTGGGCTTTCCGGTTACGTTGAAAATCTCCTCCAGCGAAATCATTCACAAATCGGAAGCCAGGGGAATTTCGCTGAACCTGCGGACGCCGGATGATGTTAAAATCGCGGCGCGGCATCTCGCTCTCATCTCTGATGAACTGCTCGTGGAAAAGATGGTGTCAGGTGCCATCGCCGAACTTATCGTCGGCATCACATGTGATGCTCAATTCGGACCGGTAATGGTGATCGGTGCGGGAGGGACGTTTACGGAATTGCTAAAAGACACGGCGGCATTGCTGCTGCCGACGTCGCGAACCGAGATCGAGCGCGCGTTGAAAAGACTTAACGTTTGGACGTTGGTCGACGGTTTTCGGGGAAGATCCGGCGATGCGGGTGCCGTGATCAATGCCATCCAGTCGATCGCAGCTTGGGCCGAAGCCAATGGCGGCCGAATCGAGGAGCTCGATGTCAATCCACTTTTGGTGCTAGCCGATGACGCGATCGCGGTCGATGCCGTTATTCGCATGAGGATGCCATGACATCACCTGTCCGGACCGAACGTCGCGGCGCTGTGCTCGAAGTCACAATCGACCGGCCAAAAGCCAATGCCATCGATGCGGCGACCAGCCGTATCATGGGGGATGTCTTCGCCTCCTTTCGCGACGATCCTGATTTGCGTGTGGCGATCCTCACCGCGGCAGGGGAGAAATTTTTCTGCCCCGGTTGGGATCTCAAGGCCGCGGCCGCTGGTGAGGCCCCCGACAGTGACTATGGCGTAGGTGGCTTCGGCGGCTTGCAGGAACTGCCTGGCCTGGGCAAGCCGGTGATCGCCGCGGTTAACGGATTAGCCTTTGGCGGAGGACTTGAAATCATGATTTCGTGCGATATCATCATCGCCGCGAGCCATGCCACATTCGCGCTACCGGAAATCAATTCCGGAGCCCTCGCCGATGCCGCCACGATCAAGCTGCCGCGCCGCATCCCTTATCACGTGGCGGCGGAACTGCTCTTTACCGGACGGCGCATCGACACGGCGGAGGCCAAACACTGGGGCCTCATCAACGAGATCGTAGCGCGGGAAAATCTGATGGCGCGGGCTCGCGCTATCGCCGATCAGCTCGCCGAGGGGCCACCACTGGTGTTCGCCGCGATCAAGGAAACGATGCGCGAGACCCAGCATCTTCCCGTGCAGCAAGCTTTCGATATGGTAACGAAGCGCAATCTCCCTGCGGTGGACCGGCTCTATTCCAGCGAAGACCAGAAAGAGGGTGCGCGGGCTTTTACCGAAAAACGCAAACCGCGCTGGCTGGGACGTTAGTCAGCGGGCGGTTGCGACTGACTTGTTCAAGTTTTCATCCACGCCGTATTTGCCCGCCGACCAGCGAAACCAAGTGTAGCGCGGATTTTTAACGTCTCCCTTGGCATCGAGCGAAATGGTACCTATCACGGTGCGGAGTGGATTGCCCGCGCGGAGCCATGTGGCGATCTTGCGGGAGTCCGTGCTGCCTGTTGCCAGGGCTGCCTGCGCATAAGCCTGTACGGCGGCATAGGCCTGGAGTGTGTAGCCTTCGGGTTCGAAATTCTGGGCTTTGAACCTCTCGACCAGGCTCTGCGCTTCGGGGAAGGTTTCGGCATCCGAAGGAAATGTCATGATCGTCCCTTCACCCGAGTCGCGCGCAATTGACCAAAATTCATCGGTCACCAAAGCGTCGGGGCCCACGAGCTGCGCCGCCATACCAAGTTCGCGCATTTCCCGAATGATGTAGGCTGCTTCAGGGGCAGCACCGGCGAGGTAAACCACATCGATTGCGGCTGTCTGCAGCTTCAACACAAGATCGTGGTATTCTTTGGCGCCAGATGTGTAGCTCTCGAACATCGTCTCACTGACGCTTGACTGGCGAAGCGCCGAGCGGGCAGCACTCGCCAATGCCTGTCCGTACTCGGTTTGATCGGCGAGAATGGCGATCCTTCGGCCGTTGTATGCATGGGCGATAAAGGCGCCAGCGAAACTCCCCTGGGCGTCGTCGCGCGCCACGACGCGGTGCACGTTCCACCCCCCGTCTTCGGTGAGTTTCGGATTGGTCGAGGCCGGACTGATCTGCAGCACGGAGGCCGCTTCATATATTTTGGAAGCGGGGATGGACGATCCCGAACAATAGTGCCCGGCGACAAATCTCACTCCTCTGGCAACAAGCGCCTGCGCCGCTTCCACGGCTTTCCGGGGTTCGCAACCGTCGTCCGCCATTTGAAGCACGAGCTGTTCACCGTTGACGCCGCCCGTTGCGTTGATATCCGCGACAGCCAGTGCCACGCCTTGCCGCAGCTGTTCGCCGAATGCCGCATACTGGCCTTGCAGCGGTCCCGCAGCGCCAATGACAATCTCGGCGTGGGCCCACTGATTCATGGCGAGCAGGAGGGCGGCTGTCGCGATGTGGCGGCGGATCATGAACTTCCACATATGAAAAAGCCCGCGCAAAAACTGCGCGGGCTCCGGATCAACAACTTCGACTACTGCAGCGAGGGATCTTCCGCATACTTACCAGCAGTCCACTTATACCAGACATACTTGGCGTCCTTGATGTCGCCCTTTTCGTTGAGTGACAGATCGCCCAGCACGGTGTGGAACGTATTGCCGGCACGGAGCCATTCCGCGATCTTGTGGCCGTCGGTGCCCTTGGTGGCAGTGGCCGCCTGGGCCCAAGCCTGGACCGCAGCGTAGGAATAGAGCGTGTAGCCTTCGGGATCGTAACCGGCGGCCTTGAACTTGTCGACCACTTCCTTCGCCGCTGGATTGTTGCGGGGTTCAGGCGCGAAGGTGAAGATCATGCCTTCGCCGGCATCGCCGGTGATGGTCCAGAACTCTTCGGTGTTGAAGGCATCGCCAGAGATCATCAGGGCCTTCATGCCCTGCTCGCGCATCTGGCGGAGGATAAGACCGCCTTCGGTATGGTAGCCGCCGACATAGACGACATCAATACCCGCATCCTTCATTTTGGAAACAAGTGCGGTGTAATCCTTTTCACCCGCGGTGTAGGACTCGTTTACCGCTTCCTTGCCGCCCGCGGCATTCAGCGCCTTGCGAGTCTCGTCCGCCAGGCCTTTGCCATAGGGCGTCTTGTCGTCGATGATGGCGATCTTCTTGTCACCATAGTGCTTGGCCAGGAAGTTGCCAGCAACGATGCCCTGCGCGTCGTCACGTCCGCAGACGCGGTGGGTGTTCCACAGGCCGGCTTCGGTGAACGCAGGGTTGGTCGAGGCTGGCGTGATCTGGACAATGCCTTCTTCGGCATAGACCTGGGAAGCCGGGATCGAGGAGCCCGAGCAGAAATGTCCGCCCATGAACTTGATGCCCTTCGAAACCATCTGGTTGGCAACCGCTACGGCCTGTTTCGGATCGCAGGCATCGTCACCAATTTCCAGAACGACCTTTTCACCGTTCACGCCACCTGCGGCGTTGAGGTCGGCCACCGCCATTTCGGAGCCGCGCTTCAGCTGTTCTCCGAATGCGGCGTATTGGCCGGTAATCGGACCCGCCATGCCGATTGTAATGTCGGCGAGCGCCGTCGTGGCCGAGAGTGCCGCGGCAAAGCCAAGTGCAATGCCCGACAACAGGTATTTCTTCATTTGCTAGCTCCCTTGAGATTATTCGGGGTTGTGCACCCCTTGGGACAAATCTAGGCCCAAAGGCATGCGGTTGGGAAGAGGCCGACAGGCTTTATTCAGGATGCCGTTTTCCCTTTCCAGGAAAGTAATCCGGAGCGCTCATAGAGCCATGGATACTGGCTGACCATCTGATGAACGCGGGTCAGCCTGTAGCCGAGGAGGACGCCCGCCACAAGCACTAAAGTATCGGTCAGGAAATAGTGGACAGACAAGAGTTCCGCCTCGAACAACGCGTAGTGCAGGAAGCGCAGCGCCAGCCCAAGGGGCACCATGTAGGCGATCGCCATCCACAGTGGCCGCCATTTGGAAGCGAGGCTTCGGCCGGCCTGAAAAGCGGCTCCGCCGCCCAGGATCACCGTCATGAACAAAAATATCCACGGGCTATCTTCGACGAAGAGCGACATCTCAGTGGCTTCCTTCGAGATAAGCGGCGCGGATTTCAGGGCGTGCCAACAGTTCCTTGCCAGTGCCGGACATGGTAATCGAGCCATTGACCATGACATAGGCGCGGTGCGCCAGCTTGAGCGCATGGAAGGCGTTCTGCTCGACGAGGAACACTGTCAGACCCTCGTTCCGGTTCAGGTCGCGGATGGCGTTGAAGATGAGCTTGACGATGAGGGGCGCCAATCCGAGCGAGGGCTCGTCGAGCAGGAGCAGCCGCGGTCTCGCCATCAGCGCCCGCGCGATCGCCAGCATCTGCTGCTCTCCGCCCGAAAGCGTGCCGCCGCGCTGCGACTGGCGCTTTTCCAGAATCGGAAACATTCCAAAAACGCGGCCCGTGTCCTCGCTAAAATATTTGGGGTCGCTGGTAGTGGCGCCCATCTGCAGATTCTCGAGCACCGTCATGCGGGGAAAGATGCGCCGCCCCTCGGGCGATTGCGAGACGCCCATCCGGGCGATTTCGTGGGTCGGCATCTGCGTGATGTCCTGGCCGTCGAAGGTAATAGTCCCAGACCTCGCCCTCGGCGTGCCGCAGATGGTCATCATCAGCGTCGATTTACCGGCTCCGTTCGAGCCGATGAGGGTGACGATCTCCCCTTTGTGCACATCGACGTCGATGCCGCGCAAGGCCTGGATCTTTCCGTAGAAAGTGTGGACACCGCGAACCGTCAGCAAGGTGTCGCTCATTTGCGCGCCTTCTTCGCGGCACGGGGCTTAGCCTTTCTGACCGGCTTGGACTTTTTGACAGACTTTGCCGCGGCCACCGCCTTTTCAGCCGCGGCCACGGCGCTTTCGACCACCGCTTCAGCGTCCTCTTCATCCTCGACGCCCAGATAGGCGCGGATGACAGCCGGGTCGTTGCGCACATGGGCTGGCGCACCATCAGAAATCTTCACACCGTAGTCCAGGACCACAATGTGATCGGAAATGCCCATGACGACGCTCATGTCATGCTCAATCAGCAGGATCGCAATATCCTCATCCTTGCGGATTGAGAGGAGCAGCCGGTTAAGCTCCTCCGATTCGCGGGGGTTGAGGCCGGCCGCTGGTTCGTCAAGGCACAGCATCTTGGGCTTCGTGCACATGGCGCGGGCGATTTCAAGCCGGCGCTGGTCGCCATAGGGCAGATCGCCGGCGGGATCGTCGGCGCGCGACACGAGGTTTATCTTCTCCAACCAGTAGCGCGAAAATTCGATCGCCTCATGATTGGCGCGCCGATAGTGACCCGTGCCAAAAATGCCGGCGACGGTAAAGCCGGATGCGCGCATCAGTGTGTTGTGCTGCGCCACCATGAGATTTTCCAGAACCGTCATACCGGCGAACAGCCGGATGTTCTGAAAGGTGCGCGCCACGCTGGCGTGCCGGGCGATGCGAAAATCATCCATGCGTTCGAGCATGAAATCGTGGCCGTCGCCGTGGTTGAGGATGATCGAGCCCTCGGTCGGTTTGTAAAAACCGGTTATGCAGTTGAAGACCGTGGTCTTGCCCGCGCCGTTCGGGCCGATCAGCGCCGTGATGTCGTTCGACCTGGCGGTGAAGGAGAGATCACCAATGGCGGTCAATCCGCCAAATCGCATGGTGAGATGCTCGACACGGAGCAGCGGTTGCGCTGACTCCACCATCAGCCGGTACGCCCTTGCGCCACGAGATCGCCGGAGATCGTTTTCTTTTCAGTGAGGTAGACAGTGGGATCGCGGTGCGTGACGAGACCCCGCGGTTTCCAGCGCATGATGAGCACCATGGCGAGACCTACGGCCAGCATGCGGAACTGCACGGGATCGAAGCCAGCGGGCATCACCGCTTTCAGAAAATTCAGCTCACGGAACAATTCAAAGGCGCCGATGATAACAATCGAGGCCATGACCACGCCGATCTGCGAGCCGAGACCGCCCAGCACGACAATGGCGAGCACGATCGCCGATTCCATGAAAACAAAAGATTCGGGCGAGACGAAGCCCTGTCGTGTGGCGAAGAAGCTACCAGCGAAACCGCCGAACATGGCACCGATGGCAAAGGCGGTGAGCTTGGTTGAAGTGGTGTTGATGCCCAGCGACCGGCAGGCGATTTCGTCCTCGCGCAAGGCCTCCCAGGCGCGGCCAACCGGCAGCTTGCGCAGCCTCAGAGTAACGAAATTGGTCAACAGCGCCAAAAAGAGGATGACGTAATACAGGAAGATGATGCGGTAGATGGGCTTGTGCTCCAGGCCGAAGAACTGGGCGAAGCCGCCCTCCCCTTCGATGAAGGGAAGCCCGAAGAACGAAGGGCGCGGAATATTGCCGATGCCAGCGGGGCCGCCGGTGAAGTCGACCCAGTTTATGAGGATGACCCTGATTATTTCGCCAAATGCCAATGTTACGATCGCCAGATAATCTCCCCGCAATCGGAGCACGGGAAATCCCAGCAGGATGCCCCAGCATGCGGCAAGCAGGCCGGCAATGGGCAATGTGATGAAGAAAGCCCAGGGGATGATGCCGTCGCCGAACCACAGCGGAAGGTAGACCGTGGACAGAAGCGCGTAGGCATAGGCACCAACCGCGTAGAAGGCGACGTAACCCAGATCGAGGAGGCCCGCGAGGCCCACCACGATGTTAAGACCCCAACCCAGCATGATGTAAGTGAGCATGAGGATGGCGAGGTCCACAATGCGGCGGTCGATGCCGGGGAGCCAGGGCAACGCAAGCGCCAGGACAAGCAGGGCCGGTGCGATGTATTTTGCGTAAGGCGCCAATGGGAAAGAGAAACGCCGCGCCCTTGTAGGTGCCGCCTGAGGCTTGCTCCAGACGAAGATGTGATAGGCGAGCCTGCCGGCCGCCACGATGGCGACAAGAACGGCCACGAAGCCCCAGCGCTGAACAAGCGCCAGGCTGCCGGTGGCGGTGACCGTCTTAAGCCCGATGATGGGCCCCAGTATCACGAAGGACAGGATCGAAGTCAGAACGACGTCCTTGAGGATAGCGGCAGCGTCGAGCGGGCGAGCCGCGGCGGAGGTGGAAACCGCGGCCATCGGTCTAGACCTTCTCGATTTCGGGTTTGCCGAGAATGCCCTGCGGCAGGAAAATGAGCACCGCGGCGAGCATGGTGAAGGCCGCCACGTCTTTGTACTCAACCGAGAAATAGGCTGACCAGAACACCTCGACCAGGCCGATGATCATGCCCCCCACCATAGCACCCGGGATCGAGCCCACACCGCCCAACACGGCGGCGGTGAATGCCTTGATGCCAGCGAGGAAACCAACGAAGAAATCAGTGACACCGTAGTAGAGAAAGAACATGAGCCCGGCGACTGCCGCGAGCGCTGCTCCCATGATAAAGGTGATGGAGATGGTGCGGTTCACATCAATGCCGAGGAGCGAGGCCATCTTCATGTCTTGTTCGCAGGAACGCTGGGCGCGGCCGAGAGAGGTGCGGGTGATGATCGCGGTGAAAATGCCCATCAGAATAAGCGTGGTGAGGATGATTAATATCTGCATGTTGGACAGGCGGACGATGAATTCACCCTGGGCCAGTGCGCGCTCCATCAGGATATGACCGCCGGTGACGATCGGCTGCAAAGGCTTGGGCCTTCCATCCTGGGCGATGCGGACGAACTCCTGGAGCACGATCGACATGCCGATGGCGGATATCAGCGGCGCCAGGCGGAACGAGCCCCGGAGCGGCCGGTAAGCCACGCGTTCGATGGTCCAGTTGTAGGCGGACGCGATGATCATCGCGATGATGACCACGAGTACGAGGGAGAGGATAATCGGGAAAAGACCGCTGCCGCCCGTAAGGCCCAATGCGATGATGGCAATTAACGATACGAACCCACCCACCATGAAGACATCGCCATGAGCGAAATTTATCATGCCGATGATGCCGTACACCATCGTGTAGCCAATGGCGATCAACCCATAGATCGAGCCGAGCGTAATACCGTTAATGAGCTGCTGGAGAAAATACTCCATGCTCCCCCCTCTGTGACCCCATTCCCCGGCGATTCTTGGAGATCGCCTTGAAATCGCTATAGCGCTGACTTTCGGAATAGACAAGCGATGGCGGGAACTGTGACCGGGATCACAGTGTTGCTGACAATAATTTGTTGCAGTGCGGTAACAAACTGGTTGACTCTATGCCAATGTGATATATGTCAGACCGGGATATATCAATTCGATACAATTGGACAGCCTCGCATGAATGTCAGAACCCTTTGCCTAGGTATCCTCTCAACCGAAGAAGCTTCGGGTTACGAGATCAAGAAGGATATTGAGGAAGGACTTTTCAGTCATTTCATTGAGGCGAGCTTTGGCTCGATCTACCCCGCGTTGACCCAACTGACAGCCGAAGGATTGTTGACGGTACGGGCCGAAGAACAAACCGGAAAGCCGGACAAGAAAGTCTATGCGATCACCCAAGCGGGCCGCCTCGCACTCGCCAAGGCGATCTCCGTGCTTCCGGCGAAGGATAAATACAAATCGGAATTCCTGTTTCAGATGCTGCTGCAACAATTCATTTCGCGCGATTTGATGCTGGTGGCGCTCGACAAGCAGCTTTCGGAACTGAGGGGAGAGCTGACGCGGATCGCCGAGTGTCAATGCGCGGAACAGCCCCATGCGGGTGCGAGTTTCGTTGCTGGCTACGGCAATGCGGTGCTCTCCGCCTCGGTTGACTATCTTGAATTAAAGCGTGCCGAACTGTTGCGGGATTCGTCCCTGCAGGCCGCGGAATGATGGAGTTGAGTTGAGATGATACGTCGTATTTTCTATCTAATTCTGGTCACCGTCCTGCTCGGCGGACTGGGCGGGGCCATTGCCTGGTGGTCGTTTTACAAACTTCCGGCCGTCATCGCGGAATCGATCAAGAATTCGCCTCGCCCCGTCGCGACAGTCTCGGCGGAAGAAGCGAGAACGGACAATTGGCAGCCTGAGATCGCCGGTATCGGCACCCTTGTGGCCTCGGAAGGGATCGACGTCGCTCCGCAGGTTGGAGGCGTGGTAGAAGAGATTTTCTTCGACTCCGGGCAGGACGTGAAGAAGGGTGACAAACTCATCCAGCTCGATACCGATACGGACGCCGCGGACCTGAAGAACTTCCGCGTGCAACTTGCCAATGCCGAGGATGAACTCGCCCGGCGCGACCGTATTTTCAAAAAGGGGTTTGCCGCCAAGGCCGATCTCGAAACAGCGACAACGGCGCGCGACCAGCTTCTTGCTTCAATCGAGCGCACCGACGCGCTGATCAAGCAGAAGACCATCGTGGCGCCATGGAGCGGCCGTGTGGGACTGCGCGCCATTTCGCCCGGCAGTTACATCGCACCCGGGCAGAAGGTTGTTTGGCTGCAGAAAATCGATCCGATCTTTTCCGACTTCACCGTGACGGAGGCCGACTATGGCCGGATTCAGGTTGGCCAGAAGATCAATGCGACGTTCAACGCCTGGCCGGACAAGAAATATACGGGCGAGATTGTAACCACGGATGCGACGATCTCGGGCGACACCCGGATGATCACGGTACGGGCCAGCCTCGCAAATGCAGACGGGAAGCTGCTGCCGGGCATGTATGCCAATGTCCAGGTCGTCGCGGGCCAGCTGCAACAGGTAGTGACGGTGGCGCAAACGGCGGTTACCTACTCGCTTTATGGCGACAACGTCTTCGTCGTGGTGCCGGCGAAAAAGCCCGATGCCTCCAACAAGGACGAACAGTTTGAAGTTGAACGGCGTTTCGTTAAGGCTGGTTCTGCCCGCGACGGCCGGGTCGAAATCGTTAGCGGTCTCAAGCCGGGCGACCGCGTGGTGACCACCGGTCAGAACAAGATCGACCAGGGAAGCCCGGTCAGAATCGACAACTCCATAGCCCTCCGCGCTGCGGACTCAACGACGATACAGTAGGACGGCGAGCATGCATTTCACCGACATCTTCATCAAACGCCCGGTTCTCGCGACCGTCGTCAGCCTCGTCATCCTACTGGCCGGGTTACAGGCTGTTTTCGGCCTGCCAATCCGGCAGTTTCCCAAGGTTTCCGATACCAAGATCGAAATCACCACCACCTATCCGGGAGCCAATGCCGATCAGATCAAAGGATTCATCACGACTCCCCTGCAGCAGGCCGTGGCTTCGACCGAAGGTGTTGAGATCTTAGAATCGAATTCATCGCAAAACGTTTCTGTCATCACCATGAAGCTTCGGCTCGACGCCGATGCCGACCGGGCGCTGTCGGATGTTTTGTCGAAGGTGAATGAAGTCAAGGGCGTACTCCCAGAGGCGGCAAACGATCCTATCGTGGTTCGCACCAACGGCGCCGGTTTCGCACTGATGTATATCAGTTTCCGCAGCGAAAAAATGACTTCGCCGCAGATCAGCGACTATCTGGACCGCGTGGTAAAGCCGCGCATTCAGGCGATTACCGGCGTCGCATCCGCCGATATTCTCGGCGGCTCGACGTTCGCCATGCGGGTGTGGCTCAATCCTGACAAGATGGCCTCTCTCGGTATTACGCCGCTTGATGTCCGTGCTGCACTTGCTGCCAACAACTTTTCAACCGCGGCGGGAGAAATCAAGAGCAACTTTACCCAGAAAAATATCAACGCCCAGACGTCGCTTGAAAACGCCGATCAATTCAAGGAATTGGTCGTTGCCACGCGCGGTGACACGGTAATACGGCTCGGGCAGATCGCCACAGTAGATCTGGGTCCGCAGAACAACAATTCTTCGTCCGCCTTCGATGGCATCAAGGCGGTGTTCATGGGCATCCAGACGACGCCCGACGCCAATCCACTGACCGTTATCTCAAATGTCCGAAAAGCCATGCCGGACATCCAACGGGTGCTGCCGCAGGGCCTCGAAGGCAGCATTGCCTATGATGCAACAGAGTTCATCACCGAATCGATCTGGGAGGTGGGCACCACCCTGGCCGAAGCGGCCCTGATCGTCGTCGTCGTGATCTTTTTGTTCCTCGGCAATATCCGCTCGACCCTCATTCCCGTCGTCACCATCCCGTTATCGCTCATCGGCGTGGCGCTGGTGCTGGTGGGATTTGGCTACTCCATCAACCTGCTGACACTTCTGGCGCTTGTGCTCGCCATCGGGCTTGTCGTCGACGACGCGATCGTGGTGGTTGAAAACATCCAGCGTCACATCGAGGAAGGCATGAAGCCCTTCGATGCCGCGATAAAAGGCGCGCGGGAGATCACCGGCCCGGTGATCGCCATGACGGTGACGCTTGCCGCCGTTTACGCGCCGATTGGATTCACCAGCGGTTTGACGGGAGCGCTATTTCGCGAGTTTGCTTTTACCCTTGCCGGTGCGGTCGTTGTGTCGGGTATCATCGCGCTCACACTTTCGCCGATGATGACATCGAAGCTGCTTCGATCCAATGAACATCAGAGCTGGTTCGGCCGGCGTGTCGAGCGCGTTTTTGGCGGCCTGCAGCGTTTTTACCGTCGGCGCCTCGACGGCACTCTTCGGCAACGGGCGGTTTTCGCTTGGATCGCCATATTGATGATCGTGCTTTCGGCGATTCTGTACAATGCCATCAACCGGCAACTCGCGCCGGCCGAAGATCAGGGTGTGCTGTTTGGTTTTGTTCAATCGCCCGAACACACCAATCTCGATTACCTCACGACCTATACCGATGTTCTAACCGACACGCTGATGAAGGTTCCCGAGAAGCAGAATATTTTCTCGATCAACGGATTTCCCAATGGGCACTCCGCTTTTGTCGGATTGATCCTGAAGCCGTGGGCCAAGCGCACGCGGTCCGATCTTTCGGTGATGGCGGAATTGCAGCCCAAATTCAGCAAGATCGCCGGAGTAAACATCTTTGCCACGGCGCCCTCGGCCATTCCGGTGGGTGCGGGCGAAATGCCCGTCGAATTTGTCGTTACCTTTCCCGGCGACTACACGCAGCTAGCCGAGATGATGGATACGTTGAAGGCGGAGGCCATGAAGAGTGGCCTGTTCATCTTCACCAATACCGATCTGCGGTTTCAGACTCCGCAGGTCGAGCTTGTCATCGACAAGGATCGCGCCAACAAGCTTGGCGTCACCATGCAGGATATCGGAGCGACGCTCGCGACGCTTTTGGGTGGCAACAATGTCAACCGGTTCAGCGTGCAAGGCCGAAGCTACGAAGTCATCGCGCAGGTTCCGCGGACCGAGCGCGAGTCGTCCGACCAGATTCTCAAATATCATGTGCGCTCCGCCAGCGGCGCCATGGTTCCACTCTCCTCTTTCGTGAAAATCGAGAGCACGGTGCAACCCAACAGCCTCGCCACGTTCCAGCAGTTGAATTCCGCGACGCTGCAGGGCGTGCCCTTTCCCGGACGTACAGTAGGCGAGGCCGTGACCTTCCTGCAGCAGAAGGCAACCGAACTCTTTCCGGCAGGCATGTCCTACGACTTCAAGGGCGAGAGCCGTCAGTATGTGAATGAAGGCAACACCCTGGTGCTCACTTTCGGCTTCGCGCTGGTGCTGATCTATCTGGTTCTGGCGGCGCAATTCGAAAGCTTCCGCGATCCCTTCATCGTGCTCGTGGGCCTGCCAGCAACGGTGTTCGGCGCCCTGTTCGTCTTGTGGATCCTCGGCAATATCAACGGAATGATGCAGAACAACCCGCCGGTGAATATCGGCTCGGGTACAATCAACATCTACACCCAGATTGGACTGGTGACGCTGATCGGGCTCATCTCCAAGCACGGCATCCTGATGGTGGAGTTCGCCAACAAGCTGCAGGAGACGCAAGGGTATGACAAGTACATGGCGATCAAAGAGGCGGCAGCGGTTCGCTTGCGGCCCATCCTGATGACCACCGCCGCCATGGTCATCGGCGTGTTTCCCCTGCTCATCGCCAATGGCGCTGGCGCCAAGAGCCGGTTCGATATCGGTATCGTGATTGCCGCGGGCATGACCATCGGTACGATGTTCACGCTGTTCATCACGCCTGCGATCTACTCCTACATCGCACGTGACAGGCGCAAGCCTGTGGAGGTGATCGCGGAGACACCGGTGGAAGTCGTAGCTGAGGAACTTCCCTCCGACACGACAGTCACGCCGCTGCCGAAGAGGCGGAAGAAACGCTCGCCCGGTGACGAACCGCAACGCGAGGCGGCCGAGTAAGGCCGATCTAACGAAAGGCTTCCGCCAACCTTGTCAGCGCCTTTGCGATGTCGTTCTCGCTCGCGGCGAAGGATAGCCTGATCGAGCCTTCAGCCCCGAAGGCCGAGCCGGGCACGGTGGCGACGCCGTGCTCTTCGAGCAGCCAGTCGCACAGGGTGATCGTCGTTCGGCCCCTCAGCAAATCGGAGACATCGGGGAAGGCGTAAAATGTCGCGGGGATCGGTCCGATCTTCACGCCCTTGATGGCGCGCAGTCCAGCCAGCACAATGTCGCGGCGAGATTGGTAGCGCGCGCGCATCCCCTCGACGGAATCGCGCGGTCCCTCCAGCGCCTCGATGCCGGCCCGTTGCACGAACTGGTTGGCGCCGGTGGTGATCGTGCTCTGCATGCGGGTGATGGCGTTGATGAGCGGTGCGATAGCTACGGCATAACCCAGACGCCAGCCGGTCATGGCGAAGCTTTTGGAGAAGCCATTGATGGTGATCGTCCGCTCGCGCATTCCGGCAAGCGAGCCGATCGAGGTCATGTTGCCTTCAAACAGGATGTATTCGTAAATCTCGTCGGACAGCACCACCATGCGGGGATGGGCGCGCACCGCTTCAGCGATCTCTTCCAGTTCGGTGCGGGACCACAAAGCGCCGGTTGGGTTGCACGGTGAATTGAGGATGAGCAACTTGGTCGCAGGCGTTACCGCAGCGGTAATGCGGGCGGCGGGGACCTTGTAGTTCTCGTCCACACCTGCCCCGAGGATCACGGGCGTGCCACCGGCAAAGCGCACCACGATTTCGTAGGACACCCAGAACGGTGCCAGCATAATGACCTCGTCACCCTCCTCGATGATCGACAGCACGGTATTGGCAATCGCCTGCTTGGCCCCGTTGGTCACGCAGATTTCGGAGGGCGTATAATCGAGCCCGTTCTCGGTTTTGAGTTTCTTCGATAGTGCGGCCCGGAGTTCCGGGATGCCCTGCACCGGGGAATAATGGGTGAAGCCCGCCTTCATTGCGGCCGCGGCGGCGCCCTGGATGTTGTCCGGCGTGTCGAAATCAGGCTCGCCCACGGTCAGGCTCACTACATCGCGGCCCTTGGCTTTCAGATCACGCGACTTCTGCGCCATGCGGATGATGGCGCCTTCGTCGGCGGCGGCACTGCGAGGAACGAGCAGCGAGGATAGATCGAAGGTCATGACCAGCGCCTATGCCATGGCGGCCTTGCCGCGTCGAGTGGGCGCGGGCATAAGGCGCGTCATGAACCAGCGTTTAATACTCATATTCGCAGTGGCCGTTTCACTTGCTGGCTGCAGCGGTCCCGAGCCGCGGATCAGCAAGGGGACGCCGCAGGGCGTGCAGACGAAATCGCGGTCCGAACCGATCTTTTACAACGGCAAGACCTACCAGCTGGACTACAGCTACAGCGCATCGGCATCTATTTTCGACATGAGGGTTTCCGGCATGGGGCCGACACAGCGCAGCGACGCAGTCGCGGTCGCCACCTCGTCACTGCGCTATTTCGCCTGTCCCGATCGCCAAAAGGGCCATCTCGTCGGCGATGCCGCCTATGTGGACAGGGCCTGGACTCTGCAGGCACGCTGCGCGTAGTCAACTCCGCCGGTCGAGCCAGTCGCGGGTGCGAAAATAGCGCCCGATCCAGGGCAAAAACCAGGTTGACCCGTTATAGAGCGGATGATCGGGAAATTCCTCGCGATCGAAGGCGCAGACGCGATTGACTCGACCAATGATCTTGCTTGCCGTCTGGTGGCCCAGATAGGTCATCATGGCGACACCCGAACCGTTGCAGCCCAAGGCGTAATGGAGATTGTCGAATTTGCCCATATGGGGCAGCTCGTCCAGCGTGAAGGCGACGTTGCCGGTCCAGGCGTGCGTGATCCTGGTGCCGCGCAACTGCGGAAAGCGATCAAGCATGAAGCGATGCAGGATGGGAGCGGTTTCGGTGGGATCGGTGTGGCCGAACTTGGCGCGGCCGCCGAAGATCAGCCGTCTTCCGTCCGGCGACATGCGGTAGTAGGTCAACACCCGCCGCGTATCGGCGAAGGAGCGGTTTTTCGGGCTGAGAGAGCGCGCCAGGTCCGGCGACAATTCCTCCGTGGCGATAATGTAAGACCCGACCGGCACGACCCGGCGCTTGAATTGCGGCGTCACGTCGCCGGTATAGCCATTGGTGGCAATAACCACATCGCTGGCTTGAAAACGGCCGCGCGGCGTTTCCACGTTCCAACCACTGGCGGTTTGCCGCAAATTCGTTACCGGGGTGTTGGAGACAATCGGTATCCTCCGCTTAACGCAAAGATCGAGCAGACCTTTGAAATAAAGCGCTGGGTGTATCTGCGCCGCGCGCTCCGTCACCATGCCGCCCCGGTAATAATCGGACGCGATTTCCTCGCGCTGGTGTTCGGGTGTGACAAGATAGGCTTCGGCCCGGGCATGCGTGTTGAGCATCGCCACCTTTTTCGCCATCGCGTCGAAATGGCTTTTGCACCAGGCACCGAGGAAGTAGCCGCTTCTTGTCCAGCCGCAGTCGATCTTCTCGCGCGCGATCACGGCCTCGATATGGCCGAAGGCATCCGCCGCATCAGCGAGAAACGGGACCGCATCCTCGGCGCTCAACGCCTTCGACAGATAACGCTTGCCGACATTGACGCCTCCGGACACCATGCCGCCGCTGCGTGTGGAGGCGCCGAAGCCAGGTTCGGCGGCGTCAAGCACCAGGCAAGAGAACCCCGCGCGGTCCAACTCAAGCGCCGCGCTGAGCCCCGCATATCCCGCCCCCACCACGGCCACACGCACGTCTTTCGGCAAGTCGATTTCCGGCAAGGGCAAAGGCGTATAGGCTTCCCACCAGTAAGGGCGGGCTTTGAAGTCTCGGTGGAAAATCGCGGCAGGCATCGCCTACTATGTCATTGCCCGGTATTCACAGGCAACCCGGCTCACCGGAGGAAACATGAAAACATTTCTCAGATGGATCGTGGGGATCGTCGCCGCAGGTGTCGTGTTCGTGGTGGGCGGAGCGTATCTGCTGCCCAGCGAAGCCGTCTTACAGCGTCAGATAGTGATAGCGGCACCGCCCGAAAAAGTATTTGCCATCGCCGGGCACCTCAGGCGCTTCAACGAATGGTCACCCTGGGCCGATATCGATCCAGGTACACAATACACTTTCGCAGGTCCCGACACGGGAGTCGGTCAAAAAATGAGTTGGACGTCAACCAATCCCAATGTCGGCAATGGCTCTCAGACCATCGTCGAATTCGCCGACAACCGGCGAACCACGACCGCGCTTGACTTCGGGGATATGGGTAAGGCGCGGGCTTCGCTTGAACTGGCACCCATCGATGGCAACACCGCTGTCACCTGGGGTTTCAAGTCCTCGCTAAACGGCATCATGGAACGCTGGTTCGGTTTGATGTACGACCGGTGGATCGGTGCAGACTATGAAAAAGGCCTGCGCCGGCTGAAGTTGGCTGCGGAAAAATGATCCCTCGGACGCGTGAACTTATCGTGCCGGCGAAAACACATAAGGATCAATCCAGAATATCGGCCAGCAATAGCCCCCGCGAGTCCGTCGCATCAGGGGGGCGCATTTGGGCGACGCTGCGGCGGCTGTACGGACCGCTTTTGGCCTGGTGCTGGCGACCCTGCGGGGACGCTGCGGAGAAACATTCGGCGTAGCGAGCTTCCGCATCGCTGGCGCGTGGACGGTGACCTGTTTTGGCGCGTCAGGAATCGTAACAACCGGTTTCGGCACAACCGGTGCCGCAATGACGACATTCACTGGCTTGGCATCGCTTCGGCAGGATAAAGACGCGCTGTCCCACCAAGGTCTGTCCATGGGGCAATAGCACCCGCCCTCATGGCCCACACGGCCTCCGCTGCATTCAACCGCCGCCAGAGCGACGGCGCAATTGCGATTCGGGCGGTCGAACAAAGGCCTGTCAGCAGGACACGCGCAGGAGCCGCTCGCTGCGTTCCAGCTTCGCCCGGCTGTGCAGTATTTCGCAAGCTGGACGCAGCGATCGTTGATCAGGGTTTCACCCACCTCGCATTCCGATTGTTCCGCGATGAGACCAAGCCGCACCGTCACACAGCTTTGGTCGTCGGCGGAAACGGGGTCCGCCGTTCCGGCCAAACTCACGCAATGCTCTGCCTCGCTGCGCGGTGTGGCAAGCATGCGGACCGCAAGCGCAATCGTCTTTACCGCATGGGGAGCAAGCGATAGGGAAGTGTCACAGGCGAAAGTGTTGAAGTCGCGCTTTCGGCACGAAACAGCACCCGCCGGAACGCCGGGGACCGTTGAATGGTGGAGCCATCCCACCCTGCCTTCGAACGGCGCGGAACCTTCATTGGAGAAATGAAGGATGAAGCGGCATTCGTCCCCTTCCGTGCAGTCACCGGATTGGGGAAGAAGGGTCACCGCCAGATCGGGCGCGGGCGGCGGCCAGGTTTCGCTTCGTGTGCCCCCGGAAAGGAACAACACGAAGAGCGCAACGACGGCGGCTATACGGGTCATGCACCACTCCACATGCAGGCTGAGCCGATTCAATTCGAGGCCCTTGAAAGCTTAATTTCTATTACAAACCTGTCAACCATGCGTTTTATGCCTTCGTCAAATGCGGCCTTGACCTAGCCCTCGCCGTGAACGACCATCCGCTGCAATGCGTGCCTTCTTCGTTCAGATCAAATGCGACCTCGGCCAGTCCTACCGGGTTGCCACCGCCATCGCCGATGCCGAGATTGCTTCCGAGATATATTCGACGGCGGGCGGATATGATCTTCTGGTGAAGTTTTATCTCGACGAGGCCGAGGATGTTGGTCGCTTTATCGCTGAAAAAATCCAGTCCATTTCCGGGATCAGGGATACCTACACCATCATCACATTCAGGGCTTTTTAGGATGCGGCCTGAGCGACATAGCGTGCGGCAGAGATCGGGATTGGCGCATGCGGAATTCTCGATTGTCGATCTCGCATTAAATTCCAGGATGGATGCCACACCGCTCCGCTCACGGTTGGGGGAAGACGGGGTAAACTCCGCAAATTCGGCCCCGGCTAGCTTCTCTTCCAGTTTCAGCTTCGCGCGTTATGATCGCCGCTTCATCGCCATGTTCTTCGGGCTCGACTGATGATTCCGCGTTATAGCCGTCCTGAAATGACTGCTATCTGGGAGCCGCAGACGCGGTTTCGGATATGGTTCGAGATCGAGGCCCATGCGGCGGACGCAATGGCGGAACTGGGCCTCGTTCCGAAATCGGCGGCCCGCGCGATCTGGGACAAAGGCGGACGCGCGGTTTTCGATGTGATGCGCATCGACGCCATCGAGCGCGAGACGAAGCACGATGTGATCGCTTTCCTCACGCATCTGGCGGAAATCGTCGGGCCCGACGCCCGTTTTGTGCATCAGGGCATGACCTCGTCGGATGTTCTCGACACTTGCTTCAACCTTCAGCTGGTTCGCGCGGCGGATATTCTGATCGCCGATACCGATCAATTACTAAACGTGCTCAAGCGCCGTGCGCTCGAGCATAAAAACACTGTCACCATCGGGCGCAGTCACGGCATTCACGCGGAGCCTACAACGTTCGGTCTCAAGCTTGCTTACGCTTACGCGGAATTTGCCCGCGCACGAGTGCGCCTTGTCGCGGCGCGCGCCGAAGTCGCCACCTGCGCGATTTCGGGTGCGGTCGGCACCTTTGCCAATATCGATCCCCGCGTCGAGGAGCACGTGGCGGCGAAATTGGGCCTCACACCGGAGCCCGTCTCGACGCAAGTAATCCCGCGCGACCGTCATGCCATGTATTTCTCCGTACTCGCCGTTGTGGCCAGTTCGATCGAGCGCCTTGCCACCGAAATCCGACATCTGCAGCGGAGCGAGGTTCTCGAAGTGGAGGAATATTTCGCGGAGGGCCAGAAGGGTTCTTCGGCAATGCCACACAAACGCAACCCGGTTTTGAGCGAAAACCTGACCGGACTTGCGCGCCTCGTCCGGTCGGCAGCAACTCCCGCGCTGGAGAATGTCGCTCTGTGGCACGAACGCGACATCTCGCACTCCTCCGTCGAGCGCGGCATCGGCCCCGACGCAACTGTGCATCTCGATTTCGCGTTGGCGCGCCTGACCTCGACCATCGACAAGCTGCTAGTCTATCCCGAAAATATGAAGCGCAATCTCGATCGCCTCGGTGGGCTCATTCATTCGCAGCGCGTATTGCTGGCGCTGACCCAGAAAGGCATGAGCCGCGAGGCAGCTTATGCCGCCGTGCAGCGTGCCGCCATGCCGGTTTGGCGGGGTGACGGCGAGTTTCTGGATCTTCTGGGCAAGGACAAAGAAATCTCCGCGCAGCTAAGCACGGCCGAACTCGCGGGCCTCTTCGATCTCGGCTATCATGTGAAACATGTCGACACAATCTTCCGCCGCGTATTTGGCGACTGAAATTTGAACATATTTGGCTAGGGGTGCGGTCTTTGGTTTTCGGGCTTGCGCTCCTCCACGATGTAAATGTCAGTGCCAAACGATGGTAGGCCCAGGGTCGATGCCTTGCCTTCGGCCCCGTGCGGTTTGCGGATGGTAAAGATGAGATACGGTCCTGGAACCAGGATGTTGTTGTTGGGTGGCAAGGTGACCAGCAGATTGTCATCGAAGGGATTGTTGAAAGCGAGTTCGATCATACGCTGATCCGGGTTGAACGCATGGGTGCTGGAGCCGCATCGAACCAGGGCCACGCGGTCGATTTCCTTGGCGAACGTGCTTCGAACGAGCACCGTCTCGCCCGCGTAAGCGAGACTGGGGGCTGCATTGATATAGGGTCTTCCTGGATCGCCGACATACCAGGGCTCGAAGATTTCGATGTCGAGGTTGCGAGAATCCGGGTTTCCCGCAGGTGGGGCACCGGCACCACGCCCGGCGCCTTTATCCGATCCGCCCGTCCAAACGCGGCCGTCGGGCATGAGAAGCGCGGTCGAATGATAGTTGCGGACACTCTGTGCTGGACTGTCGCCCACATCCCAGGTGTCATCATAGGGATTATACAATTCCGGCCTGAGGACGGCATGCTTGTCGGAACTTTCCTCGCCCGGTGTCGTGTCGTCGATCCCGCCGCAAAGCAGAATTTCGCCTGTGGGAAGAATTATGGTGTTGGCGTGAATTCGGTGTTGCTGAAGCCGCCTTGGCTGCGTTTCGCGCCAGTTCCATTGCGTGCCGCCGGCGAGTGACGGCGCCCAGCCTTTGAGGTCAAGACGGTAAGCATTGTTGGTCGAGCCGCCGCACACCAGGGCGTGCGCTGTCCATGCCCCGTCGGGATCGTCGTGGCGGAGCGGTAAAAGCACCGAGGTTCCAGCGAAACCACTAAAGGTGCCCAATTCGGCGGACGGAAACATGCAGATGGCGTTGAAATTGCCGCCATTCGTGCCGCTGTCGGGCAGAAAGCTGAATGTCCGCTCGCGAATCTGATTGGTGCAAATAACGTCGCCGGTGGGAAGCAGATGAAGCCGTGGGTAGAAAGTCATGGCATGATCTTCGTAGTAGTCGCGTTCTGTCGATTTCGCATAGTTGGCCAGACGCCGCCAACTGCCTTTGGGCTGCGGATCGCGGGAGAATATCTCCGGAATGCAATTGTTGTGATCCGCCCCGCTGTTTGAGCCGTCGCTCGAACCCGGATGGCCCGAAAACGCAATCACGTTGCCATTGGCAAGAGTGATGAGCGTCGGGTACCAGCGTCCTCCCGTTCGGTTCGGGTCGGGAACAGGCACCTGGCTCGACCCAGCCAGCAGGCCGGGCGTCATGGGCGCCGCTTTTTCCCACGTCCAACCACCAGAAGAAGGCGTGAGGAAATCGGGCGAACTAAAGATAGCCGCATCCTTCAGTCCGGGGAAATGCGGATTGTGGAGGCCGGGCGCCTCGTCGTTGAACTGCTCGGTTCCGCCGGCCACCAGCAGTTTAACGATGTTGGAGGCGCCCAGAAAAGCGTGACCGGAACAGAAGGCGTCAAAGCCCGGCGAGGAAATCTTCGTGACCATTCCGGAACCGCAGTCGTAAAGGCACGTGGCATTGAAGACCTGCTTTTTGTTATGTACCGGATCGTGCTCGTCGCCGCCGAAATAAAGGATCTTGCCAAATCCCATATAGGCGGCGTGGACAGCGAGAACCTGCGCATGGTTCGCCAGGAGTTGCCAGGGCATGAGGACCTCATAAAAATGCGACGGAACGCGAATGTTCGTCCTGGCACGAGCGGGGCGCAAGGCGGTCGTAGTTCGAGACTCAAAAATGTTCGGGCGTTCGTTAATCAAACGTTAATTGCCGTGCCGTTTTCAAACAGCCATCCACGGAGACACCGGACAATGTGGCTGGCCTTGTTGCTCAATCGTGGTCGAACAGAAACTCGCGTCCGACTTTCACGCGCCGAACGCCGTCATAGGCGATGATATCGGCGGTCGCATATGTTTCCGTGAGTGTGGCGGGTAAAAAGCTGCCCGTTCCGACCATGTCGAGAGGAGCGCGCGCGGCGCCCATCACCTGGCATTTCTGCGGATCGAACCCGGACGAGGCGACGATCATCGCTTTGTTGAATCCAGCCTGGTCGAGCGCGCGCCTGACATGGATGATCGAAGCGACGGATACGCCTTTGCCGAACAGTATGCGGCGCACCTTGTCGACAAGGATGTTGTTGGGATCGAGCTGGAAGGCACGTCCGCCCAAGACCTGCTCGACGATGTTATATTCGCCGTGGCTGCCCAGCCAGTGGCCGACGGTTTCGACCGACTTCTCATAGTCCAGCCCTTCGGCGAAGCGTCCGCCATGGGTGTCGAGGCGGATGCCGAAGGTTTTGCCTTGTTCTCCGAGTTTCGCCTCGTTGTAGAACCAGCGGGCGCAGCGGAGCGAATCCGTCACCTCCTCGCCGGTGTAGTCGACAAGCGCCACGAGTGACTTCGCTTCGGGAATCGTCTTTGCGAAGAGCTTCATGGCGGCAAGCACGTCGCCTTTGGTGTAGCCGACGAGCGCGTGCGGCATCGTTCCCATGCCTTCGCTCGCGCCGAAAAAGGGAGCGGTCAGATCCTGCGAGGAGCCGACAAAGCCCTTGACGCTTGGATCGGCCTTTTTCGCCGCGGCACTGCCTACCGCCGCGCCATAGGCGGCAAGAATGTTCATTTCCGCGCCGCTGGCATGACGGGCATGCATATCCATGAAGGCGGCATTGGGGATGGCGCGGCACATCTCATAGGCATTGTTGGCCGAAACACAGGGAAATCCGATCTTCTGCAGCAGCAGCGTCTCGACTTCAGACAGCTTCGCCAGCGAGCCTGTGATCTCCATCATCTTGCTTTCAGAGGGCACGATGTCACCCTCCTCGTAGAAGCGTTTGACCCGCGCATCGGGCACGAAGCGGCGAACCAGCCTGATGGTGGGTTCGAAGGCGGCAACCACGCGGCGGCGCATGAACACCGCGAAGGTCACCTCCTGATCCCCCTCGGCGGCGACGATGCGGCTGGTATTGGTGAAGTATTTGTCAGTCTGGGCGCCGATTTCCCCCGCGCTCAGCGCGATGTCGGCGAGCCGGTCGAGAATGGCCTCATGGCCGGTGATAAGTGGTGCCCGCTGATCCATGGGCGGACACATTGCCGCCAATGGCGGGTAGGGTCAAACGCCGCGGAGATCTTTGACCAGCGCCTCGGCCGCCGATTGCAGCAGTCCTACGTCGATGCCGCAGGATACGAAGGTATATCCCAGACCGACATAAGTGTTCACCGCGTTGGCTTCACCGCCATAGGCGGCTGCCACGAGCTTGTGCGCCTTGGCGACGCCCGCCACGGTTTTCATCGCCTTCAGGGTGGCCTTGCTCATCCGGTCGACGCCGGTTCCCTTCGATAGGTTGATCGACAGATCGCTTGGTCCAACAAAGAGTCCATCCAGCCCGGGCACGCTGGCAATCTCTTCCACATTCTCCAGCGCTTCAAGCGTCTCGATCATGGCGAATACCAGGGTAATCCGGTTAGACTGCGTGAGATAATCTCCGGTCGACAGGCCAGCGGCCTGCTCGGCCGTATAGCCACCCCAACTGCGGCTGCCGAGTGGCGCGTATTTCGCGGAACGGACCAAAAGTTCGGCCTCGGCTTTCGTATTGACCATCGGCGCGATCACCGCCGATGCACCGGCATCCAACGCCTGGCCGATCAGGCCCGGATCGTTCCACAACGTACGCACGAGTGCGGGCCGCCCGGCCGCGTTGATAGCGGCGATCATCGGCACAGCGTCCGAATAACTGATGGTGCCATGCTGCATGTCGAGGCAAACGCCTTCAATGGGCAGTCTCGCCATCTGACCCGCAAGCGCGGTGCCCGCCATCGACATCCAGGTGAAGAGAAACGGTTTTCCGGACGCCATCCGTGCCCGGAGATTAAAATGCGTAGCCATCGTCTAGCTGCCTGCCTTGATCTGATTGATTGCCGTCTGCATCAACTCATCCATTGTGCGGCGGATCTGGTGGTCGGACTGGGCAATCTTCGCGCCATCGAGATCGGCACGTATCTTCCGGAAAACGTCTTCCTCGCCTGCTTCCTCGAAATCGGCCCTGACCACGGATTTGGCATAGGCGGCGGCGGCCTCATCGGAGAGGCCCATTTTCTCCGCAGCCCACTGACCGAGGAGCTTGTTGCGCCGCGCCATGGCCTTGAACCGCTGTTCCTCATCGAGGGCGAATTTTTTCTCAAAACCCTCCGTGCGCTTGTCGAATGTGGTCATGCCCGGCTCCTGTTGACCTCGTTGCCCGATTGAAATAGCCAGTGACCCTGCCCAAATCAACCGCTCATCGGTCATTGTGCATCGCATCATAATGGTTTATGGACCGCCCCTGCCGAACAGGGGTGGCACGGGTGAGTTTGAAGGTCTAGTGTAACAAAGGCGGACGTCAGTTTTTATGAGGATCATCCAGATGAACAGCCGGCGCACCCGCATCTACGAAGGCAAGGCGAAGATCCTCTACGAGGGCCCGGAGCCCGGCACCATCATCGTGCACTTCAAGGATGACGCCACAGCCTTCAACGCCCAGAAAAAAGCGGTGATCGAGGGCAAGGGCGTGCTCAACCAGCGCATATCCGAATTCATGTTCACCAAGCTCAATGACCTGGGGCTTCCCACTCATTTCCTGCGTACCGTCAACATGCGCGAACAGCTCGTGCGCGAGGTCGAGATCATTCCGCTGGAAGTCGTCGTGCGCAACGTTGCGGCAGGTTCGCTCGCCACACGGCTCGGCATTGACGAGGGAACGGCGCTACCCCGTTCGATCATTGAATTCTACTACAAGAACGACAAGCTGGGCGATCCTATGGTGTCGGAGGAACACATCACGGCGTTCAACTGGGCCAACCCCCAGGAGATCGACGACATGATGCATATGGCGATTCGCATCAACGATTTCCTCACAGGGCTTTTCCTTGGGATCGGCATCAAGCTGGTGGACTTCAAGATCGAGTTCGGCAGGCTCTACGAGAACGACATGATGCGGATCGTGCTGGCCGATGAGATCAGTCCCGATTCGTGCCGGCTTTGGGACATCAAGACCAGCGACAAGCTCGACAAGGACCGTTTTCGCCGCGACCTCGGAGGCTTGGTCGAGGCCTATCAGGAAGTGGCCCGGCGGCTCGGCATCATCGGCGCCAACGAACAGCCAGAACGCGCCAAGCCCAAACTGGTCAAAAGCGACACCTGATGAGGGCGAAGATCAGGGTTACGCTCAAGCCCGGAATCCTCGATCCGCAAGGGAAGGCCATCGAAGGGGCATTGACCTCCCTCGGTTTCGCAGGCGTCCAGCAGGTCCGTCAGGGAAAGTATTTCGAAATCGACATCTCCAGTTCGGATGGCCAGAGCACCCGCGAGCAGGTCAAGGCCATGTGCGAGAAGCTGATCGCCAATACGGTGATCGAGAATTACGATATCGAACTGGCATGAAATCCGCCGTCATGCTGTTTCCCGGCCTCAATCGAGAGACCGACATGATGCGGGCTTTGGAAAGTGTCACGGGTTCGAAACCCGTGCTCGTGTGGCATACAGAAACGGAGTTACCGGCGGCCGATCTCGTGGTCATTCCCGGCGGCTTTTCATACGGGGATTATCTCCGCTGCGGGGCAATAGCCGCGCGTTCACCTATCATGGCCGATCTTCGTGCCAAGTGCCTCAAAGGCTTGAGGGTTCTGGGTGTCTGCAACGGCTTTCAGATTCTCACTGAAACGGGATTGCTGCCTGGCGTGCTGATGCGCAATGCCGGACTTCGGTTCGTCTGCCGCGAGGTTCGGCTGAAGGTCGAAAACAACCGCACCTTCTTCACCAAGGGAATGGAAAGTGGCGCCATTGTTTCCTGCCCCGTCGCCCATGGCGAGGGCAATTACGTGTGCGACGCCGAGACGCTGAGCCGGCTCGAAGGCGAAGGCCGGGTGGTGTTCCGCTATGCCGATGGCAGCAACCCCAACGGGGCACTCAACGATATCGCCGGCGTCGTCAATGAAGGGGGAAATGTCATTGGCATGATGCCACACCCCGAAAACATGATCGAACCACTTCACGGCCGAACCGACTGCCGCCCCTTGTTCGAAAGTCTGATCGCTGCTTGAAGCGCTAGGCTACGTCGCAGGCCTGTGATAGTGGCAGGGACTGGTAAAACTTTCCTGTTCCCTATATCGGCACTGATTGATTTCTTATTCACCTTCGGGAGTTGGCTATGGTTTGGGATGTTGCGGTTATTGTAGGAAGTCTGCGGAAGGACTCGCTTACCAGGAAATTTGTACTGGCCATGGCTGCCATTGCACCGGATACGCTCAAGCTCAGGATTGTCGAGATTGGCGCACTTCCGATGTACAATCAGGATCTCGAGGGTAACGATCCAGCTGTGGTGGTTGATTTCAAGACAGCTATCCAGAAAGCCGATGCCGTGTTGTTCGCGACGCCCGAATATAATCGCTCGGTACCGGGCGCCTTGAAGAACGCCATCGACATCGGGTCACGTCCCTATGGCGGCAGTTCGTGGAGCGCAAAGCCGGCGGCGATTGTCAGTGTTTCACCGGGCGCACTCGCGGCATTTGGCGCCAACCATCATCTCCGGCAGTCGCTGGTGTTCCTCAATATGCCCACAATGCCACAGCCCGAGGCCTACATCGGCAATGTGACACAGCTCCTGGGTGCGGATGGCAGGATTTCAAATACCGATACGGCGAAATTCATCCAAGGTTTCCTGACGTCCTTTGCCGCCTGGATCGAGGCAAACTCAGTAAAAACAAAGGCCTCCTGACGCATTCCAGCCTGTTGTGATTTCATCGGAGCGACGCTAAACCGTGGGCGCAGAATGACTGCTCCCGAAATCGCCATCACCCCCGAACTTGTCGCCGGTCACGGTCTCAAGCCGGACGAATACCAGCGCTTTGTCAGCCTTATCGGCCGCGAACCAACGCTGACCGAACTCGGCATCTGTTCGGCCATGTGGAACGAGCATTGCTCCTACAAATCCTCGAAGAAATGGTTGAAGACTCTGCCGACCTCGGGGCCCCGCGTCATCCAGGGTCCGGGCGAGAATGCCGGCGTTGTCGATGTTGGCGACGGGCAGGCCATCGTTTTCAAGATGGAGAGCCACAACCATCCGTCATTCATTGAGCCTTATCAGGGCTCGGCCACCGGTGTGGGTGGTATCCTCCGCGATGTATTCACCATGGGGGCGCGGCCTATCGCCTGCCTCAACGCGCTGCGCTTCGGCGCGCCGGAACATCCGAAGACCCGGCACCTGGTATCGGGCGTGGTGTCGGGGATCGGCGGATATGGCAACAGCTTCGGCGTGCCGACGGTGGGGGGCGAGGTCAATTTCCATCCGCGCTACAACGGAAATATTCTCGTCAACGCCATGGCGGTCGGCCTCGCCGATGCAGACAAGATATTCTATTCCCGGGCGAAAGGTGTGGGGCTGCCTGTCGTTTATCTCGGCGCCAAGACGGGGCGCGACGGCATTCACGGCGCCACCTTGGCGTCGGCTGAATTCGCCGGCGACGCCGACGCAAAACGTCCGACCGTGCAGGTGGGCGATCCCTTTACCGAGAAATGCCTGCTGGAAGCCTGCCTCGAATTGATGTCGTCGGGCGCCGTCATCGCCATCCAGGACATGGGTGCGGCGGGACTAACCTCGTCCGCCGTCGAGATGGGCGCCAAAGGCGGGCTTGGCATCGCACTCGATCTCGACCGGGTGCCGTGCCGCGAAACCCACATGACGGCTTACGAAATGATGCTGTCGGAGAGCCAGGAGCGCATGCTCATGGTATTGCGGCCTGAACTGGAAAAACAGGCCGAAGCCATCTTCCACAAATGGGGCCTGGATTTTGCCATTGTCGGCAAGACCACGGATACGTTGCGCTTTGTCGTCAAGCACGAAGGCGAAGTGAAAGCCGATCTGCCGATCAAGCAGATGGGCGATGAGGCCCCGGAATACGACAGGCCATGGACTGAGCCGAAGAAGCTTCCGGTTTTGAACGATGTCCCAGCGCCTAATGATTTGAAAGCCGCGATTCTCAAAATCATGGGCTCGCCCGACATGTGCTCAAGGCGTTGGGTCTGGGAACAATATGATCATTTCATCCAATCCAACTCCGCCCAAATACCCGGCGGTGATGCAGGCGTGGTGCGCGTTGGCCCCAACAAGGCGATTGCGCTGACCACTGACGTCACACCACGCTATGTCGAAGCTGATCCCTTCGAGGGCGGCAAACAGGCTGTGGCAGAAAGCTGGCGTAATCTCACTTGCGTGGGAGCGGAACCCATAGCCA
This sequence comes from Hyphomicrobiales bacterium, assembly GCA_031365765.1. Taxonomy (GTDB): domain Bacteria; phylum Pseudomonadota; class Alphaproteobacteria; order Rhizobiales; family Aestuariivirgaceae; genus Aestuariivirga. The sequence goes on along the minus strand of JANLYR010000302.1, from coordinate 1,319 downwards.
TCACCGACAACCTGAATTTCGGTAATCCCGAAAAGCCGGAGATCATGGGCCAGCTCGTTTTCGCCATCAAAGGCATCGATGCTGCCTGCCGCGCCCTGGATTACCCCGTGGTTTCAGGAAATGTCTCGCTTTACAATGAAACCAATGGCCAGGCGATCCTGCCGACCCCCGCCATTGGCGGCGTGGGTCTCCTCACCGATCTTAGCAAAATGACTACCCTTGGATTTAAGAGTGCAGGCGATCTAATCGTAGTTGTGGGCGGACCGAGTAAAGGTCACCTTGGCCAATCGATTTATTTGCGAGAAATCTGTAACCGTGAAGAAGGTGCACCGCCACCGGTTGATTTAGACTTGGAAAGGCGCGCCGGCAACTTTGTGCGAAAATCAATCGCCAATGGTTGGGTAACAGCTTGTCATGATTGCTCGGACGGTGGAATCGGGGTGGCTTTGGCTGAAATGGCTCTGGCTGGAAATATTGGGGCTCGCCTTGATCTACCCGAAGGAATAGCGGCTCATGCGTTTCTATTCGGGGAGGACCAGGCAAGATACATAATCACAGTTCCATTGGATTATGCTGGCATTGTGCTTGCCGAAGCAAATGATCAAAAGCTCTGGATTTCGTGTTCTGGAGAGGTGCAAGGCAATTCCTTGATTCTTGGCGCGAGCGACCCTATTTTGTTGACTGAACTCCGTTCTGCTCACGAAGGCTGGTTTCCAGCCTACATGTCGGGCGAACTCTAAGGGAACTAACTGATGGCCATGGCCGCCGCCGAGATTGAGCGCTTCATCAAGGAAGCCCTGCCCGATGCCAGCATTGAAATCCGCGATCTCGCGGGAGATGGCAACCACTATGCCGCCACCGTTATGTCAGCAGCCTTCAAAGGCAAGTCTCGCGTCCAGCAACATCAGATGGTATATGCCAGCCTCAAAGGCCGCATGGGCGGCGAATTGCATGCTCTCGCACTTACAACCAGCACTCCGGAGAATTGAAATGACTGACATTTCCAAATGGATCGACAATGAAGTGAAGACCAATGACGTGGTTCTCTTCATGAAGGGCACGCCCGACATGCCCATGTGCGGATTCTCCAGCAAGGCCACGCAGATTCTCAATCACATAGGTGTGCCTTTCAAGGGCATCAATGTGCTGGACAGCGATGAAGTGCGACAGGGCATCAAAGAATACACCAACTGGCCCACCATCCCCCAACTCTATGTCAAAGGCGAATTTGTGGGCGGCAGCGACATCCTGATGGAAATGTTCCAGTCCGGTGAATTGAAGCAGCTCTTGGCTGACAAGGCGATTGCATAGTACTCATT
>JANLYR010000295.1:0-1761 GCA_031365765.1 Hyphomicrobiales bacterium | reverse complement strand
GAAGGATTGATCCAATATAACCTGACGCTCCCGTAATAAGTATTTTCATTGGTGCTCGGCTGGTTGAGGTGCTTCGATGTGTTATCGACATTGCTATGTACTCTTCTGGTGGTTCTCTTACGCGCGTCTAGACTTCCATCTGCGACGGATTGGGCTTAACACGAGTGGCACTTACTTAAGCTTCTACGCATGACCATAGATGGCTATCTGCCGACGGGCCTGAGCACGAGGTATTTTCAACCACGGGTAGGGCTTGGGTCTTCGTTTTCGCGCGCGTGGCTCTATTCGACCGGGTCTGTTGCCCACTTTCAATTGGGCGATCAACCTGAACAGAATAGGATTGTGCAGTGCCGGATGGTTCGGCAGTCGTTGCGAAGTCCACTCCATCCACATCTGCACAGTATGTTTGAAGCTGAGTTCGCGCGGGTGTACGCCGGCATCGAGTGCGGCCTGCGTCATGAGCAGACGAACCAGGTTGTAGGCCAGCAGATGAACCCACATCTCCTTCTCATTCATCTGCGGAGTCTGACAACTGAGCACGTCCATGCCCAAGGTAGTTTTAATATTGCGCAGGTCAAGCTCTACGTTCCAGCGCAGCCCGTACAGCCTGGACAATTCGGCTTTTCGAACCCTGCGGTGATTGAGCATCGTGGTAACCAGGATTTGGCCGTCGACTTTGACTTCTCGGACGGTGATTTCATCCGGAAAGCTCTCGTAGTGCGCCGGCGTCATCCATTGCGGGCGGCTCTTCGGCTTGGGCCATTGCACCAGGTGATCGCATTTGCCCCGCCGTTGGCCGCGACGAAAATCGGTGATGCGCGCGCCGTTCTGTTCGAACAGAACCTCTACGCCGGCCGCCAGCAGCGCCGCGATCAGGAAGTAGTTGCAATAGAAGGCATCGGCGAGCATCACATCACCAGCGGAAAATGCTGCCCCGAGACTGCGCAGCAGTCCCAGTTCGCTGCTGCCCTTGCCCGAATACGGACCCATCGCGGCATCCATGACCGCTCCGGTAGACAAACAAATCACTGCGACAATCCGTGCGAGCGGAAAGCCCACCCCTTCGGCCTGACTCTGCGGCTGTGGATAGCGCGCCTGGTTCTGCGGCGTATCCGGCATCGATATCCCGCTTCCGTCCACCAGCTTTACCGTCCGTCCCCGCCAGCGCCAGCCGGCCTGCGCCCGGGCACTGAGCAGTTGGCCCGTCTCTTGCGTGAGCGCCATCGCCATCTCAACGGGCAGGCGCTGCCGCGCTTTGCAGTACGCCCCAGTGCGCACGCTGTTTACGCTCAACCCTTCGGCCACACGCCGTGCCGCCCAACCATTGACCGCTTTCTGGCACGAGCCGTCTTCGTTCAGTGCTTGCATCATGAACATGGACAATGTCACCGTCGGCGGGTACAGCCGCTCGCGGTGCTCCGGCAGATACGCTTCGGTCTTGTCCAACAGTTCAGGGCCGGTAAGTACATTGAAAAAATCCACCGCCTCGATCTCTCGAACGCGCCGACTAATCCTCTTTCGATGTTGCTGCGATTCAAACTCGATACTATGATCTGTCAAGGCTGGCCTCCGGGAAAAGTGGATGGATTGTTTGGCGACACCATCTTACCAATCCCAGCCAGCCTTTCTCTTTCCTTTCAACCGCTTCGCCTCACACACCTATGTCGTTGAGGCTTAAGTAAGTGCCATTCGCATTAAGGCGAGTAACTTCATTTTCGACAATCGCCTGCCATTCGTACCACCCGACGGCCGGGACAATGC
>JANLYR010000291.1:0-4492 GCA_031365765.1 Hyphomicrobiales bacterium | reverse complement strand
GCGGAAACGAGTTGGGACAGTTTCATCGCAAGCGACAGAAGGTTGATCGAATTTGTATTCCCGCGTTACGTGGCGCGACAATGAAAAAGGAATTGCCAAATCAGCTCAAGGCGTTCCTACGCTCTGCCGGATTTGATTCAGCTGAAGTTGAGAAAATGAGTTTGGAGACTCGGCTCCTTCAGGACCTGCATCAAGAAGGTGACGACTTCCTGGATACAATGGCACTGCTCGGTACGACGTATGGAGTCGACATGAACGCGTTCGATTGGAGGAATTACACCGCCTCGGAGGGTGAACTCCTAACTCCATTCTGGTTTCTAACTTTGGGTCTGCGCAATCGTCGCTACCGGAAATACGCACCCGTGACGCTTGGAATGATCGACGCAGCGCTCAATTCAGGAAAATGGACGGACAGGGAATGAACCGCGCTATGTCAAATTGGAATAATTCCGTCCACCCCCGCCAGCCTCGGCCTCGGCTACAGCCCGGCCAACCGGCTGTCTTCGGATTGGGAAGCATGGGGCACATCCGGCCGGCGGTTTGATTTCGGCCGGGGATTGGCCGTTGATTGAAGGCTTGCCCTCACCTTCCCATGGCTACGCAATGGGCCCCTTCCTCTCCCGCTGCGCGGGCGAGGGCAACATGGCGATTTCCTGTTCGAGGTCGATCAGTTCCTTGCCGCCCGCCATCAGGTTCAGCAACTGGTCGCGAGTGATTTCGTTTTTGGCGTAGGTGCCAGTGTTGCGGCCGCGCTTCAGGATGGTGAAGCGGTCACCCACCACCCAGGCGTGGTGCACGTTGTGCGAGATGAAGATGACGCCGATGCCGCGCGCTTTCGACTGCACGATGAGCTTGAGCACGATCGAGGCCTGATGCACGCCCAGCGCCGAGGTGGGTTCGTCGAGGATCAGCACTTTGGCGCCGAAATGGATGGCGCGCGCGATGGCGAGGCACTGGCGCTCACCGCCCGACAACGTGCCGACCGGCTGTTCGGGATCGCGGATCTCGATCCCCATCGCCGCCATTTCGCGATGCGCGGCGCGGTTGGCATAGGCGATGTCGAACTGGCGGAAGGGGCCGGTGCGCTTCGTCGGCTCGCGGCCGAGAAAGAAGTTGCGCGCGATGCTCATCAGCGGCACCAGCGCCAGGTCCTGGTAAACCGTGGCGATGCCCTTGTCGCGCGTTTCGACCGGCGAGGAAAACACCACGGGCTCGCCATTGACCCGGATCTCGCCCTCGTCGGGCCGATGGACGCCGGAGAGAACCTTGATCAGCGTCGACTTGCCGGCGCCGTTGTCGCCCAAGAGGCAGTGAACCTCGCCCGGCTGCACATCGAACGACACATCTTTCAGTGCGATCACCGAGCCGAAATACTTGCTGACCGATTTGAGCGCCAGCATCAGCGGCTCCGCATGGCGCGGTTGCGCACATAGCTGTTGAACAGCACCGCCAGCACCATCATGGCGCCCATGAACAGCTTGAACCAGTCGGTGTCGATGCCGGTGTAGAAGATGCCCATCTGCACGACGCCGAAAATGAGCGCGCCGAACATGGCGCCGATGGCCGAGCCGTAGCCGCCGGTGAGCAATGTGCCGCCGATGACGACGGCGATGATCGCCTCGAACTCTTTCTGGTTGCCGCGCAGCGTATCGGCCGACCCGGTGACCAGCACCTGGATCGTGGCGAACAGGCAGGCGGCGGCGGCGGTGAGCATGAACAGCGTGATCTTGGTGCGAGCCACCGGCACACCCATGTTGCGCGCCGCGTTGGGCTCGCCGCCGGACGCGAAGATCCAGTTGCCAAAGCGCGTGCGGGTCAGAATGTAGGTGCAGACAAGGGTCAGGCCCAGCCACCACAGGATCGAGACGGGGATGCCGGTGATGAGCGGCAACCCGTCGGCGCGTTTGCCGATGAGGCCCCAGTCGGCCAGCCAGCGCAGCGGCGTCTTGAACACCTGGCCCGCGAACAAGGGCGTCAGCCAGTCGCCATCGGAATATTCCTTGAGCCCCGAGGCCTGGGTGCGCCCGGTGATGCCGCGCGTCACCCCCAGTGTGAGGCCGCGCAGCATGAACAGGCTGCCGAGTGTCACGATGAAGGACGGCAGTCCGGTTCGCACCACGATGAGACCATTGAGGTAGCCCACGAAAATGCAGGTGGCGAAGGCAAGCAGGACCGAGGCCCACACCGGCCAGCCATAGATGATGGGCGGGATGGCGATGAGGATGCCGGCGAAACCGATCATCGAGCCGACCGAGAGATCGAACTCGCCGGCGATCATCAGCAGCGACACGGCGGCGGCGAGAATGCCGAGCTGGGCCGAGACTTCGAGGAAGTTGACGATGCCCTTGGCGCTGAACAACCCGCTTGAGCCGGCGGTGAGGGCGAAAAAGACAAAGACGAGCACCGTGCCGGCGATGGCGCCAAGCTCGGGCCGGGACAGCAGCCGCGACAGCAGGGGAAGGGCGCGGACGCGTTCGTCGGAGGGAAGTGTCATGGTGTTGAGCCCCACCTCTCCATCACCGGCCTTGAGCCGGTGACCCAGTCTGGGTGGCCGGGTCAAGCCCGGCCATGGAGAGCTTTAACGGGGTCAGCGCTTGCCCTGTTTGGCGAGATCGATGACCGAGGCCGCGGTGTCCTTGGTGACGAAGCCGGGGCCTGTCGGGTAATCCGCGATGGGGGCGATCTTGTATTTCTTCAACAGGTCGAACATCACGACCGGGATATAGCCCATGGCATATTGCTGGGCATCGATGCCCCATTCCATCTTGCCGTCGGCGGTGGCCTGCAGGATGGTGGGGGAAAGATCGAAGGTGCCGATCTTGACCTTGCCGGTCAAACCCATTTCCTCGAGCGCGGCGAGACCCGGCTCGGCCCCGCCGATGCCGACGGTGAGCAGGAATTGGGTGTCGGGATTGGTGGTGAGATAGGCGATGATGCGATTCTTCATCTCCGTTGGGTCCATGACGCCGTTGACCACGGGCACATCGACGCCGAGCCCCTTGGCGAAACCGGCGCAACGGTCGTCGAGGCTGGAATTGCCGACCTCGTGATTGGCGCACACGGCTTTCTTGATCCCGAGCTTGGCGGTGCGCTCGCCGGCCATGACGCCAGCCTCATATTCGCTCTGGCCGAGATAGAGCAGCCCGCCGAGCTCCTTGGTCAGCTGGGAGCCGCCTGAATCGATGACGATGACCGGTATGCCGGCGGCGACGGCGTTCTTCACCGGCTCGCTCAAGGCCGAGGCGTCGGCGATCGAGACTACGAGACCGTCGGGCTTGGACGCGGCAGCGGCGTCGATCATCTGCGCCATCTTGGCCATGTCGAAGGTTTCGGGTGCCAGATACTCGGCCTTGACGCCCAATGCCTTGGCGGCGTCGTCCATGCCGTTTTTCACCACCGACCAATAGGGATCGCCCGACTGGCCGTGGGTGACGAAGACCACGCGGGTGTCATCGGCCATGGCCAGCCCCGACATCAATGTCAGCCCGGCGGCAAGGCCGAGCAGCGGTTTCAGCAGTTTCGTGAGCATGTTTTCTCCTGTTGCTTTTTTTCTACGGTACGACGGTGAAGCCCGCTTGTTTCGCGAGGCGGGACAGATTCCGATAGCCTAACTTGGCGTAAGTCAGCGGATGGGCCTTCTTCGGGTCCTGTTCGGCCTCGACCACCAGCCAGCCGGAATAGTTTTTCTCGGCGAGGGCGCGAAGGATCGGGAGGTAATCGATCGAGCCGTCGCCGGGCACGGTGAAGATGCCTTCCATGACAGCGCCCATGAAGCTCATGTCGTTTTGGCGCGCCCGCTCCAGCACATCCTTCCGCGCGTCCTTGCAATGCACATGCACGACACGCGATGCGTGCGCTTTGACCAGGCTCAACGGGTCGCCTCCGGAGAAGATCGAGTGCCCGGTATCATAGAGAAGTCCGACGGCTTGGCCAGTGTGTTTCATCAGCAGGCCGACCTCGGCATCGGTCTCGACGATGGTGCCCATGTGATGATGGAAGGCCATGCCGACTCCAAATTGGGCCATGCGTTCGGCCAGCTTCGTGAGCTTGGCGCCGTAGGCTGGCCATTCGCCCGGCGGCAGCGAGGGGCGTTTCGAGATCGGGTCCCAGATGGCGCCATGGCGGCCGAGCGATGTGTCGGCATAGACCGCGAGTCTGGCGCCCATGTCTTTCAGAAGCTGGAGATGGGGCGTGATCGCTTCCATCTCGGCTTCGACGTCGCGCTCGGCGCAGCGCCCGTCATACCAGCCGGAAATAATCTGTAGGCCGTGACGCGCCATGATGGGTTTAAGTTCGGCCGGGTTGCGCGGGAATTTGCCGCCGAGCTCGGTTCCGGCAAACCCTGCGAGTTTCGTTTCAGCGAGGCAGGTTTCGAGCGGCGTGTCGCCGCCCAGCTCCGGCACGTCGTCATTGCTCCAGGTGATGGGATTGATGCCGATCTGTACGTTCAAGGTGGAGCTCCCGGGATGTTGACCAGTGTCATAGCGCGGCC
>JANLYR010000270.1:0-14840 GCA_031365765.1 Hyphomicrobiales bacterium | reverse complement strand
CCTCGAGATACTGCAGCATGTCGAGGGAATGGATGAACTCCTGCACCACCAGCGCATCCGTATCGACATTGCCGGAAGGCAGTCCGATTACCGAAAGGTCGAGCGTTGGAACGGCACCTTGCTCCTGCGTGATGATGATCGACGAGTCGCTGTGATACCGATCCGTGGCGAAAACGACTTCATAGATGATCACCGTGAACAGCGGCACGATGAAGAACAGGATGAACAGCAGTATCCGGTTGTAGTTTCTCATTGAGAGGGCAGTCCATCTTTCTTCAGGGGCCGGCGCAGCGGAATGGCGCGGCGCGGCAGTTTGTTAGGAGCGGCCGCGGACTCGACGGGCATCGGCACGCGCGGCGGATCCATCCGCGCGCCGGCTGTGGGCCGCGACAGCGCCTGCAGATAAGGCGGATCCGCGGCGGCGATGTCAGGCGGGGGAGAGGAGGGCTCCCCCCTTATGCGGCGCTGCGGCCTCGGCTTCCGTTTCGGCCGCTCCTGCAGGGCGTTTCCTTCGACGGCCGGCGCGTTGTCCATGGAAACGCCGTCGCGTCTTCTCCGCCTGCTGCGGCGCTTGGCCTTGGGCCCGTCAATGTCCTCGCCATATTCCCGCAGGGCGTCGCGCACATCGTCGAAATATCTGAGCTTGCCATCGCCCATCAGGATCGCCGCGTCGCACAGGTCGAGCAGGTCCTGGGGGTTGTGCGACGTCAGGATGAAGCGCGACTTGGCCAATCGTTCTTCCATCATCGTCTTGCTGGTCTGGCGGAATGCCCTGTCGCCGGGGGCTCCCAGTTCATCGAACAGGTAGTAATCGAATTCGATCGCCATGGAGGTCGCGAAATTCAGGCGCGATCGCATGCCCGACGAATAGGTGCGCACCGGCATGTCGAAATAATTGCCGATGGCCGCGACCTCGGCGATACGCACCAGCTTCTCTTCAATCTCGCGGCCGCTTAATCCATAGATGCGGCAGATGAAACGCGAATTCTCGCGGCCGGTGAACGCCGGCAACATGCTCGGCACCAGTCCCAGCGGCCAGGAAATTTTACCCGTCCTGACAACGCGTCCTTCGCTTGGATAATCGACACCCGCCAGAAGCCGCATCAGAGTCGACTTGCCCGAACCGTTGGCGCCGATGATTCCGACATTGACATGCGCCGGAAGCTGCAGCGACACATTCTGGAAAATATAGTGGCGCCCGAATTTGGTAGGATAGTATTTGCTGGCGTTGATGAGTTCGATCATCGTTCGAGCAGCCTCAGACGGTTGGGATAATATGCGACAAACCCCATGAACAGGGCCACGAGCGCGAACATCGAGGTGTAGGTGATGCTGGCCTCGGGAAACAGCCGCGTGCCGAGCGAGTAATAGCGCAGATATTCTATGAGCTGGGTGATGGGATTCCAGCTGATGTAATAGCGCGCGTCGGCCGGCAGGTCGTTTGGCGAAAAGAAAATCGCGGACACGAAGATCAGCGGCCGCGACAGCACCGAAACGATCTTGGAATAGCCGTCATAGATGCAGCCGTAAGTGCCGTTGAACAGCGCCAGGCCAAAGCCAAGTATGATGCAGAGGAGCATCAGGGAAATGATCGGCAGGATGTTCTGAAGAATGAGATTCAGGTTGAAGTACCACGACAGAAAGAAGAAGATCAGGATGGCGCCAATCATCAGGACAGTCGTGTCGAGCGTATACCGCGCGATCAGCGCGTCAATCGGTTTCACCTGCGGATAATTGTAGTAGGCCTGATTGCTTGTGATTGCAATTGAGATGCCGGAAATCGCGCGGCTGACGACGGTGAAGGGAATGACGGCGACCGCGATATAGAGAGCGACATGCACGCCGGAAATTTCAGTGCGCCCTCCCAGCCACCAGAACAGCGACAACAGGATGATCTTGGATACCGGATCGAGAATGATCCACAGCAGGCCGAGCCTGCCGGCCGAGGCGCGGCTGCGGAAATCCTTGAACATCAGAGCGAGAATGACGTTTCCCTGCTGCCGCGTGCCACGGCGGATTTCATGCCAGGTTTGGACCATGCCGCCGGGCGCGGTGAAATCTCGATTGCTCACGGCGCCCGCCATTTCAAGCCGTTGACGAAAGAGCGCAGCAGCACGACGGCGCGGCCCGTCACCAGGGCCAGGGGCGCGCCCACGGTTTGTTTGCCGCCGCGCGCCTGGGCAATTTGGCCGATTGCCGTTTCGGCCGGGCAGCAAAGTCCGCTTGCCGGGCTCCAGTAGCGCGCATAGCGAAGGAGAGAAGCGGCAACCAGCTCGTCCAGCCCGCGCGCGCGCCCGCGCCGGGGTGCCGGGCACAGATCCTCGGTCAGCCCCCAGCCGGCATAGAACGGCAGTCCATGGGTTGTAACCTTCAGACCCCTCAGCAAGGCTTCGAAACCCGTGAGCGAAGTGAACGTCTCGATCCGGCCGACTGAATCAAACAACACCTGAAGAGAAACATTGCGAATGACGCGGTCCGCGCCGCGCTCCTCGTCCGCCGTCAGCGCGCCGGGGCGCCCGACACGTTCGACATCGGGGTGTGGCTTAAATATGATGAATGCGGCGGGATTGCGTTGGCGCACCGCCGCCAGCAGCGTCGCGTTGATATTGCCGCGGTGGGCTGGAACGCATCCCCCATACCGGATGGCGGCATCATCCGCGACCTGGCCCGGTACGAGAATGGTGCGCGCGGTGTTACCTGGGAGATCGGCGGGTGGCGGCACTTCCTGGAGATTGTATTTTGTGATCCGGGCGTCGGCGATCCGCTTGCGGAGCGCACCTGCCCGCGCCAGTTCATCGGCCCCGAACTCGGCCCGGGCCAGCATGTCCTCGATGTCGGAAGGCCGGCCCGCATTGTAATAGATGCCGCGCCCATCGAACACCAGCGAGAGCGGCTGCACAAAGGCAGCGCCTAGCCCCGCCGACCGGATGAATCCATCCTCGATCGTCACCACCGGCACGCCTTGGGCTGCAACTGTTTCGCGGATCACTTCAGCCCGCGCACCCCACGCGCAGACGCTGCCATTGCTGGTACGCGCGAGATTGACCGCTCGCTTGAGACTTGCGGTGAAACGCGGGGGTCCATGCGGGCCATCGAGCATCGCCGAAATCGCCCGGCGTTTCCACCGCGCGATCCGGTAGCCGATGACCGGGCGGCTGTTGCGCAGGTAGGAGGAGCGGAGAAAATCGAGCTGGTCCACCGCCGTCAACGCATCGATCGGAGCGCGCGTCCAGGCATCGAAGTAGCGGCAGTAGCGGAGATAGGCCGCCGCCGCCAGTTCGGTGCGGGTGGGCCGCCGCGAACGCCTGGGAACCGCGATGCGATCCCGCGTCAGGCCCCAGCCGGCATAGAACGGCGCGCCGAAACAGTGAACTTCCAAACCGGCCAGCAGCGCCTCGAAGCCAAGCTGGCTTGAAACGGTATAGACCTTGGGCTGCAGCGAAAACAGGCTCCACGGATTTATATTATCCGTGTACAGATGAAGTCCGCGCGCCTTCGCCAGGTCGCGGAGATAGCCCGACTTGGCGCCACCCGTCACCTCGGGATGAAGCTTGGCGGCAATCGCCGAACCTGGATTTTCGGCCACCGCCGCATCAACCATCCGCGCGAAGGACTGTGCATCGGCAAGCCCGCCCTCGATCGAGGCATCGCCTTGCGTCTGATCGACGACGAGCACCAGACCGCCGGGCGGAGCATTGAGCACCTGATCCGCGCCATGATTGTATTTGGACAACCGCTTCTGTTTGAGAAGTGCCATGAGATGGTCGGCCTGGCGAAGCTCAGCGGCGCTGAATTCGCCATTCTGGAGAAGCGTTTCGAGATCGCTGGGGCCGCGCGCGTCGTAATAGATGCCGCTTCCATCGATCACCAAGGCGGAAGGCTTTTGCGCAGGTCCGGGGCGAAGCGAGCGCAGGAAGCCATCCTCGAAAGCGAGATAGGGCAGGCCTGCCCGGCGCGCCGCGGCCCTCGCCCGGCGGGCCGTCGGCTTGTGGCCCCATCCGGCAACGGCACCCCCGCCCGGAACGCCGAGGATGGCGCGGCGTGGCGTGAGCCCTGAAAGGGAGGCCAGTTCATCGCGCATTTGCCAGAGTCCGGCCGAGAAGATGTGAAGGGGGGCGCTCATGGCAAAGAATGAAGGACAAGGCGTTCCCGGCGCCGGACCGTGCCGGCGGTCAGGAAACCGATTTCGACCTGACCCGGCTGCGGCTCGTCTTGATGAACGACTCGAGCGGCACGCTGCCTTTCAGCAGAACCTCGCACAAGGGGCCGACCACCGTGCGCCGCGCCTGTGCGCCATAGAACCCGCCATTGACCTGGCAGGTCTGCCGCATCAGCTTCACCAGCCTTGCATATTGCGTCTTGTCGCCGCATGGACGCAGGCGGAAGAAATCGGCGAGCCGCATCTGCGGCGCGATTTCCGGATGATTGTAAACCGCCTTGCCCAGAACCAGCGTTGGAATGCCGCGCCGCAGCGCCTGATGGCAGGCGGTCGAGTTGATGGCGGTGACCGAGATGGCGCGCTCCAGCATGGGCACGAGCTTGCCTGTTTCGACGAAAAAGATGCGATCGGCCAGGCCGTGGCTTTCGGCTTCCTCGCGTATGAGGCGGGCGAGATTGATCACGCCGTTGTCGAGCGGGTGGTTCTTGAACACCAGGATGGTGTCGGCCTTGCCGGCGGCGGCATATTCGGCGATGCAGTATTCGACGAAATGCCGCACCGAGCGGAAATTGCTGTGCTTCTTGATCTGCGAATCGCCATTGAGCTGAAGCAGCACGAGATGCACCGGTTTGGCCAGTCTCTCGATCGTCGCAAGCGTCTTCACCGTGCGCTGATGGCGGGCGAACCATTGGCCGAATCGCGCCGTCCACAGGGCCGCTTCGCCGGTGATCGAAAGGTCGCGATGCGCGACGTAGCGGGGGAAGAACGGCGCCAGCATGGCTGACCAGAAATAGTATTTTATGCCATCGAGCATATAGCGCCGCTGGGCGCTCGGCAGTTCAATTTCGGGCCCCTGCCGCAGCCTGTCGATCCGCGCTTCGTCCAGCGACTTGAGATCGAGCGTGGCAAGGCGCGAATGACCGTTGACGCCGTCGCGCTCGCAGGTGATCCAGTTGGGACGGAGATAGCCCTCTTCCAGCACATGGACGGCGATGCCAAGCGGCCGGAGCGCCGCGATGGCGGCACGGTGATAGGGCCGGCAATCGCCGTAAAGCACGAGGTCGGTGATGTTTCGGCCGGCGGCGACGGTCATCAGCCAGTCCGGCCAGTCGGCGAAGGAGCGGCGGAAAACCAGTTTGTGGCCCAGCCCCGCGTCCATCAGGTCGCCGCCATTGATGACGACACGCGTGCAGCCCACGCCCCGCGCCATCAGGCCCTTTTGCAAGTCGCGGAAAAATCCCCCGCACGGACCCTGCAGCAGCAGGAAGTGCCGCGTCCCCATATCTACAGGTTCAGGCTCACGCCGCAATTGGTGAACAGTCATCGCATATCCCCCGCCAGGAACGCCAAACTTTTATTCGTGCGTCGCTGCCTTCCCCCAGTCTAAAACACACAAGGTGAATCACCGCAAGCACACCCTGCCAACACCCAGTTAACCGTATGTGAAGACCGCCAATGTTGGACCTGTTGATATTAAACGCGAATTTGCCCCAGGGCCGAGGTCCGGTGGATATTGCCTGCGTTGGGGGGCGAATCGCGGAGATTTCTTCGAAGATAGATGCAACGGCGCAACACTCGATTGACGCCTCCGGCTGCCTGGTCAGTCCGCCTTTCGTCGATGCCCATTTCCACATGGACGCCACCCTGTCGCTGGGCCTGCCCCGCCTCAACGTGTCGGGCACGCTGTTGGAAGGGATCGGCCTGTGGGGCGAACTCAAGCCGCTGCTCACCCATGAGGCGGTGATCGGGCGGGCACTGCGCTATTGCGATCTGGCGGTGGCCCAGGGCATGGGCGCCATCCGCACCCATGTCGATGTCTGCGACGACCGCCTGCTCTGCGTCGAGGCGCTGCTCGCGGTGAAAAAGCAGGTGGCGCCCTATCTCGATCTGCAGATCGTGGCCTTTCCGCAGGACGGGTTCTACCGCTCCAGGACAGCCCGGCAGAACCTGCTGCGGGCCCTCGATCTAGGCGTCGATGTCGTGGGCGGCATACCGCATTTCGAGCGCACCATGGACGAGGGCGCCGAAAGCCTGAAGGAACTCTGCGAGATCGCAGCGAAGCGTGGCCTCCTGGTCGACATCCATTGCGACGAGACCGACGATCCGCTGTCGCGCCATGTCGAGACGCTGGCGGCCCAGACCATTCGGCTCGGCCTTGAGGGACGGGTGGTGGGCTCGCATCTAACCTCGATGCATTCGATGGACAACTACTACGTCTCGAAGCTCATCCCGCTGATGGCCGAGGCGCAACTTCACGCAACACCCAATCCCCTCATCAACATTACGATCCAGGGCCGCCACGATACCTATCCGAGACGCCGCGGCCTGACCCGCATCCCGGAACTGCGCGCTGCCGGGCTCAACGTCTCCTTCGGCCACGACTGCGTGATGGACCCGTGGTACCCGCTGGGCCAGGCCTGCATGCTGGAGGTCGCATCCATGGGCATCCACGCCGTGCCGATGACCAGCCGCGAGGCGATGGCCTGGTGCTTTGACGCCGTCACCGTCAACCCGTCGAAGGCCATGCATCTCGAAGGCTACGGTCTTGAGAAGGGCTGCTACGCCGATTTCGTCATCCTGCAGGCCAGGGACGAGATCGAGGCGATCCGGCTCCGCGCCAACCGCCTCAAGGTCATCCGCCGCGGCAAGGTCATCGCCGAAACGCCGCGGCGAACCACCGCGCTCAATCTGGATGGAAGACCAGCCACCGTCGATGGCGCGGACTATGCACCTTCGTCGGCTCACCCGCGCTAGTTAGAGCAACGGACGAAAAACTGGAATCACTCTCCCTAGTTTCGTCTTTCCCGCCAAGGCGGGAACTCAGCTTTTAGCCAGCAAATTAGCGGGGCCCCCGCCTGCGCGGGGGTGACGGTTATGGGTGGAGGTTGGAATCAATTGACCCGGCGCTCTAAACCACGATCCGCGTGTTTCGACCGCAATGCGCGAGAATGATCTTCATGTCGCGGAGCGACACCGCGATGCAGCCCGCCGTCGGTCCGCCATCGCTGCGCCGCAGATGGAAAAACACGGCACTTCCCAGCCCCTGCACGCGCGGGCGTTCGTTATGCGACAGTTCCACCACGATGTCGTAAAGCCCGTCGCCGCGCGTCATGGTTTCATGCGATCCGCCATAGGGCACGCGGACGAGGCGATTGTAGTTGCGGTCGCCCACCGCCTCGCACCAGCCCTCGAAGCGCTGCAGCGGGCGTGGCCGGATGGGTGAACGGGGCGGCAGCATGCGATCGGCACGATAGAACGCGCGGCGCAATTGCCAGGTCCCGCACGGCGTGGCGCCGTCACCTTCGCGTTTCCGCCGCGAGCGCCCCGAGCGGCCCAGCGAGCAGGCAAAACGCAGCCCGCCAAGCTTCAGCAGGCCCGTGGCCGAGCGCATGCTGATCGCGCGAACGTGAATGATCGTGACGGATTTTCTCACGGCTTGTTGTGTTGCGGAAAAGTCCCTAAGACGGCAGTGCTCAGCCTAACATCGGAAGCCGCCAATGAGCACCACCAAAAAAATCATCATCATCGACGACGACGACATGCTGCGCGACACGCTGAAAGAGCAGTTTTCGCTGCATGACGAATTCGTGGTGACCGACGTCGCCAACGCCACCGCGGGTGTCAAGGCGGTGAAGGCCGATCACGCCGATCTGGTGCTGCTCGATGTCAACCTGCCCGATATGGATGGCCGCGAGGCCTGCAAGATCATGCGCCGCAACGGCTACAAGGGGCCGATCCTGATGCTGACCGCGCAAGGCTCGGATTCCGACACCATCCTCGGGCTTGATTCGGGCGCCAACGACTATGTGACCAAGCCCTTCCGCTTCGGGGTGCTGCTGGCCCGGATCAGGGCCCATTTGCGCCAGCACGAGCAGAGCGAGGACGCGATCTTCAAGGTCGGTCCCTACACCTTCAAGCCTTCGGCCAAGATGCTGGTGCACGACGACAGCAAGAAAGTGCGCCTGACGGAGAAGGAAACGGCGATCATCAAGTTTCTATACCGCGCCGGCGAACAGGTCGTGGGCCGCGACGTGCTGCTGCACGATGTATGGGGCTACAATGCGGGCGTCACCACCCACACGCTCGAGACCCATATCTATCGCCTGCGCCAGAAAATCGAGCGCGATCCCGCCCACGCGGAAATTCTGGTGACAGAGGGCGGCGGATACAAGCTCGTCCCTTGATCTCGGACTCTCTTCCGCCGCATAACGGCAGCGAGGGGGCAATTGACCTTTGCAGATTTTCGCCGGTAACGGCCGATGAGCGTCCGCGCCGACGCCGATACCTTGCGGCGCATTCCGATCTTCGCGGAATGCGATGCCGTGCCGCTCCAGGTGATTGCCTTCGCCGCCGAACGCCAGCACTTCGCTGCCGGTGAAACGATCGTGTCGGAGGGTGCCAGGGGCTTGAGCGCCTATCTGATTCTCAACGGGCGGGCCGAGATCCGGGCGACCATCAGATCGCGTCAGGTGTCACTCGGTCACGCCGATCCGGGATCGCTTCTGGGCGACATGGCGATGATCGGCACCATACCCTATGCGGTGACGGCGTCCGCCCTCACCCAGGTGGCGACCGCGCGCATCGACCGCTCGCTGTTTCTCAGGGTGACCGACGCCTATCCCGATTTCGGCGCGGCGGTATTGGACGCCATGGTGCGGAAACTCGACGGCTCGTTGCAGGACCTGAACGCGGTGAAAGGCCTGTTCGACGGCGCCCGGTCATTTTCGGCGGGCCGGTAGAAACGTTACTCAAACATCGAACGTCGCCAGCACCGGCACATGATCCGACGGCCGCGGCCAACCCCGGGCTTCGTTCAGAACCTCGATCCGGCTGCAGGCCTTTGCCATATCCGCCGTCGACCACACATGGTCGAGCCGCCGTCCCCGGTTGCTCTCAAGCCAGTCGCGCGCCCGGTAGCTCCACCAGGTGTAGAGCTTCTGGTCGGCCGGCACATGCTGGCGCATGACGTCAACCCATTGCCCGGCCTCCTGCGCCCGGATCAGGCGCTCCGTCTCGCCTGGCGTATGGCTGACGATTTTCAGCATCTGCTTGTGCGACCAGACATCGTGTTCGAGCGGTGCCACATTGAGATCGCCGACGATGACGCCGTGATGACCGCTGGGCACCGATCCACTGGTGAACCAGCCTTCAAGCTCTTCCAGAAACGCCAACTTGTGAGCGAATTTGACGTTTACGTCAGCGTCAGGTTCGTCGCCTCCGGCCGGCACATAGAGATTATGTACGGTGACCGGTTTTCGCGTGCCCAGAACCGCCGCCACATGGCGGCAATCCTCCTTGCCGCAGAACTGTCTTGAGACGAATTCGGTGAACGGCAGCCGCGAGACGATGGCGACCCCGTGATAGCCCTTCTGGCCATGCTCGGCGATATGGGTATAGCCCAGATCGCGGATCGGCCCCGCCGGAAATTGTCCCTGCGGGCATTTCGTCTCCTGCAGGCACAGCACGTCGGGCTGGCACTGCGCCAGAAAGCGCGTCACCAGATCGATGCGCAGACGGACCGAATTGATATTCCAGGTGGCAACGGTGATGGTCATGAATTACGCGCTTTGCCCGCAAGCTCTATGCGATGCAAGCGCCTGAAAATAAAGTGGGCGTCCGGTCGGGGAACGGGACGCCCACGCGCTTGAAGCGCAAAGCATCGAGAGGGGGAACATCGATGCTCATGAATGCCAGGCTGACCGTGAGCGGGGGGGGCAAAAAGGTCAGGCAGCACATCACGTGATGAATTATGTAGGACCCCGGATCGGGATTTCAATATATGTCAACCCCTACTTCGAAATATTTTCTTTGCGGTTGATTTTTACCACGAACAGCTCGGGATCCGGGGTCTCGCCCGCCACGATGTTTTCGAGCGTCACGGTCGTCCTCCGGTTTTTGCCGTCGACCACCACCCATTGCTGCAGCGCCTTGCGGGCACTGTCGAACACCAGAATCAGCTGGCCGCCGCCAAGTGAATCCTTCTTGTCTTCGACGGTGAGCGTAATGAGATCGCCCGTTTTCTGGAAATCGATGATGTCGGTGTCCCGCATCAGGTCCACCTTGTCGTTCAGCACCAGCCGCAAGGGCGTTTGCGACAGCGGAAACTGGTCACCCTTTTCTTTGGCGCGGTTCTTGATGGTGAGCCAACGGCCGTCGGAGACGATGAGGAACGGATTGGGCGGCGCATATTCGAAGCGCATCAGCCCCGGCTTGCTGATGTGGAACACACCGCGCGACAGATTGCCCTTGGGACTGATCTGGGTGAACTCGCCCCTCAGATGCTGGAACCCGTTGATGTAATCCGAGACGAGCTGGACCGAGGCTTTTTGCTCATCCGTCAGAGTCAGGGATTTGGCGGCGAAGGCGGGGCTTGCCGCGAAACAGAGGCTGGCGGCCCCGATCAGGATTTGGCGTCTGCTGAGCATGTTCTGGATTTCCGGAGATGAATGGTCTGGAACGCTTACAGGAACAAATCGGACGATATTGAGGCGGTCACCCTAGTCCCTGGCACTGTCGCCGGGAACCAGGATTTCCCGTTTGCCCGTGCCATTGGCCGGGGAAATGAGGCCTTCCTTTTCCATCCGCTCGATCAGGCTTGCCGCCTTGTTGTAGCCCACCTGCAACCGGCGCTGGACATAGCTGGTCGATACCTTCTTGTCACGCAGCACCACCGCCACGGCCTGGTCGTAAAGATCGTCGCCGGACCCGCCGCCGTCACCGGCCATGGCACCGGGATCGCCATATTCGCCCTCTTCCGGCTCCTCGGTGACGGCCTCGATATATTCGGGCGCCCCTTGCGATTTCAGGTGGCGCACGATCTTTTCCACCTCGCCATCGGAGACGAAAGGCCCGTGCAGGCGCGAAATCCGCCCGCCGCCCGCCATATAGAGCATGTCGCCCTGGCCGAGCAGCTGTTCCGCGCCCTGTTCGCCGAGAATGGTGCGGCTGTCGATCTTGGATGTCACCTGGAACGACACGCGCGTCGGGAAATTGGCCTTGATGGTACCGGTGATGACATCGACCGAGGGCCGCTGCGTCGCCATCACCACATGGATGCCGGCGGCACGCGCCATCTGCGCCAGGCGCTGCACCGCACCCTCGATATCCTTGCCCGCGACCATCATCAGATCCGCCATTTCGTCGATGATGACCACGATATAGGGCATGGCCGAGAGTTCCATCTGCTCGCGCTCGAACACCGGCTCGCCTGAAGATGCATCGAAGCCGGTCTGCACCGTGCGCGCGATCCCTTCGCCCTTGGAAAGCGCCTGCTTCACCCGGGCATTGTAGCCATCGATGTTGCGCACGCCCACCTTCGACATCTTGCGGTAGCGCTCTTCCATCTCGCGCACCGCCCATTTGAGCGCCACGATCGCCTTGCGGGGATCGGTGACGACGGGCGACAGCAGATGCGGGATGCCCTCATAGACCGACAGTTCAAGCATCTTGGGATCGATCATGATGAGCTTGCAGCGTTCCGGCGGCAGCCGATAGACGAGCGACAGGATCATGGTGTTGATGCCGACCGACTTGCCCGAGCCGGTGGTGCCGGCGATCAACAGATGCGGCATGCGGGCGAGATCGGCGAAGATCGGCTCGCCGCCGATATTTTTGCCCAGCGCCAGAGCCAGGTTCTGCCCGGTATTGGCGAAGGCCTCGGAGCCCAGCAGTTCGCGGAGGTAAACCGTCTCGCGTTTCGCGTTCGGCAGTTCGATGCCGATGGCGTTGCGCCCCGGAACGACCGCGACGCGGGCCGAGATGGCGCTCATCGAGCGCGCGATATCGTCGGCAAGGCTGATGACCCGCGACGACTTGATGCCGGGTGCCGGCTCGAGTTCATAGAGGGTGACGACGGGGCCCGGCTTCACATTGATGATCTGGCCCTTGACGCCGAAATCGTCGAGCACGCCTTCGAGCGCACGGGCATTCTGCTCCAGCGCCTCGTCGGTCAGGTCGGCGGCGCGGGCGATGCGCTTGGGTTCCGACAGCAGTTCGAGCGGCGGCAGTTCAAAGGCCTCGGCCTCGCGCGGGCTGGGGGCAGGTTCCTTGCGCCTCCGTTTGGCCGCCTTGATCTCCGGAGCGGCGCGTTCGACGTTCAGCCCCTCCTCTTCGACGGCATCGGCAGGCATTTCGTCCGCATCGTCGGGTGCCAGCAGGGCGTCCATCGCCGGCATGCGCTCGAGCCGGGGCTCGATGCGGCCGCGTCCGGCGGGGCGTGCTGGTGCTAGCCGCGCAATAATGTCGCCGCGGTCGGCGGGTTCGGCCGCCTTGCGCTGGGCCTGCCATGCGCCATGGCGCTGGCGCAGCGACTGGAAGGCATCGCGCAGATGCCTCCAGGTCGCCATGGCGGGGCGTTTGCTGACAGCCCTCGGAGCCATGGGTTTGGGCGATTTGGCGCGGTCGAGCGGTGCGACGTGAACGGCCCTCCACACCGAGACGAAACCGCAGGCGGTGAACACCAGCGCCGTTACGAATTGCGGTAGCCAGCCTTGGGCCAGAAGGGCGGGGCCCGCCAGCGCCAGCCCGTTGATGATGTCGCCCGCCGTGCCGCCAAGGCCTGAAGCCAGCGCCCAGCGGTTGGGTGCGGGAATTGCGGCCAGCGCCGTGCTCAGGCAAAGGACGGCAAGCAACCACCAGCCCAGGGTACGAAACGGCCGCCGCACCGGCTGATGCCCAGCAAGCCTCGCCGCCCACGCCATGGGGATCGCCACCAGCGGCAGCACGCCCAAACCCAGAAGCTGCATGAATTCGTCGGCCACCACGGCGCCGGGATAACCCAGCCAGTTTTCGGGCACCCGGTCGAGCGCGTGATTGAGGGAGGGGTCCGCCGCCGACCATGTGGCAAGCGCCACGCCCAGGGTGATGAGCACCGCGAACAGCAGAAGGGAAGCAAGTTCGAACAGACGGTTGCGCAGGAAACGCCGGACAGCACCCGGCACGGCCCGGTCGTCGGTATCGAAGGAAGGATCATAGGCCATGCAGCACTCCGTCATTCGCGAAGGCAGCTTGTGCCCTCTAACAAATGGTTAACGGCAGTCTGACGGCACATGGTTAAAGCGGCGTAAAAAACGCCGGGACCGGCGGGAATTTTCCCACCGGTCCCGGATATCGTTGCCTCAGTTATACGCGCGCTCGCCGTGGTCGACGATGTCGAGACCTTCGCGCTCTTCCTGCTCGGTGACCCGCAAGCCCACCGTGGCCTTGCAAATCATCAAAGCGATGAAGCTGACGACCGCGGTCCACACCACCGCGACGATCACCGCCACGACTTGGGCCGTGATCTGCGCCGAGGCCACATAGTCGACCACTTTGACCGACGTGTCGGTGGCGAGATAGTCGGTGACGCCGACGCCGTTCAGCGCCGGATTGACGAAGACGCCAGTGAGAATGGCGCCCAGCATGCCGCCCACGCCATGCACCCCGAACACATCGAGCGCGTCGTCATAGCCGAACCGGCTCTTGAGCGTTACCACCGCCCACAGGCAGACGAAGCCCGCGGCTAGCCCGATGACGATTGCCCCCATCGGCCCGACCCAACCACAGGCCGGGGTGATGGCGACAAGTCCGGCAACCGCTCCCGAAGCGGCACCGAGGAGGCTCGGATGGCCGCGGAACATCCACTCGCCAAAAGTCCAGGCAAGCGTTGCCGCGGCGGCGGCGATCGTGGTGTTGAGGATGACCAGGGCCGACAGGCCGTTGGCCTCGAGGTTCGACCCGGCATTGAAGCCATACCAGCCGAACAGGAGAAGACCCGTGCCAGTCAGCACGAAGGTCAGGTTGTGCGGCGCCATCAGGTCCTTGCCGTAGCCCACGCGCTTGCCCAGCACGATGGCGCAGACCAGACCGGCGACACCGGCATTGATATGGACGACGGTGCCCCCGGCGAAGTCGATGGCGCCCCAGTTGAACAGATAGCCGTTGGTGGCGTTGATCGCCGCGCCATAATCGGCCAGCACCACCGCCTTGGCGGCATCGTCGACGGCGGCGGCAAGTTTCGCCAGCCAGTCATTGGCCGCCGTCTCGCCCACCATCGCGGTGACCGTGGCGAGGTTGTCGGCGCTCAGCGTGTAGGCATCCGGGCCGGCCCAGAACCACACCATATGGGCCATCGGCAGATAGGCGAAGGTGAACCACAGCACCATGAACAGGATCACCGCCGAGAATTTCATGCGCTCGGCGAAGGCCCCGGCGATGAGGGCCGGCGTGATGCAGGCAAAGGTCATCTGGAAGATGACGAAGGCCAGTTCCGGAATATTGGTTTCCTTGGAGAAGGTGCCCAGTTCCGAGGCCGTGGTGACGCCCGTCAGGAACAGCTTGGAGAAGCCGCCGATGAACGGATTGAGCCCAGCGGATGGATTGCCGGTGAAGGCCAGCGAATAGCCGTAGAGAACCCACAGGATCGAGACGATGCTGAAGATCGCCATGACCTGCATCAGCACGGAGAGGACGTTCCTGGAGCGGACAAGGCCGCCATAGAACAGCGCCAGGCCGGGGATGGTCATGATGACGACGAAGGCAGTTGCCGCCAGCATCCAGGCCGTGTCGCCCTTGTCGACGGTGGTGGCCGCCTGGGCCATCGGCGCGGGCAGCCACACGGCCAATGACAATCCTGTCGGCAAGAGGCGTGATAGGTGCATTTATGTGTTCCCCCGGATTTACTTAACAAGAAACGTGCCATTCG
>JANLYR010000208.1:0-2232 GCA_031365765.1 Hyphomicrobiales bacterium | reverse complement strand
CCCCGCGCCGTAGCTGATCGTCGGCGCGGCGCTCACCTGTGCAGTAGTGGGTAGCCCGTAAAGCGGCAATGTGATGCCAGCGGCCACTAACAGCGCGATTGCGAACATGACCGCCGTAGCGGCAAAGGGGTTACCAAAGCTTCGCGCAATCCCGCTGTTCAACACTCCTATCAGCGGGATGCCAGCTCCATCTAACAAGGTCAATGCGGCCAGCATCGCATAGGAGCGCATCAACTGACTTCAGTTTCGAACTGCTCTTGCGGCAGGTGCTTTATCGTTCCGGTTTGAATCATGGAATGGTCTACCCTGGGGTTAGCTGTTCTCTAAATTTCCGGGTAAAGTTTTACTATCAGCGACCTCCAGACGATGCCGTCGCTGACTGGCGCTGCATCGTCAGGAAGAAGTAGGCGAGAATCACGCCCGCCAAAATCAATGTGACATGAAAGATGTATTCAATGGCAAGCAAGCCGCCCAGTGCCAGGCCGTTGTGAAGATGTAAGCTATCGTGAGGCCACCAATTGGCCAGTAACCACACGATCGACAAATGAGTGGCTCGTGTCAATAAGGCGGAGGCGGGTGACAAGGCATGCACTGCCGGATAGCCGAATAATAGGAACGATATGCCGAGGCCGAAGGCAAGCGCCTCCCCAATGTTGAGCAATATGAAGAAGGGTAGCTGGCCTGCGGTCGGCACCGGGACGTCGGGCCCCGGTGCCCAGAAAGCACCGAACGGTGCATTCGGGCTCAGGAAGAATGCGACGACGGCGAGTAGGAGCGTCATTGCGACCACCTTGATCCAGCTCTTGGACGAGCTATGGCGGGATGATGCTCCGCTGGTTAGCGTTGACATGGGCTACTCCTCTGGGAGTTGACTTGGCGAATCGCTCTGAAGGCGGTTCCAATACTAGCATAGCAAGCCAAAAAGCTGCCTGTGCCATATACAACGACACCGAGGTGGGCCACACAATCGGTGGCGGTGCCGTGTTCGTCATCGGATTTGACTTCGGCTGCTCCTCAAGAATGTCTGACTGTCAATCCCGCCTTACGTGGGAAGCGGTGATCGAGTTCGGGTGTAAATTCATCCCGTCCATTGCCGCCACTGGTTCCGTTCTCGGCGCTTTTTTGTTGAATGGCTATCAACTCCCGTGCATCTTCCCTGCTGCGAAATCTTTCGCGGGAGGAGAAACATGAAAAATCTCACAAGGCGGTTGGTTTTAACGGGAATTGTGGTTCTTGCGCTGTCAGCGTCGACCTCGGCCCAGGCCGCCGACAAGATTCTAGCGTCGGTGCCGGGCTTAAGCTTTCCATTTTTTGTTCATATGCTGAACGCCTTCAAGGCCGAGATTGTCAAGCAGGGATACGAGGTTATCGAGAGCGATGGTCAGGTATCCTCGCCAAAGCAGACTGCCGATGTCGAGGCAGCGATTACGCAAGGAGTTAAAGGCATCGTCATCAGCCCAAATGAAGTAGACGCCATGGCCCCAGCGCTGCAGCAGGCTGTGGACGCAGGTATCCCTGTGGTGACGGTCGATCGCCGTGTGCCGTCCGTCGATGGCATTCTAGCCCATATCGGCGCCGATAACGTGAAGGGCGGAGAAGCCCAAGGCCAGCTTATAATGCAGATGTTTCCTGATGGCGCCACCATCATCAACCTGCAAGGCCAATCGGGCGCCTCGCCAGCCATTGATCGCAACAAGGGCCTGCACAACGTGCTAGACGGCAACGATAAGTATAAGATAGTTTTTGAGCAAACAGCTGGCTTCAAACGCGACCTTGGCCTGTCGGTCACGGAGGCCGCGTTGTCCGGCATGGCTGAGCCACCAAAAGTGATCGTTGCGGCAAACGATGATATGGCACTCGGTGCTATGGAGGCGGTGAAAGGCCGCAACCTCTCGGGCATCGCGATCATTGGCTTCGACGCGCTGCCAGAAGCGTTGGCGCAAGTTCGCGATGGGGGACTGACGGCCACCATTGAACAGTTCCCCGGCAAGCAGAGCGCGCTTGGTGTGCAGACATTGGTCGCATTTCTCAAGGACGGCACCAAGCCTGCGGAGAAGGTTTTGCTGTTGACCCCAGTTGCGGTAACCAAGGATAACCTTTCCATAGCTGAACGTCTCAGCGAGGTGAAGTAAGCATCTTGGACGATCCCGGCCGGCTTTTGATCCGGCCGGATTCATCGTAGATGAATAACGCTGAAGCGACTACGCCACTCCTGCTCATGTCCGGGATTTC
>JANLYR010000202.1:0-4596 GCA_031365765.1 Hyphomicrobiales bacterium | reverse complement strand
CTCGACCTCAAGGACCTGCGGGCGCTGCTGTCGGACCTGGCGGCGCGCGCCGGCGACGTTCGCACCGAATATGGCAATGTCAACGACCAGACCATCGGCGCCATCCAGCGCCGCCTGGTGGTGATCGAGGAGCAGGGCGGCGACCGCTTTTTCGGCGAGCCGGCGCTCGACATCAAGGACCTGATGCGCACCACCCGCGACGGCCGGGGCTACATGAATGTGCTGGCCGCCGATCGACTGGTCAGTTCGCCGCAGCTCTATGCAACCTTCCTGCTGTGGCTTCTGTCGGAACTGTTCCAGGACCTGCCGGAAGTGGGCGATCCCGAGAAACCCAAGCTCGTCTTCTTCTTCGACGAGGCCCATCTGTTGTTCACCGACGCACCGGCGGGGCTCGTCCAGAAGATCGAGCAGACGGTGAAGCTGATCCGCTCGAAGGGGGTGGGCGTTTATTTCGTGACGCAGAATCCGCTCGATGTTCCAGACAGCGTCCTGGCGCAGATGGGCAACCGCGTGCAGCACGCGCTTCGCGCCTATACCCCGCGCGAGCAGAAGGCGGTGGCGACGGCGGCCTCCACCTTCCGGCCCAACCCCGCATTCAAGACCGAGGACGTGATCACCCAGTTGGGCAAGGGCGAGGCGCTGGTTTCGGTGCTCGATTTGAAGGGCGTGCCGACCATGGTCGAGCGCACGCTGATCCGCCCGCCGTCATCGCGGCTCGGTCCCATCACACCGGATGAGCGCCAGCGCGCGATCGCCAATTCGCCCGTGTACGGACAATATGAGAAACCCGAGGACCGCGAGTCGGCTTATGAACTTCTGCAGAAGAAGACGAAAGCGAGCGTCAAGGTGCGAGATGAGGTAGCGGCCGCCAAAACGGAGCGCAAGGCCGCACCCTCGGGCTATCAGCGCGAAGGCATGACCGAGCGTTTCGTCAAGAACATGGCCTCAAGCGTCGGCCGGCAATTGGGCTCAACGGTGGCGCGCTCGCTGGGCAACGCGCTGATCCGGGGTGTGCTGGGTGGCCTGACAAGGCGCTGACGCGTTTCAGCCCTTGCCGCGCGTTTTCGTCTTCCCCGGCTTTGCGTTCTTTTCCAGGAAGTCGATGATGGCGGCGGCGACGTCGACTTCGGTTGCCTTTTCGATGCCTTCCAGTCCGGGCGAAGAGTTGACTTCCATCACCACCGGTCCCCGCTTCGAGCGCAGCATGTCGACGCCTGCCACGTTCAATCCCATCGAGGAGGCGGCCTTGAGCGCCGTGGCGCGTTCGAGCGGCGTCAGATCGACCTTGGTGGCGGTGCCGCCGCGATGCAGGTTTGAGCGGAAATCGCCCTAGGCGCCGGCCCGCTCCATGGTGGCGACCACCTTCCTGCCCACAACAAGCGCGCGGATGTCGCGGCCTTCCGACTCCTTGATGAATTCCTGCACCAGGATGGCGATGTCGGCGCCATGAAACGCCTCGATCACCGAGCGCGCCGATTTATGCGTCTCGCCCAGCACCACGCCGATCCCTTGCGTGCCTTCGAGCAGCTTGATCACGACGGGAACGCCGCCCACGATTTCGAGCACGTCGTCGGTGCGGGTTGAATCATTGGCGAAGGCGGTGACCGGCAGGCCGACGCCGTCGCGCGCCAGGATCTGCAGGCTCCGCAATTTGTCGCGCGACCGGTCGATCGCCACCGATTCATTGAGCGGATAGACGCCCATCATCTCGAACTGCCGCAGCACCGCGAGACCGTAGAAGGTGTGCGAGGCGGCGATGCGCGGGATGACCGCCTCGAACCCGGTGAGTTTCTCGCCAAGGAGGCGTAGCTCCGGCTTGCGCGAGGTGATGTTCATGTAGCAGCGCAGATAGTCGATCGGCACGATTTCGTGGCCGCGCGCCTGCGCCGAAGCGATAATGCGCTGATGCGAATAGAGTTTGGGATTGCGCGTGAGCAGGGCGATTTTCATGTTCGTCTTTTTACTTTCGCATCGAGCAGGAAGGTCCGCCCGGCGTGAACCATGAAACGGCCGCGGATCGCGGCGCGCCCCAGGAGCATGGGCACGCCCATCTCCGTCCGGTCCGCCAGCGTCACTTCGGCGGTGAAGGATTGCTGTCCCACGACCAGCTCCGTTTCAACGACAAGCCGGTTCTGGCTGTGGCCGCTGGAGCTTCGGATATTCTTGGCCCCGTGCAGGCGCGCCTCGCACTCATGCAGGCGTTCGCCCAGCCTGACGCTGAAGCGGACCTTCCTGCCATGGATGGTGACCGCCTCGGCATGGAGCGCGCACCATAGGGCTCCGGTATCGACCTTGGCCACCAGGGGACCGAGCCCCAGTTCCGGCAGGCGCACATGCTCGCGCCACCCGATGAGGCGGAGGGCCGGCGCCACGTGCTTGACCGCTTGGGGCATCGCTCACTGTAGTCCGGAGCAAGGGCGACAGGAAGAGTTGCGCTTTCGTGGCCCCCCACTAAAGTCGCCGGTCATGAAGTTGCGTGGCCCAACGCGCGAATACCGAACCTGGATCATCGACAGCCGGAGGTGGAAGGATTACCGGCCACGTCCCGGCGACATTGTCGTGGCGACCTACCCCAAATGCGGCACGACCTGGACGCAGCAGATCGTCAATCTGCTCATCTTCCAGGATGCGCGGCCACGGCCGCTGGACGTCGTGTCGCCGTGGATCGACCGCCGCCTGGCGCCGCCGGTTGAAACGATCTGGGCAGGCATCGATGCGCAGCCCCACCGGCGCGCGCTGAAATCGCATCTTCCACTCGACGGCCTGCCGCTGCATGACGATGTCCGCTACATTCATGTGGCCCGCGACGGCCGCGACGCGGCCCTGTCGATGCACAACCATGCGTCCGGTTTCAAGGATAATGTGCTGGCGGCGCTCGATGCGGCGGGTCTTGCCGACGAGACCATCGCCAGGGCCTATCCACGCGCACCCGCCGATCCAGCGGAATATTTTCACCAGTGGCTGCACACGGGTTCAGTTGCGGGCGAAGCCGACGGTTTCCAGCTGCTGTCGTTTTTTGCCTTCGAGAAGTCCTACTGGACGGCGCGGCACCTGCCCAATCTTCTGCTCGTTCATTACAACGACTTGAAGTCCGATCTTGCGGGCGAGATGCGCCGCATCGCGTCGTTTCTGGATATCGAAATCAACGAGGAAATGTGGCCCAGCCTGGTGGAAGCGGCCGGGTTCGCCTTCATGAAACGCGAAGGGGCGGCCCTCATGCCGGGCGTTTCGGGAATGTTTCACGGGGGCAAGGACCGGTTTTTCAACAAGGGCGAGAACCACCGGTGGAGCGGCATCTTCGGCGCCGAAGATCTCGCGCTGTATGAGCAGAAAGTTGCAGGGGCACTTCCGGCCGATGGGATGGCGTGGCTCGCGCGCGGCAGGCTTGTGGCCGGCGATCCAGCGTGACCTAGTCGCCGATCTTCACCGTTTCCGCGATTTCGATGCCGAAGCCTGACAGGCCCACATAATGCCGCTGGCTGGTGGTGATAAGCTGGATTGAATGGACGTTGAGGTCGCGCAGGATTTGGGCGCCAAGCCCCACGTCGCGCCAGATCTGTTGGCGCTGCTGGGCGCTGCCAAGTTTCTCCGCCGATTTCTGCCCGGCCGGAACGCCCGCCGTCCCCTCCTGCAGATAGACCAGGACGCCGCGCTTTTCCTTCTTGAAGATTTCGAATACTTGTTCGAGCGTGCGCCTGCTGCCGAACACGTCTTCCAGAACATTTTCGCGGTGCAGGCGGACGGGAATATTGCGGCCCCCGGTAATGTCGCCGAAAACGAGCGCCAATTGTTCCACCGCGTCGAAGGGTGTCACATAGGAAAAGCCGCGCGCTTTTCCAATCGCGGTGTCGACGTCGAACTGCGCCGACTGCTCGACCAGGCGCTCACGCGATTGCCGATAGGCGATGAGGTCGGCGACCGAGATGATCTTGAAACCGTGCGTGCGTGCGAAACTCATCACCTGCGCGCCCCGCTTGACGCTGCCGTCGTCATTGACCAGTTCGCAGATGACGCCGGCCGGATGCAGCCCGGCGAGCTTGACGAGATCGACCGCGGCTTCGGTGTGGCCGGAGCGCATCAGCACGCCGCCGGTTTTCGCCACCAGCGGGAACACATGTCCGGGACGCACGAAATCTCCCGACTGCACATTGCGATTGGCCAGCGCATGCACGGTGGCGCAGCGCTCGCGGGCCGAAATGCCGGTGGTCAATCCTTCCTTGTAATCGACCGAGACGGTGAACGCGGTGCCCATCGGCGCGTCGTTCAGCGCCACCATCGGATCGAGCTTCAAGTGGCGGGCGTCTTCCGCGGTGATCGGTGCACAGACGATTCCGGATGTGTGGCGGACCATGAAGGCCATCTGCTCGACTGTGATCTTGGCGGCGGCGGCGATCAGATCGCCCTCGTTCTCGCGGTCGTCGTCATCGACGACCACCACCATTTCGCCATTGGCGATGGCGGCGATCGCTTGCTCCACGCTGTCGAGCCGGGATTGTTCTGCCATCACGTCCTCCACGAAATCCCCCGCCTGGACCTTGTTTCCCGTGACCGCGGCGATCCGCATCGCCAGGTCAAGCGAGGGTTGCGCGCCCGAAC